>NZ_CP064189.1:0-300000 GCF_015353075.1 Rhizobium sp. 007 | reverse complement strand
GCACGGTCAATTGCACATTTGCAATCGGTCGACCTATAGGAACATTACTTGAATCAAGCGGACGTGAATAATCCACTTGGTGCCAGGCGGCATTGGAACTGCACTCGGTCGAGCCATAGAAATTAAAGAGATTTGTGGCTGGAAACGCGAGCGTAAAGCGCTTGACGAGGTCAGGCGGCAGTGCCTGAGTGCTGCTAGCAACCAGCCGAAGCGCACTTGCCGACGGACCGCCGGTCGAGCGCGCCATGATCAGTGCATCCAAGATGGGTGGGGCGGCGAGGAGATGACTGATCTTATGGTTTTCAAGCACGGACAGCAGCCGTTCTGGGATGACAAGCTCCTCTCGGGACAGCAAATAAGCGGGAACCCCCTGCAGCAACGGACCGAAAATTTCCCAAGTGCTTGCGACAAGCGTTGCGGACTTCTGGACCACTGCAACGTCACCGGCAAGGAACGGCAACTCTGACCACATCCAGTGCAAACGGTTCAGGCACGCCGACGCCGGGACGCGCACTCCTTTCGGCTCCCCGGCCGTTCCTGACGTGAAGACGATGTGGAGGACATCATGAGGCAAGACCGGATGAGGCACCCCCCCTATCGCAGCGGTTCCTGAGAGGGAATTCAGTGAAACCACCTGGCATGGCGAGTTTTCGTAGCATGCCCAGGAAGCATGAACTTCGCTGTCGGTCAGCAGGACCTTCGGGGATGTTGCCCGTAAGATGTGAACAGCGCGAGCTTGCGGCAACTCAGGCCCTAAGCAGACATATGCGGCATGCACCTTCACGCAAGCAAGGAGCGCCACCAGCGTTGCAATTCCCCTATCTGTCGCGATTGCTATTCGATCACCTGCGCGTGCACCCAGACCAGCCAACCCATTGGCAACACGGTCGACCGAGTCGTTCAGTTCAGCGTAGGAAATTCGGCCTCCGTTCCAGAAAAAGGCGGTGTGTTCTGGAGTGCGTTGCACCTGGGCCTCGAACAGTTCACGTAAGGTTGCCTTGCAACCGAAATCGCGGCTGGTGTCGTTGAAGGACGCAAGAAATCGCACTTCATTCTCGTGCAATAGTCCGAGAGAACTGAGCGGTGCGTCGGGCGCTGCGACGCAATGCTTCAACGTGTGTTCCAAATTGCGCAGGATCCGCTCGGCTTGAGGTGCCTCGAGGACCTCTTTGCAATACGTCAGTTGAAGATAGACGCCGTCCCCTTCCTCCTGCGCGTAGAGTATCAGATCGTACTTGGCGTAACCCAGCTCCAGTTCACGGATGGTGATGGTCAGTCTTCCGCCGTCTCCGTGTACTTCCTCCGGTTGCTCCGAGTACATGTTGAACATGACCTGAAAGACCGGTGATATGTTGCTGCGTCGTGCAATGTTAAGGGTCTCCAGCATCCGCCCGAACGGATAGTCACCATGTGAGATGGCATCCGAAACAGTTTCCTGTACCCCCTTTACCAACGTATTGAAGGTTTCCGTGTCGTCGATTTTCAGCCGCAGCGGCAGCATATTGAGGAAAAAGCCAAGAAGCTGCTCGGTACCAGGGCGCTGCCTGACTACGTGAGGCGCGCCCACTACGACCTCGTCCTGTCCGGCATATTGCGCCAGCACGATCGCAAACCCTGCCAGAAGTGTTGCGAATAATGTTGACCGGTTGTCAGCAGCCACACGACGAAGCGCGGCCGTCACGCCCGCATCCAATGCTAGCCCTTGGGCGTGGCTGGCATATGTGAGGTGTCGGGGGCGTTTGTGATCGCTTGACAGCTCGAGGACCGGTAATTCTCCGCTTAACATCTGCTGCCAGTATGTCCCTTGAACATTGTAGCGATCAGGGGTGAGATTTTTTGCTTCCCACAGAGCGTAGTCGCCGAGGCCAATTTCGGGCGTTGCTGGCGAAGCTGCGGCCTGGCCAACCGTATGACTCTCGTAGAGGCGTCGCAGATCGCGCGCCAACACCGAAAGCGACCATGCGTCCATGATGATCTCATGGGTAGTTAGGTATAGCTCGTGTCGGCGCTCGTTCCTACGAACGAGGGCGGTCCGAAGAAGTGGGCCAGTCGCCAAATCGAACGGTTGCGCGCTGTGTTGCCGCTGAATTGCCGCGACGTGCTCGGCTTGAGTCATTGAAGGCAACGACGAGAGATCTTGGTACTCTAGTCGAGGTAGCGGCCCGTCAAAGGCCATCAGGGGATGGCCATCTTTCTCCAGGAATCTCACCCGCAGCGTGTCAAAACGATGGAGTAAATCAGTCCAGGCCGCCTCGAATGCACCGCGATCCAAGAAACCCTCAAGATTGACGACCGTCCGAAGCTCGTAGTTTCGCGCCTGGGGGTCGAGCTTCCAGAGGAACCACAGGTGAGTTTGAAGATATGTTGGCGGCACCACTTTCGTCGCCGCCTCAGGAATGCGGATAATGGGAGGCAACTGTGTCTCGGCGCCCTGCTCGATCGTCCGCGCCAACTCCCGGACCGTTGAACGGTGAAGTTGGCCCGGCTGTATCTGGCGACCAAAAAGGCGGTGAACCCGATTAGCGAGCAACATCATTCGCAGCGAATCGCCTCCCAAATCGATGAAGGCGTCGTCGAGGCCGACAGGAGCCACGCACAGGATCTGCTCCCAAAGGTTCGCAAGCTGTCGTTCGATTTCTGATCGTGGCGATACGAAGGCAACATCGGACAGCGGGCGCATTCCATCTGGAATCGGCAGGCGGCCGTAGTCGAGCTTGCCGTTTGCATTGAGTGGGAGCGTCGGCACTTCAAAAATTTGATCCGGCATCATGTACGGCGCCAAGTATCGGCCCAGATGCTCTTGCAGATCTCTCAAAGTGCAGTGATCGCGCAAAGCGACGAAGGCAATCAGGCGGGGCGGCACAAGATCTGCATCGACGGCTGATGCATTTTCACCGCAACTTTCCCACCCCAGTTTTGCACGGGCGGTGAGTTTCGCCCGTCGATGTTGGCTTCGATGCAGGACTACAGCGCTTCCCATCACGCCATGATGGCTGTTGAGAACAGTTTCAATTTCTCCCAATTCGACACGGTAGCCCCGCACCTTGACCTGCCGATCCGCTCGGCCAAGGCACTCAAGCAAACCATCGGGCCGCATGCGAGCCAAATCACCGGTCCGATACAAACGGCTGTGGCTCGGCGTGTCGTCGAACGGATTCGCCACGAAAACCGCCGCAGTGCGTTCCGGGTCATTGATGTAACCCCGAGCGACGCCAGCACCGCTGACACATAGCTCCCCAACTTCCCCTCTCGATGCAAGTTTCAGAGGATCACTGTCCGGCCTGACAAGGTAGACACGAAGCCCGGGAATAGGTCGGCCGATCGGTACGTAAGTTTCATTGGCGGCTGGCGGCTGTGTCACCAAGTGGTGCGTGACGCCGTCGCCGCACTCCGTTGGGCCATAATGATTGAGGATGGGAACTTTCTGATGGTGCGTCAGCCATTTGCGACATAGATCGGGTGACAGCGGTTCGCCAACAGTTGAGATGCAGCGCAGGTTCTCAAACTGAGGTGTGCTCTCGCCTTCTGTGGCAACGAGATAGGCACGCAGGAGCGATGGCACGAACTGAATTACCGTGATCCTCCGATCGTGCAAAGTTTTTGATAATTGGCGAGGATCCGCAATAACAGCGGAAGACAAAATGTCGATGGCTCCACCCACCAATAGGCCTGCCAAGAATTGCCAGAGTGATATGTCGAAGCAGTGGGAAGCCGTTTGAGCAACGCGGTCGGTCGCACAAAGGCTGAGATCCGCAATTTTGGCATTGAGGTGGTTGGCCAACGCGGCATGTGTGAGCACCGCGCCCTTTGGTCCGCCGGTGGTTCCGGACGTGAAAATGACATAGGCAGCATCACCCGGCTTCACATCAAGGAATGTTGTGGCCGAGGCGGGTATCGAAGTGGCTAGGCCGGCATTGACGACCGAAGCGGTTCCCGCAATTGCTTGCGCAAGCTCCAAATCGTCTGGAGCGGTAACCAGGATGGCGCATTCGCTACGCTCAACCATGCCCCGCAGCCGATCGGTGGGGCATGTCGTGTCCAGGGGTACGTAGACGGCGCGCAGCCGAAATATCGCTAGCATACAAGCAAGCAGCGCTGGGCCACGCGGCATCAACACAGCCACTGCGATGCCCCGTGTGCAGCCATGAACGCCAAGCGCGGCGGCAAGTCGACTGGTGAGATCGTCCAGTTCGCCATACGTCAGGTAATCTTCGCCGAAATACACGGCGGGACGGGCGGGGCATTCTTTTGCCGATTGGCCAAAGCGGGAAACAACAGATACAAATACTTTCGGAGAAGCGGGATGTAAGCTGTCCATAAGAGTGCGTTTTCCAAACTGCATTAACGAAGGAAATTTCCTGTAGTGGCCTGGCGTTCCAGCTCTTGTTCCAGGCCATGGTAGACGCCGAGCAAGCCCGCCGAGGGGCAGGCATGTCCGGCGCTCGTACGAACAGCATGGCCCAGTATTGAGCACACCGTTGAATGGATCGTAGACAGGCACAAACGCGCCAGCCTCGCTCGATTGCGACGCTGTCATTCTGGATGAGTTTTGCGGAACCTTACATTTTCTGACCTTCTCTTCGGCTGGTCCACTGGTCGTTGCCAGAGGTCTAAATAGACATTCACAAGCAGCTTGCGAGAAACTTTCTCTCAATCCCTTTGCGATGAACCCCTGCATATAGTGCGCCAAACGAAAAACGATTTATAAACAACAACATGACTTCCAAGGTTGCCATGTCGCATGTTCGACATTGTTCAACATCAAACAAAACTGTGCACGTGTTGGCCGGCTCTTAAGTTCCGCTTTCCCGGGGGTGGAATCCTGTCCATGACGGCGATGGCGAGTGCGTGCAGATTGGCAACGAGGAGCTTCGTGGAATTTGTTCGGCGCGACTTTGTCCGAAATGGCGTGAGGATAAATGATCAAGGGGGAGTAGAGCTTCGGGCCCTGTCGCAAAAACAATGATGCTGGAATGGGCGGTGACGATTTTCAGCGGCCCTTTAATGAGCGATTTCAAGTGTCGCAATTTTGAGGGCGAGGTCATCCTTTGGGTGGTTCGCTGGTGTTGCCGGTGCGGGGCATTCAAAATGCTGAAAAGGGCCTAATGCGTATGCGCCGCCTGCATCCCATTGATTCCGCGTGTTTCTGAACGTTGAGGTTTCTGTCAGAAGATTTTCGGCAAGAGCTGGAGATTTGGCATGGCGGATGGTCACGGGTTTGTTGGGCGATGCGAAGTTGTCGAGCCTCGTCGGGGAAACCGGCGATGGCCCAATGATCTGAAGGCGCGAATTGTAGCGGAAAGCCTTCAGCCTGGTGCTCGGGTTGTTGATGTTGCGCGTCGTCATGATCTCATTGCGCATCAGCTTTCGGACTGGCGACGGCAGGCACGTCAGGGTCTTCTGGCGCTGCCTGCGGAGCTGATGGCTGGCGTGCCTTGCGAGAATAGCGGCCCATTCGAGCCTGCCTTTGTGCCACTTGATTATGACGGAGCCGAAGATTGCTACCGATGTTCGCCGATCCCGGAGACGGTCGAGATCACTTCGGGGACCATGACGGTAGAAATAGGCGTAGACCTTGTGGTGAGGGTTCCCGGCGATGTGCCGGTTGATCGGGTTGCGGCTCTGGTGCGGGCGATGCGAGGGATGGCATGATCGTCGCGGGCCAACGATTACCGATCTTGATCGCGACGAGGCCGGTGGACTTCCGCTGTGGTCATCAGGCGCTGGCATTGATGGTGCAAACCGAGTTGAAGCTCGATCCGCATTCCGGGGCGACGGTGATCTTCCGGTCGAAGCGCGGGGATCGCCTAAAAATCCTGGTATGGGATGGCACCGGAATAGTGCTGATCTACAACGATCTGCATTCATACTGCATCTCTCTTTCGCATTCAGTTGAAGGTTTTGGCGTGTCTGGCATTTTGCTTATGCGCGGCGACGCGATCGATGAGCTGGTTCCATCGACTGCATTGCTTTTGCGGTAAATATGTCTTCGGAAGCTCGTACAGGTAGTAGTGCCCGTTGTAGGCATGGCTGGTGACGAGGCCGTGTTCAGCCCATCTGGCGAGAGTATGTTCATGGATATTGAGGTGGGCAGCCGCCTCCTTTTTTGTCAACATCCCACGATCCCGGAGCCGATCTAGCGTGATCTCAGCTTGTATTCGCGAACGAGATAGGTGACGCGTTTGGTTGTGAAGCGTGCATTCCGCTGGTCACGGCGCGTTACAGAGCCCGGACGATATCCCTCCGTTTCCATTTAAACTGAGATTCGGCTGCGGCGTGTATGATGGTCAAGCACTTTGGGAGTCGGCCTACAACTTCAAAGAAAACAGAACCTTATCCCTTCGAGAAGGCGTTGAAGCACGGGAATCTGCCTTTACGATTCTCATATTTAAGTGCCAAACTTCACGGGAACGGTCGCATTCTCACGATTACCTGCCAAGCGACACATCCTGTTCGATGAAGGTCGCGCCGTCGGCGCGGCCTCGTTCTATTTGAAAAGCGCCATGGTCCGCTGGTTGGTGAGGGCGGCTCGCTTCGCCTCGAAAGTGTAGCCGTCCCAATCCTTCCAAGGCTCCCAGCCCTGCGCGGTGGCGCGTCCGTACCAGACGCGCACCCGCACTCTATCGGCGGCAACCTCCTCCACAATGGAAACCGTGAAGCTTCCGCCCATGCCTGACGGTATGTCGAAAACCTCGACGCTACGGCGCTCGTGTCGCATGTCCGCACCTACAGCCGGAAGTGAGCGACAAGCGCCTGATTGGCGCGGTGGCAGGCAAGGGCATAGGTGACGATTTGCGCCACCATGTCAGCATCGGTTGCACCCGCCCGTTTCGCCCTATCGGCCATATCCTCGGAAAGTTCGCTATCGTCCTCGCCGACATGCTTGTTGCCGACAATCCATGAAATCTGCCCGGTTGGCAGGTCGGGCCGTAGCTTGGCTGGAAGAGCGGAAATCCGCCCTTTCCGTGTGCTCGCTGCGGTTCCGGCCTGTTCTGCCTCCGTCGTGATCGGATAATAGGCCGTGACCAGTTTCCGGCGCTGCGCGTCGGCGGCGCTGATGAAAGCGTGCCGGCCGTCCTCGGTCTTGTAGAGCGCCCAATCGGCCAGCGGTTCCGCCGAAATAGGGGTCGCCCGTGCCATGAAACTCCATGACGAAATAGATTGCCTGGGTCATCGGAATGTCCTTCCTTCGAATGGGGGCGGTTGATCAGGCGGCGTTGGCGCCGCTGATCGTCTTCAACACGCGCTGGGCGGCGTGGCGTCCGGACTCGTTCAAGTGCCGTTGCCAAGCGCCTTGAGACGGCGACCAGCGGAAGCCGTTCGCCTTCAGGACGCGCCGCGTCGGGTCGTCCGGCTTGCCGGGAAAGATCAACTGGATACGCGCGATATCGGCGTTCTCCTTGATCTCGACGGCTCCGGCGCTCGTCTCGACCTCCTGGCTTTGGGTGCCGCGCTCCTTCATCCTTGCGAGGACAGCAAGGCGCTGCTGCAGGCGGCGAAGCTCGGCACGGCTGTTGGTCGTGGTGAAACCGCGCCGGGACTGCCACGGTGCTAGTTTGATGCCGCTGGCTGCGGTTTCGGCGGAAAGTCCGGTGTTCGCGGCGACGGTGGCAATCATGTCCTCTTCGCTGGCGAGGTCCTTTTCCATCCGCCGAATGATCGCGTTTGCGGCTTTCATCCGGTCGATGGCAAGCGCCGTCTCCTCGATACGGGTCATGATCCTCTGCAGGGCCACCGGATCGCCGGAACGGATCGGCTCATCATCTGCACCATGCGGGAACGCCTTCCGCTTCACTGCCTTGCGGGCCATCGCCTCGTGCGCCTTCAGGTCGGCGCGGCGCGCGTCGGCAATTTTCATACGCTTTTCATTGCGCGCGACGGGGAAGCGGGCGGGGCCGGTGATAAACCAGTTCATGCAACGGCCTTCCGCCGCCCAATAGCGCCGCGTCAATTCGACGTGACGGCGGGCGAAAGCTTCAATTTCCGGTTCCGGAATTGGAGTGCAGGCTTTGTCCCAAAGCTCGGTTATGTAAGCGGCGAACTGGTTCAACCGCTCCGCAAGCTCGGAAAGCTCGGCGTTCGTGCGCCGGTCGGGAAAATGGGTGAGGGCGTGAAACTGCGCCTCGATGTCCTCCGCCGCAATGGTTGCGGCGAAGGTTCCTGCGACGATAGCGAGGATGTTGTTTTCGAGTATTGCGATTTTCATCATGCCTCTCCTTCGACAAGGACAGGGGCGCGGCGCTCGATGCGGCATTGCAAGCCTGCGAGCGCTCCGGCGATGATGATGCCACCGGCCGAAATCTCATCGGCCTTGGCAAACACCGGGTCCAGAACCGGGCGGCAGCATTTGAAATGCTTGGCCGCATCTTCAAGGCTGATGAGGGGGGAGGTGTACGGGGTGCTGCCATCGCCCCCCACGAGCACGATCTTGCCGGCGATTGGCTGCGGGAAACCCTCAAAGATGGTGAAGGCGGTTAGCCCGTCCCGCAATCCGTCCTCATCGACGAAAAGCGTGTGCCGCTCGTCAAACCGTACGACTTCAAGCAGTCGGCAACCGATCAAGTCATAAATCAGCCGGATACCCGTATCGACCGGAAGCTCCACCGGCCTAAAAATCGTGGTCTCCGGGTCCAGCAGGTAAGCAGTGTTCACGCGCATCATTGTTCTAGCCCTTTCCTTTCCGCGAAGCGGTCTAGCGTCTGCCCGAGGGGCAGGAGCCCCGCTCCTGCTCCCCGAGTTCGCGCGGAGCAGCGGGAGAGAGGGAGGCAAGGGAACAAAACGGAGGGGGTTCGCCCGCCCGAGGCATGAGCCGAAGGGGCGACGTAAAATCCGCGCATGCGGATCCGCGTCGATCCTGCACGGAGCGAGCCGAAGGCGAGGGGAGGAAGGACGGGGAGACCGTTTTTTCCCTTGTGAGGGAGAGAGGGCGGCGCCCTCTTTCCCTCCTTCAGGAAGGCAGAGCCGGCCGTCAGGCCGCCATTTCAGATGCGGAAAGGGCCGCCCTGCCTCATAGATCAGGACGGCCCCCGCGGTGCATGACAAGAAGGGCTAGCGACTTGTCATCACCAACTCGTGATTGCTATTTTCCGGCAGGTAATATGCTGATTTTGAAGCGGCCTGTAAACGGGATTTAGAGGCATATTGGTGCAGTCAAGGAGGAGGAGGCGCAGCGGCTCTTGCGCAACCGATCGTTACCCGCAGGGGCGAAGACCGCTTTTCAGCGGGCTTCGTGCCGAAGGCATAGAGCGGGCTCGCGTCAGCGATGCGCCAAATTGATTCCATTTTAGGCGCTTTAGGGGCTCCCAAAATACAACCGTTTGGGTTAGAGAGGTCCATACCCACTAGTAATAATCGGCAGGACGAATGACAGGGCCGTCTCTCGAGCAATGGATTTTAGATCTCGGTTTGCAGCAAATAGACGATCCTCTGATTGGCAAATCGATCTATCGCAAACCATTCGCCGGTCAGGTTATTCTCAGCGCCGAACTTGAAGGACAAATCAGCATCGGCCTCCGGCACTCGCGACAATGCTTGGCCTGAGCGAGCGGGTTTATGAGCGTTACGAAAATAACGTTTCCCGGCTCACCGTTAGCAGACTCGTCCATCTCTGTGAGGTTCTCGGCGCAAGTCCGGAAGAAATGCTGTCGCCGGCCGCTCCCCATCTGTGGGGCAAGACCGATACGGCGGCGGCCCTTCTATTGGCCTCTATCGAAAAGCTACGGACCTTCGACGAGGAAACGTTGCGTGACGTTCTCAGCCTGCTTAGTCACGTCGGGTCCCAAACGAACATCAATAGTGCCAGCAACGACGGCGACAATGATGGCGCGGCGCCAGCCGCGCCATCTCTTCCTCTCGTTGCTGGTCCTTTGCAGGGAGGGGCAGAGCATGGGAACGCACCAGGCTAAGCGACCGATGCTGGAAGCTGAGATTTCGGCATTTGTAGATGACGTCATTGCGACGGGTTGCGATATCTGCGCGATCGGTCACGATGGATATGTTATCGGCGATAGCGACCTATCAGACGAAGAATATGAGATCGCAGGACCGAAGCTGGCCCGTATCAAGGAAAGATATGGCGATCGTGACCATCTCCTGCGGGAAATCGCCATCTACCTACGCTCGCTAGGCCGGCATCACGATCTCGGCTCGCCACCAGTCTATTGGACAGACAATTCGAAACGGCACGAGGAGAGCTGATGCTAAGCCGCCATCCGAATGCAACGCCTAAGAAGATCAATCCTGTCGATATTCATGTCGGCCGTCGCCTTCGCTCGCGGCGGCTCGAAATGGAAATCTCACAGGAGAAGTTAGCCGGCGCGATCGGTGTGACGTTTCAGCAGGTGCAGAAATACGAGAAGGGCATCAATCGGGTGGGAGCAAGCCGCCTTCAACAGATCGCAATTGCACTGCAAGTCCCGGTTTCCCACTTTTTCGATGAGATGCCCGACGACGCCGGGGAGATCAGCGCTGATCCGAAAGTCCGCCTCCACGCGGAAATCATGAAGTTCGCCACCAGCGATGAAGGGATCGAACTCATTCGGACGTTCACTCGCATTGAGGATGCCACGGTTCGGAAACGGGCTCTTGGGGTATGGAAGGCCCTTGGCGAAGGAACGGGATGAATAGATCAGTCTCTTGCTTTGGCGACTCCGCGCAGCGTTCCGAATCCAGGTTTTGTATAATTCTACAATTGCGGGGCGCTCCAGGGGCTGATCTTATCTCGACATGGACACGAAACTTGCGGATTTGAAACTCAGGCCATGGCTCCTCGCTGAGCTCAACCAGCTCGGATATGAGGTGGTTGGAGACATGGAACACCTGTCTGCAGTCGAGATTCTGCGGATACCTGGCATGGGCGGACTGGCCTGGCGGAAGATCGCAAAAGCGATGGGGCGGGACCCATTTCCTGACCTGAAAAAGCGGCGATAACGTTGTGCGGGTCTGGTGCCCAAATTTTTCTGGCGCGACGGAGCAACATTTTCGAACGCGAGCTGACGGCTCACGGTACCTGTCGAAGTCTATCCGTCACGTCCATGACACCGGCAACTTCCCAGACGCCATCCCTTGCCAGGAATTTGTGGCTGTTGGTGTGTGCGATATAGACAGCCTTTTCCTTGACTGTGGCGGCCGGAATCAGCGCTGCCCTGACGATCTGGTAGTCATCGTCGAATAGAACGACGGCGAGGATGTCGAAACCATTCAGGTCGCGGATCGCGGAGAGCTGCCGGGATTTGTTGCGCTGATGAATACGGCGGCCTTTCACCTGGTATCTGATTCCAGCACCGTCGAGGGCGTCATACCCCTTGACTGAATTCGCGGCCTGCTGCCAGCCGAAAGCGGCGCAGAAGAGGTATTCGGCCAGGTCCCCGGTCGGGTTGTTGGCGCTCCTGAGGACATTCCGGCCGCGCAGCTCTTCCATGATAGCCGCGTGCATCGTCAACAGCTCGGCCGTCGTCTTTCCCTCGAATTCCATTCGCTCCCTCTCCGTCGCCTTGACACCCTGCCCGGATGCGAACAAATGTGGAACGATGAAACATCGTCGCGGCATTGAAATAGGTCGCCCGAGCAGGGATGCGATCACGTATATCGGGCCTGTCCAGGACCCGATAGGTACGGCTATCGATGATCTTTCCCAGTGGAATACCCTGGGCGGTAGCTGCCCCTCATGCGAGCGGGAAGGGTGGATCGACCGATACGAGCTGCGACGAAAATGGGGCAATGCCATGCTCCATTCTTTGCAACCCCGCCTGAGGTGCTTGGGCTGCGGCAACAAACAGGGAAATCGTTGGATTTTAGGGTATGCGCCGCCTGCATCCCATTGATTCCGCGTGTTTCTGAACGTTGAGGTTTCTGTCAGAAGATTTTCGGCAAAGCTGGAGATTTGGCATGGCGGATGGTCACGGGTTTGTTGGGCGATGCGAAGTTGTCGAGCCTCGTCGGGGAAACCGGCGATGGCCCAATGATCTGAAGGCGCGGATTGTAGCGGAAAGCCTTCAGCCTGGTGCTCGGGTTGTTGATGTTGCGCGTCGTCATGATCTCATTGCGCATCAGCTTTCGGACTGGCGACGGCAGGCACGTCAGGGTCTTCTGGCGCTGCCTGCGGAGCTGATGGCTGGCGTGCCTTGCGAGAATAGCGGCCCATTCGAGCCTGCCTTTGTGCCACTGGCGATTATGACGGAGCCGAAGATTGCTACCGATGCTTCGCCGATCCCGGAGACGGTCGAGATCACTTCGGGGACCATGACGGTAGAAATAGGCGTAGACCTTGTGGTGAGGGTTCCCGGCGATGTGCCGGTTGATCGGGTTGCGGCTCTGGTGCGGGCGATGCGAGGGATGGCATGATCGTCGCGGGCCAACGATTACCGATCTTGATCGCGACGAGGCCGGTGGACTTCCGCTGTGGTCATCAGGCGCTGGCATTGATGGTGCAAACCGAGTTGAAGCTCGATCCGCATTCCGGGGTGACGGTGATCTTCCGGTCGAAGCGCGGGGATCGCCTAAAAATCCTGGTATGGGATGGCACCGGAATGGTGCTGATCTACAAGGTTCTGGAGCAGGGCAATTTTGCCTGGCCGAAGGTGCAGGATGGAACGATGCGTCTTTCTCGGGCTCAATACGAAGCCTTGTTCGAAGGTCTCGATTGGCGACGAGTTATGGCGCAGCGGGTAACAGCGCCGAGTGCGGCAGGATGACTCACCGGCTTGATTTTGGCATTGTTTTATTGGGCTTTTCTGCTTCGATTTGCTATGAAGACGCATGTCGCAGCCGATCGATCTCAGCCAGTTCCCGGACCTTCCTCCCGAGGTATTGAAAGCCTTTGCGGCGGTGCAGTTCGAGCTGTCGGTCGAGCGTGCGGCACGTCAGCATGAGCAGGCAGTGGTGGCCGAGAAGGACGCCTTCATCACCGAGCTGAAGCAGCTGATCGAGAAGCTTGAGGGCCAGGTTCAGGATTATCGGCGTACGAAGTTCGGGCCGAAATCGGAAAAGCTTGATCCGACGCAGATGGAACTGGCGCTGGAAGATCTTGAGACGGCAATTGCCGAAACTCAGGCCCAGATCGCCTTCGTCGAGGGAAAGATCGCGGCCAGCGTATCCGATCCCGAAAAGGGCGTCCCGCGCAAAGAGCGCAAGGCGCGTGCGCTGCCGCAGGGCCTACCGCGGGTCGAGCGGGTGATCGAGCCCGACAGCATTGCTTGCCCCTGTGGTTGCGGCAACATGGTCCGGATCGGCGAAGATCGGACTGAACGACTTGACCAAATTCCGGCGCGCTACCAGGTGATCGTCACGATCCGCCCGAAATACGCGTGTCCCAAGGGCCGCACGGGCGTGGTCCAGGCGAGGGCGCCGGCGCATCTGTTGGAAGGCAGCTGGCCGACCGAAGCCCTACTGGCGCAGATCGCCGTCTCCAAGCATTCCGAACATATGCCGCTCAACCGGCAGGCCGCGGTCATGGCCCGACATGGAGTGCCGATCGACCGCTCGGTCCTGGCCGATTGGATCGGTCGGACGGGCGCTGTGGTCGCGCCGGTGGTAGACCACATGGCCAAACGGCTGATGTCGGAAAGCGCGCGGCTCTATGTCGACGAGACCACGGCCCCGGTGTTGGATCCCGGACGCGGCAAGACGAAGACCGGTTATCTCTGGGCCGTGCTACGCGACGACCGCGGTTGGAACGGATCTGCGCCGCCGGGCGTGGTGTTCCATTATCGGCCTGGGCGTAAAGGCGAATATGCCGCAGAAATCCTCGACGGCTTCAATGGCACGATCCAGGTCGATGCCTACGGTGGCTACTCGCACCTTGCTACGCCAGACCGCACGGGCGGCGATCCGTTGAGGCTGGCCTTCTGCTGGGCACATGGCCGCAGAAAACTGATCAAGGCCAAGCCGAAGAAGGGCTCGCCCATCGTCGACGAGGCGTTGTTGCGCATCGCCGCTCTCTACAAAATCGAAGACAGTATCCGAGGTTGTGATCGCGAACATCGCCGGGCAGTCCGCCAGAACCTGTCCCGCCCGTTGGTGGACGAGTTCTTCACCTGGCTGACAGCTCAGGCCGCGCGCATCTCACGCAAGTCTGACCTCGGCGAGGCCTTGGCCTATATGTTGAAACGCCAAGATGGGTTCCGGCTGTTCCTGGACGACGGCTGCGTCGACATCGACTCCAACCTGGTCGAAAACGCGATCCGTAGCCCAGCCATGAACCGCCGCAATGCGCTCTTTGCCGGCCATGATGAAGGCGGACGGAATTGGGCCCGATTTGCCAGCCTTATTGGCACATGCAAAATGAACGGCGTTGAGCCTTACGCCTACCTGCGCGATCTCTTCGTCAGCCTCGCAAATGGCCACCTCGCCAAAGACATCGACGCCCTCATGCCATGGGCCTATGCGCAACGGATCAGAGCCTCACAATGACCTCGTCCGGGACTCCCCGACGCGCTCATAGAGCCATCCGAAAGCGTAAGACCTGACCGTTGCAACCGGAAAGTCAATGGGGCGGAGACGCCGCATACATTTTAGGTCAGCTACCGCGCTGATCTCGTGCCAACGCTTTTTCCGGGGTCTCCACAATCCGTTGGTCGATTTTCCCAGTTACGTGCTGCTGGCCGGACTTGCCAGCCACACCTCGTTCGCAGCTGATCTACCGCCTTCCGAAGAAGACAAGCCCGGACGGGCTTATCGAAGGCAGCGTTTGGTGCGCTTGCAATTCAAAGTAGGCGCACCAGGGAGTCGGGGTTAAGAACGTGATCACCGCAATTCGTGTCAGGACCATGCAACTGAATTTCGGACGCCACACGTTGAGCCCAGTGCTGGGCATCACCTATAGATGGAATCCTGACATCGTATTTCTGCGGATGCTCAAATATAAGATTTGTATCGGAAAAACGGCCCTCTCTGATTCGATCTAACCAGATAACAAATGCGCTCCCGAAGGCGTCGCGCGTACTGGAAGTTGGGCAGACGAAATCCGCTATCGCGTTGTGACCGGCCTCACAAACTTTGTCGCAAAGCCAGCCCATACGTTTTGCCTGTTCCAACCGATCTTCAAGGGCAAATCCTAAATCACGCGAAATGTTTGCCCGAACGTCGTCTGCGTTAAAATGGACCGCGTTCAAAAGCGGAGCGAGCGCTCGGGAGAACGTGGTTTTCCCCGCGCCGGTCAGGCCCATCACTAGAATTTTCAGACCTCGCCGCATGGCGACCTCCGGTTGATTTAAAATTACCCGGTATACGGGCATAAAATGCTTTTAACAGCAAAGCATAGATTTTATGTAGTTTAGCAATTTCGTAGTGTGGATCGGAATAAGACAGGGCGCCATGAACGTGTCTCATAATTCTCAGCCGGGAACGGCACTGCTCGCCGCTCTCGATGGACGCTGCATTGTGCTCATTGGCATGATGGGCTCGGGCAAGACGTCGGTCGGCCGGCCGCTCGCGGCGCGGCTCGGGCTCGATTTTGTCGACGCCGATGCCGAAATCGAAGCGGCGCACCGCATGACGATCCCACAAATCTTTGCCCGGCACGGTGAGCCCTATTTTCGCGACGGCGAGCGGCGGGTGCTCGCGCGGCTCTTAGCCGAAGGGCCGAAAGTGGTGGCGACCGGCGGCGGCGCCTTCATGAATGCCGAGACCCGCGTGCAGATCGCCGAGCAGGGAGTGTCGATATGGCTGAAAGCTGATTTCGACGTATTGATCCGCCGCGTGCGCCGGCGCGCCAACCGGCCGCTGCTGCAAACGCCCGATCCCGAAGGCGCCCTGCGCAAATTGATCGATGACCGTTACCCAACTTATGCTCTGGCCGACGTGACGGTGGTGTCCGACGACGGCCCGCACGAAATCGTCGCGGCGAAAACGATGCAGGCTTTGATGTCCTATTTGAACGTCCACCCCGTGCCGCACGCCAGCCCGGGCGCGACGGAAGAGAGTATTTCTACGATATCCTGGTCCGCGACGCAATTATTTTACCGGTCCCGCGGAGCTTGACTCGAGCCATTTCCGATGCTCGCCAATCTTCTCCTGCCAGATGATTTCAGCCCGGCCCGCGACGGCTTTCTTGTCGTTTGTTGTTCTGAAAGCGAAACGACTGTTCACAAGGATTAGCTGTATTCCAAGCTCCTCCGCAGCCTGCCTCACGGACAGCTCCCAATGCGGGGACCATCTTCCATCCGCTTCTTTGCGCTTGCCGCGAATCCGTTCCGGAAACTGCGCAATCTTTGCTGAAGTCAGGTCGTGAAGTTGCTGCCTGCTCTCGTCGTGCCGGGGATTGTCGCCGAACAGTAACTCTTTAGTGAAGCTCATAGTGAAACGCCTCCCTTATGCATTCAATCGTTCCCAGTTTCGCTCAGGAATCCAAGATCGAATTCATCTCATGCGGGGCTAAAGTACCGCGTGTCGCGATCAGATAAGCCACCATATAGGTCAGCTTTTGCCTTGATTCGCGAGTGGTCCGCGGCAAGTAACTGACGATCGCCAGCCGGCCAGCTTCTTCGTCTCGAGCAAGGTCCAGCAGTCCCTCTGCATCGGCGACGCTCCCAACCCCACCGACTGTCCTGCGTTCATCCCACGCACGAACGGCATCCGCGGTCGCCAATTGCGCCGCGATATGCCGTTCCATCAACTCACCAAGGGAAACCGCAGTTTCCGCCCTATTCTCTTCTTTGTGTCCGGCCCCACCCGACGGCCCCATGATTTCTACATAAGAAATGCCGTCGGACACTAACGCACTCAAAGCCGTCCGAAGGGTTGAAGGAAAGTAACCCCTACGGGATCGAAGCGAATCCGAAATTAACATCCCAAAATCCACCTGTTGTCCGCGCCAATCTGCAGGCGCTACCACGTTGCATTACAGTCGAAAAGGCACCGATTTACAATTTGGTGCTGGAAATGGCCCTCAACCCAAGTTCGAAAGTAAGGCTCTTTCCGAAATTGGTGCAGGAGTACAAAAGGGAGCGCGACGAATGCACCACGAAATACTATATCGATAAAAGCCATCAAAATCTTTGGCATGTCGAGGAGCTAATCGCAGCCTTTCCCGACGCTCGCTTTATTGCGATTCAAAGAGAGCCGTACGCCGTTGTGGCGAGCATGCTGCGGCACAACTCTCCAGTCGACGTAGATCAGAAAGCCCAAGAGTTTCCGAAGCCCGATTCCATTTTGGAGTGGCATCACAGATGGAAAGAATTTCCTATTCCGAACAGATTTCTCGGGATTAGCGAAGAAATAGCTGGCTCCTACGAGCAATTCTCCATGGCCAAGAAATGTGCCTTGAGGTGGCAAGCTCACAGCGAAAGATTGAAGTATCTCGTCTCAAAATTCGGGGACAGGGTCCACGTCGTCAATTACGAAAACTTGATTTTGCAAAGGCACGATCGAGATCGAGCGATTGGGAAAGTTTCTCGGAATCCACGACTTAACCACTGAAGCAAGGGGTGAATCGCTCCAAAAGTGGAGAGAATTCCTCTCATCCAAACAGTGTGACGAGATTGAAGAAGTGACGGGCCTGAAAAGCGAGGTTTCACATGAAGGACCATAGCGCCAGATACATCTTTGTCGCGCTCGATCACGGCATATCGATGGGAGCGATACATGGATTGCATGACATGGAACAAACGTTGGGTAAGATTCTCGACGGACCGGTGGATTTCCTAGTTGTCAACAAAGGCACATTCCGCCGGCACAAAAACGTCATCGGAGAAGCCCGTTGTTTCATAAATATTTCCGCGGCTTACCGAGATTCGCTTGAGAAGGTACTGGTTGCAACGCCCCAGGAAGTGGCGGCGATGGGTGCTTATGGCGTTTCCGTGCACGTCAATCTCGGAAATGAACACCAGAGCAATATGCTCAGAGATTTAGGCAGCGCTGCAGAGCAGTGCGCGAGGTTGAATCTCAAACTACTAGCAATGATGTATCACCGTTCCTACAATTCCAGCGGCGAAGTGATCGAACAACGGGACACCGAGACCCTGAGTCATTTATGCACTATTGCCGCTGAGCTCGGTGCTGATTTCGTAAAAATTGCGGCCCCGAATCCCGCTTCCTGAAATCACCCGCGGATGAGATGCTTCTAGTTGTAAGGGAAGCAATCGAAGCGGGCGCTGCCGGTGTGTCATTCGGTCGAAACATCTTTCAGAACGAAGACATCGCCCTCATTCTCGAAAGTATTGACAGCACCATGAAAGCAAAAATCTATCATGGTTAGAGAATTTTGGCTCGCAGTTAAAACCTGGAACAAAGAAGTTGTGATGGACGCCATAGAATTAGGATTCAATGGCATCCTCGCTCAGCCAGAATATATATCCCAAATCAGGCAATTGGCCCGTGTGAAAATCATCTCTGCGGATCCTAACGCCGACATGATTTTAGGCAGCGATGTTTTTGAGATATACCTCGACGGAACAAACATAGGCGAAACGCTCAAAACCTCGAATAGCAATGCCCCCGTCATTCTTTATAGCGACGATTGGCGTGTAATACCGATGGAGAATCTCCTAGCTTCTAGATCAAATGTAATTCAGCACGTGCGCAGTTATGAAGAGGCCGCATTAAGTTTCGAAGCGCTGGAGCGAGGTGCTGATGGCATCCTTCTTGAGACCAGTTCCTCCGAAGAAGTCCGGCGCGTGGCTCATGTCGTTTTGCAGTTAATCGTGAGACTCTGCCTGCAAGCATTTCAACGAGATAGCACGGCACACTATTTGGATCGAGCAGTAAATTTGAGATTTCAGTTCGTGATTTGGCACCTAATTTGATATTTTGCCACAAGGACAGGAGCTTTCCATCCTAGCAGATCACGTCCAGTAAATCGGAATTTTTACAACCACTTAAAATCAGAATTGGTCAATGCGGAACATGGGCGGACCGTCTCAAATTAACTGCCAAGAGCTGCTCTAACGGGCGCATTCTCACGTTTAACTGCCAAACGACACCACCCATCTAGCCTTTGAAAGCCTTGATCGCTGCCACTCGGCTCATCGAAGAAGGCTGGATCAGCCACGGTGACCTTGCCCCCAAGTTTTATCCAGTTTTGAGTTCGCTCCAGCGGTTGTCTAATCGCACTCTACTCGTCAAGATGGTTTTTTGCACTCGGCATCGTCACCGCGTCGGAGAAAGAGAACACGGTGTAAAATTGAATGGTTGGTGGTCCCCTCAGCGACCATCTTGCCATCAGAACTATCCTGTGCCGGGAGCAGGGTTGTCTTCGCGGTCGACAGGTGTCGCCGCATAATGGGTCTTCGCAGGTAGGACCTTCCTATGTTTTTGGCGCAGCTCAAATGAGGTGCAGCCGCTGGAACGGAATGATCCAACCCACGTCCGCAGCAGGGACGCTCAGTGCCTCAAACCAGGTTTGACGCGCCGAGGGAGATGGCTGGCGTGTCGCTTACGCTGTGGCGCCAGCCGATGCATGGAATACTTCTCCTGTCTTGAGCATGCTGTGCATAATGACCGCGAGCTTTCGGGCGACGGCCACTGCGGCGCGCTTGAAGCCCAACCGCTCACGCAGCTTAAGTCCCCAGCTCTTGAGGCGGCTTTCGTTATTGGCTCTGGTTCTCGTGAGGATCACCGTTGCTGCTTCATAAAGCAGCCCCCGCAGATGGTTGTCGCCTCGTCGCGAGATATGGCCGTCATAATCGACCTCGCCAGACTGGTAACGCCGCGTTGTCAATCCAAGCCAGGCGCCAACCGAGCGCGACGTTTTGAAATTATCTGGATCTTCAATCGCTGCAACGTAGGATACCGCCGTGACGGCGCCGATACCCGGAATCGTCATTAAAAGCTTCGTCGCCTGACTCTGTCGCGCCGCTGCGAGCAATTGGCGATCGAGATCAGCCGCCCGCTTGCGTATGTCGCGCCACGCATCGAGCAGAGGCAATATGATCCGTGCCAGGCCGTCATTCCCATCCAAAAGTTCCCTTACCTTGCCATCAAATACCCGACCTGTTCCTTGGGGAATGATGAGACCGAACGTCTTCGTCAGGCCGCGGATCTGGTTGCTGAGCTGGGTCGAGATGCTCAGAAGCTGATTGCGAGCCGCCACCAGGGTGCGCGTCAGCATGCTGTCGAACGCCTTTACCCGGACCGCCTTGTAGAACCCGGCTTCGGCTAACTGGGCCAATCCATCCGCATCATTGGCGTCGGTCTTGTTGAGCGTCTCGTTCAAGACCTTTTGCGCGTGCCGCGCTTCGATGCAGATCGCGGGAACCCCTTCGGCCATCAGTGCATGATAGAACCACGTCGACAATGGCCCCGTTTCAAACACAACGCGCTTGGCGTGCGGGGCGTGCTTGCGGATCACCTGCGCCAAGAGCTTTGGATCAGAAGGGCACTTCCCGCGCCATATCCGCTTCCCGTCTTGTCGGATCGAAATCGCGGTATCTTTTAATGAAATGTCCAGCCCTATATATTGGTCCACGGTTGCCTCCATTTGATGTTTGGGCCCGGTTCCAATCGTGAGCCCGTATATCCATCTTATCGGGGGCAACCACCCTCGCCAGCCATCATTCTAAAAATGGCCTGGGACGATCGCGCCGCGATTACCCCATGTTTTTGGTTGCTGCATTTATGGCGGTAGCGGCGGGTTGCGGTGCGGAGCCATTTCGGCTGCGCAGCACCGCATCACGTCGCGGGTCGATAGTCTGAGCGAATTCGGCAGGTGTCATCCAGCCGATGCTCGAGTGCGGCCGGTGATCGTTGTAATCCACGCGCCAGTTTGAAAGAGCGGATCGGGCTTGAGTCAATGATGAGAAGAGCGTCTCGTTCAAGAACTCGTCGCGGAGCCGTCCGTTGAAGCTTTCGATGAAGGCGTTCTGGACCGGCTTGCCTGGGGCAATGTAATGCCAATCCACCTTGCCCCGATCCGTCCATTGCAGAATGGCGTTGCTGGTGAATTCGCTGCCGTTGTCGCTGACGATCATCCTGGGCTTGCCACGTTTCTCCATGATCCGATCCAGCTCACGGGCGACCCGCAGGCCGGACAGCGAAGTATCGGCGACGAGAGCCAGGCATTCCCTTGTGCAGTCATCCACGACCGTCAGAATCCGGAACCTGCGGCCATCGGTGAGTTGATCCGACACGAAGTCCAGCGACCAACGATCATTGGCAGCCGTCGGGATCAACATCGGCGCTCGGGTGCCTATCGCTCGCTTACGCCCGCCACGCTTGCGCACGGTCAGCTTCTCCTCCCGATAGAGCCGGAAGAGCTTCTTGTGGTTCACAAGGTGTCCCTCGCGTCTGAGCAGCACATGAATGCGTCGATATCCAAAGCGGCGGCGTTCATGTGCCAGCGCCTTCATTCGCTCGCGAAGGCCATGATCGTCGCTGGGCCTGGTTTCATAATGGATCGTCATTCGGCAAAAGCCGATGGCTTTACACGCCCGCCGTTCGCTCATCCCATGTTGGCTCATCAGATGCGCGACAGCATTTCGCTGGGCTGCGGGCGTCACCACTTCTTTCCCAAAAGGTCCTTCAAAGCTGCATTGTCGAGCATGGCATCCGCCAGCAGCCGCTTCAGCTTCGCGTTCTCGTCCTCCAGCGTCTTCAGCCGCTTGGCTTCGGACACGTCCATGCCGCCGAACTTGGCTTTCCACTTGTAGATGCTGGCGTCGCTGACACCGTGCTTGCGGCAAAGCTCCGAGACCGGCGTACCTGCCTCGTGCTCCTTCAATATGCCGATGATCTGTTCGTCTGTGAAACGGTTGCGCTTCATTCTCTGGTCCTCTCAATGAGCCAGAGCTTACTTCAAAATGGATTATTTCAACGGGGCAAGGTCAGCGGCCTGGTCCGCAAGAACACAAAACTCCTCGAGACTTGTTATCTTCTTGGCGCCTGGAAAGGCGCGTTCCCCGTCAAGGACGAGGCCCGTTCTCTCCTTCCCCTCTTCGCCGCGCCGCGCCCGCCGCTCATCCCAACGATCAAGCCAACTATGATACACTCTGATTTCCTACCTCACTCGGTCTCCACGCCCAAACCCTGGGTCACAGAGGCCATATATCCCGAGCAGCATTCCGATGCGGACCATCGTGTGAAGCAAAATGAGACCTGCGAAGAACAGATAAAAGCATAGGCACATGTATAGATATGCGAGAGCGGTGAACACAATCGACATTGGCACCGATATAACTTCAGGGCGCACAATAGCCAACGTGCCCCAACTCGTCGCGTAGTCATCACCGCCGTTCATCAATGGGATCAAGCACACGCCGATCCACTGAAAAAGACCGGCGAACAATACACAAATCAAGAAAACCGCCCAATATGTATACGAAGAAGCTTCGACGTTTCGCGCCCAAGCATCTTCGCTTTCCATCCTGTCGCCCTGGGCCACAAGCTTTAAGCGCACTTCGTATTTCCAGAAGACCAACAGCTCTATTGCGATCGCAAAAAACAGTGGTAAAAGCACCATGAAGAGGAATGTCCAATTCGGTGCCCAAAGAAACCCAACCTGCTTCACGACGCCATCCGCCCGGACGTAAGTGGCGCTGTGAATGCCCGTGATGTACGACAAGAAGCCAAGGGCTGTGGCACCTGCAAATACCGACGCGGGCAAATTCAAGGGCGATCCGCTAGAAAAAAGCGCTTCCGATCTCCGTGCCAAGCTGAAACGCCGACTCGGCCTGTTGCTATCAGGTATTAGGGCCAGCTCTGCCCGGGACTCTGCCTCATCCTCGACGGTTGCAGTCGATGAGATTTCTGGAACCGCTAGCGCAGCGCCGCCTCCTGATTTCTTCAAATCTCGTCTCTTGGCCGTTAACCGAGATTGCGCGGCACCAAGCTCCATCTGCCATTCGCTGGTTGCCCCCGGATCATCGCACCCAAAAATCCTTGCCAGCCAACGAATGTTGGCCGTGCTAATTCCCTTCTCGTTCTCTTGAAACCAAAGCTGCACCGTTCGGAGATCGACCCCAATCCGATTGGAATCTATCTGTGAAATCGCCTCTGCAAGAAGCTCGGGCGTCCATGGCCCTGCAGGAAAACCATCGCTACCTAATGGCCGCCCTGCTCCGGCCGCGGCTAATCGCTTGAATAATTCTTTGAAATCACTCCCGTCCTTCGGTGGAGGGAGAAAAAACTTTCCATTTTTTAACAAAGACTTGCTGGCTCTGATTTCGTTTGGTTTCGTTTGATTTCTTACCTTATCGTGCCTTCGTCCTCAATCAATGCGTTTAAATGCAACGTGGTAGCGCCTGCAGATTGGCGCGGACAACAGGTGGATTTTGGGATGTTAATTTCGGATTCGCTTCGATCCCGTAGGGGTTACTTTCCTTCAACCCTTCGGACGGCTTTGAGTGCGTTAGTGTCCGACGGCATTTCTTATGTAGAAATCATGGGGCCGTCGGGTGGGGCCGGACACAAAGAAGAGAATAGGGCGGAAACTGCGGTTTCCCTTGGTGAGTTGATGGAACGGCATATCGCGGCGCAATTGGCGACCGCGGATGCCGTTCGTGCGTGGGATGAACGCAGGACAGTCGGTGGGGTTGGGAGCGTCGCCGATGCAGAGGGACTGCTGGACCTTGCTCGAGACGAAGAAGCTGGCCGGCTGGCGATCGTCAGTTACTTGCCGCGGACCACTCGCGAATCAAGGCAAAAGCTGACCTATATGGTGGCTTATCTGATCGCGACACGCGGTACTTTAGCCCCGCATGAGATGAATTCGGTCTTGGATTTGTGAGCGAAGCTGGGAACGATTGAATGCGCATTGCGGAACGGCGCGCCCTACGCGTGCTTACACCAGAGCAACGGAATATCCGGATTGACGAGCTTGCTGTCATGGTCGCGCTTCATCGCCTTCGTGGGACTGCATCTCCAATTCAGGTAAAGGAGATTGCGAAGCAGGTCGAAATCGACCACGAGAGAGCGGCTTTGCTGCTCAAGTCCCTCATAGACCGAGACTTCATCGATCCTATCGAAATTGACTTCGGGAATGGGAACTGAAAGGTGCCGCGCGGTTTGCCGCGCAGGCTTCGCCATCTGCCCGGATCGCCTTGGGTTACAGATCAACCGCCACGGCCAAAAAGCCTTTCGTTCCATTCGCGGTTATTGATCTTGCCAGCGCGATATTCGTAGTTCAGGCCGAGCCTCCGGCGGGCTCCTCCTCTTCGGCTTTTCCGGAAGAGCTTTGGATTGACGCCTTCCTGGCCATCTCCGTCTTCGGCCGAGCGTGGCACTCCCATTGATCCCGCTCCGTCTGTGGCGCAAAACAGATGATTTCGTAGCTTTCGAACTTAGGAAAACGTGGGTCTTTTGTGCATAGGCTCTCAATAGCCCCGCCGAAGCGCTGAAATCCGCACTCAAACGTTTCCCTCATGTCCCAATGTTTTTCTTCAGGGTCGGCCGGCGCGCGTGAATCCTGTCGGATAGACCAGATCCACAATAGGGGCACTGGTACTCTTCGATTTGCTCCTGCAGGTCCTCCATCTGCTCGCGCAGCTCTTCAATCTCGCTCTGCAGTTTTTGGAGCGTCGCCCCACTCGCCATCTCTTCGAGTTCGGCGCGGGGATGCAGGCTGTAAAGATCAGGCCTAACGAGGCGGAGAATTTGTATCGCTGCCTCGTCGACGTCGATGTGCTGAGTGTCGATTGCCATCTTGTCTGCCAGGGACGGGCTGAGCGCAGCGACGTCAGCTCTCGTCACGCCCAACCAAATCGGCACAATTTTCCGGTCTTCCTCCACATTAAGGCCAATTAGCGCGTGCAATTCGTGCTGTGTCCATTTCCGTTTGGTGAATGCGGGGCTGATGACAACGATGCCAAAGGCAGACTGCGCGATACCCTTGTCGATCGCCCCGGCTATGCTGTCGCCAAGGCCAATCGAGAACTCGTCGTACCAGACGTTGACGCCTAGTCGGCGCAAGGCCTCGGCAAAGGGCCGAACAAAACTGTCTTTGTCGGGTGAGGCGTGACTGATAATACGTCGTGCTGTTTCGCCATGCCCATCTCTCTTCCGTGCCTTTTCTGGAAAACTTAAACGCTGATGGGGATTCAGCCACGCATACATTCCTTGATCAAGGCGGCTCCTTTCATTGAAAGCGCCCACCCTGCACCACCACGGGAGCCGGGACTGTTCACCACGAAGCCCTTGGCCTCATAATCCCACATCGCGGCAAATGCTCTCTCCCGTGCGTCTATGCGGTTGATAGAAGCGCTACGCTTGTAGATATCACGGGCGAGGTCGCCGCGTTCCAGCCTCCTGACCAAATAGATTGCGGAGGTCAGCGGCAGTGCGCTGACTGGCGATGTCATGATGCATCGTCATCCTGGCCTTGTGACGGCAAAATCTACAGGAAAACAAAATCTACAGGAAAATTGCCCCTCGACTTCGAAATTCTGGCGCAAAAGTCGGGATTTCTGGACCGACTTTTGCGACACGATGTAGGCTCAAACAATCGTCTTCACGAAATCGCTGATGTTGGGCTTTTGCCGGTCGAGCTGCGATTGGTTCACCGTGATAGTTTTCCCGGCAAGGTTCTTGGTGCCGGCATGCAGCCCCATAATCGGGATACCGAGCGCTCCTGAAATCACCGAGGCGGTATTCGCGTCGTTGATCTCTGCCTGAAACATGCGCCGGAAATCACGCGGCGACGAAGGAATGGGGGTGCCAGCAGGATGGATAGCAAAAAGGCTCGGGTTGCTCTTCCAGACGTTCCAGATTTCAGCACCGATCTCATTAACGACCGTCTTAAACGCGCCGGCAGCACCCAAGTTCATCTGTGTCAGCCTGTTGCCCACATAGCTGTAGATGCGCGGTATCGACATTCTCCAGCGCTGAGATTCCAGGAAGAACTGAGACTGAGGCGCACCAGCAATACGGGTGATCCCGAAGAGCAATGCAAGCACAGCCTTGACCGCACGTTTTGACGATCCATCAGCCGAGAAAGGAATAATGAGGTTATCCGAGGCTGACATAGCAAGCTCCGTATAGACCGTGAAGCTCGGATTGCAGTCGATGAAGACGGTCGAATCCTTCACATCCCAAGACCGGCGAATATCCGCAATCAGATCAGATATCCAAAGGTGCACAATCCGCCACGCGTCTGCTGGGCCGGGTGCCGTTGCATTCGCCACACGAGAAGCTTGGATCTCAAGCTCCTCATCCCCGACGACCAGGTACAGGTTATTGGGGATCGTGTTGTTGTAGGGTCGCACGTGGGTGACATATGAGGCTCCAACATTGGGGCTCATATAAGGGCTTAGAATGCGCTCTTCGACATATCCAGCAATCGTTTTTCGCCGAGCAGCGGCGGTCAGGGCGATCTGATCCAAATGCCTCTCGCCCTCGATAATGCCGCCGAGAAGCATACTCGACGAGTTCGATTGCGGGCATAGATCGATAACGAGGACTTTTTCATTCGGATGGGTGCGCGCATACTCAGCGGCGATCTGGAAAGTCAGATAGCTCTTTCCGACCCCGCCCTTGTTATTCCAAATTGCATAAACTGACATGGTAACCTCTCCGGCATGATTTCCTGCTCTCTCTGCCAGAAAATTGAACTCTACTGTTACAGTTTTTCCGCGCCGAAGCGGCTTTACCGCATGGAATTTTGAATTCCGGAAGGCGGTCTATATCATCCCAAGGAAGAGGCCGCCCTTACTGGTAAAGTCCGGCGCAATTCTGAGGGAGGTCAGTGCAACACTATCATCTAATCAGTCAGAAGGCTTCATAGCGGCGGCTGCCGAGCCTCCCCCGGTTCAAGACCCATTGATACGCTCGTATTCGATATAATGGCCAGGCTTTCGATAAGCATTTGAGTCTGCCATGACGCGCGATATTAGGTCTATGACTGTCATGCCATGACGGTGAAGCATTTTTTCGAATGAGCTACTTTCAGCTAGCCCGGGAATGTAATTGCATTCCAAGAACCAAATATTTGATTCCCTACAAACTCTGAAATCGAATCGCACCATATTGTAAAAATCTAGTGAAGAAGCAATCTTTTGTGTTAATGACTGTAGCCTGCAGAAAATATCACTATTGTCGCTTATTACTTGTTTCTTGGCAATTCTGCTAGAGTATTTTTGGTCACGCCCACAAAATTGCATATCCGCTTCGAGCTTTACGATCGGAAGCGTTGTGATCATACGCGATCCTATTATACAGCCACATGTATACTCGTCACCGGGAATGAACTCTTGAATAAGCGCTGCCTTATCGTGGGCAAATATAGTGCGAAGAAGGGCCTCGATTTCCGCCTTCGAATTGGCAGGCTCATGGAATAACTTGGCAAATAGTGATGAACCAAGTGAATTCGGCTTCACTACAATCGAGCGCTTCAATGACTTCGCGATTTCTATTGAATCGGCAACGTTTGTCGGTGTTACGAGTATTGTCTCCGGCACTTTTACGAGTTCAGCAGGCAACACCGAGGATACGAAGGACGACATTGCGTACTTATTCATCGTCAACGACGCGACGTGCGGGTCGCCGAACGTGCCTCTTAGGCCTGCAAGCGCCGCAAGCGTCTGCACGCCTCCGTCCTCTCCGAACTGTCCGTGCAACAAATTCACGACATATTCATCGCGAGATTTGATCGAATCAAAGATGGTAAGCAGTGTGTGTCCAGGGAGAGTGCTAGTGTCGGAAAGACAGGCCTGAAGCTTCTCGATTGTAAGCGCGTTGCAGAATGGGATCGTGCGGACAAGGCCATCATTTCGGCTAATGTGATAAAGATGTTTCACAGCGAATGGTCGCTTTTCATCGCTGAGAGCTAAGTAGGAGGAGATGACGTTTGTTAAGGAAGTAATGGATCCATCATACTCCGTTGAAATACCACCGAATAAGAATGAGACTTCAAGGGGCATATTTTCGTGTCCTTCGTCGCTGTTTGAGTTTGGGATGCGGTGATTTGGGACGGCCAACCTCTGGTTTCGTCTATTGCATTACCTTGGCTCGTTTGAGCAAGAGATCGTAAGTCTCGTTGCCTCGGGGATCAGTAAGCTGTCTTTCAGCTGCAGCCTGTGCAAACGACGTGCCAATCTAACAAGACGTGCAGGTGAAAGGGGAAATCATGCGTACGGCCCGAAACGCAGGAAACTTGCGCCCTTGTTGTGTAGGGTTTCAAACGCAGGTGCTCTGAACCCGACACGACTGGACAGCTTCTGTAATGGGTCAATATCTTTCTCCTTTTTTGTTCGTCGCCAGCGGGCATCACCTTTCTGTTCCGAGTTTATGCCGACCGTCGAACTATGCCGAACCGGTGGTCTGGGTATTCCAACCCTGACGGACCGCATCGTTCAACGTGTATGTTGATGGCCATGAATCTGGAAAGTGATTTCCATCGTTTATCCTATGGCTTCCAGCCGGAACGGAGCGTGCATCATGCCGTTCGTACCGTGAAGATACGGCTACAGGATCGGACACGACAAGCGGCCGCTGGATCATCGAAGGTGATCTCGCAAGCTATCTCGACACGGTGTCGATACCGGACAATACTCCCCATAAGTGCCGTTTGAATCTTCCCCGGTTTGGGCTGTTGCCGGTCTTCCGGCGGCGCAATCTCACCGATACTCTTTCCGATGGTCCGAAAGGGGATTTCGGTGATCAAGCTGAGGGAGATGATAATGATCCTGGACCTGCATCGGCAGAGGCTGACGGTTTCGGCCATTTCAAGACAAGCAGGCATCGATCACAAGACGGTGCGCAAATTATATCGAGCGCGGCCTGGAAGCTCCAGTCTGAGCCGAGACAGCCGCGTGCGACGGTGATTGCTCCTTATGCGGCCTATCTTCGGGATCGCATCAAAGCCTATTGCCCGGATTGACGGGGCAACGTCTGTTTCGGGAGATCTAGGAACGCGGCTATCGCGGCGGCTACAAGAGCCACGCGGGCGGGCGCATGGCTTCATCCGGGGATGCCGGTCACGAGCGCATCCGCCCATGACGGAGCCCAGTCAGGAATGTCGTGACGAAGGACAACACGGCCTCCACCGTCTGGGCCGGCAGCGCCTACAGATCAAAGGCGAACGAGGAATGGCTGGCGAAGAACGGTCTGAAGTCGGACATCCATCAAAAGAAGTCGAAGGGCCGCCCCATACCGGAGGTCATGTCTAAGGCCAATGGCTACGATCGAAGATCAGGTCCGCCGTCGAACACGTTTTCGCCAGGCAGAAAGACAAGATGAAACCGTCAGAACCATTGGCATTCGCCGTGCAACGATGAAAATCGGCATGGCGAATATCGCCTACAACATGCTTCCATACGTCTTCCATGAAGGCAGACGCGCTATCGCATGACTATCGTCAGCCCGAGAGGGCGATATAAGCCAACAGTTCCAGCATGAAATCGCCGGCCGATACCGACAAAAGCCATCAGACCGCGCCGCCAATCACAAATTCAACGGTATTTCGAGCCTTCCAACTGTTCGTCGGATTTTTGCGGGACGGTTTCAACCACATTGAATCTCAAAGGGAACGCAATTTTTCAACGACTTCGTTTGCAACCTGACGCATCACACTCACAAAAAGGTCGGCGTGAGTGGATCTCAGTGCCTTGGCCGGTCTCCACAGATTCAGCTGATACGGCACAGGCACACTAAAGCGACGCAGGGCAACGCCTTTCGCGGCATAGTGCGAAGCTGTCAAAGGATTGACGATGGAGACGCCAACACCGGAAGCGACCATCGAACAGACGCCTGTGGCCGTCGTTGCTTCCACGCAATACCTTCGAGAGACGCCCTCGGCCTCGAAGATCAGATCGATCTTACGGCGGTACGGATCCTCTTGAGCGAAGTAGACGAAATCAGTGCCTTGGAAATCCTTCGGCTCCAACGCGCTCTTGGACGTAAGGGCATGGTTGCGAGGAAGCACGCATACGACTTCACCAACATCGATGGTTTCCGTGGTCGCATCATCGGCTTCGAAGCTGCCTTCCGTCAAACCTATGTCGAACATCTGGGTGGTCAGATCGTGCCGCAGTTGAACTTCCTCGAGAGAATGTATCGATAGATGGACTTGCGATCGACTTTTCAGGAAACGTTCTGCGACCAATGGAAGGAACGCCTCGGCATAGGCGGGAAGGCTCGCGATCCTCAAGTGAGCCGCGTTATGTTGCTTGATAGCTAATGCGACGCGGCTGATTTCCTGCATCCCCACGAAAGAGCGGCTTACGGCGGAGTGAAGAAGTAGAGCTTGATTGGTTGGAGAAAGACGCTTTCCGAAGCGATTGAAAAGTTCGAAGCCGAGATAGGCTTCAAGCTCCCGAAGCTCTCTGCTTACCGTCGGCTGCGAGGTGCCGAGCGTCTCCGCGGCAGCAGTAGTGCTCTTGTAGATCATCACAGCATTGAAAATTTCAATCTGACGCTGACTCAGTCGCATGAAGCCGGTCTCGTATATATCAGGAATGAATTATGGGTGGCCAATTTAGTATTTTGTCGCGTTTTTGTCATCTGCAAATATCGGACCTAGGACATTGCTAAATGCGAGACGCAGATGACACTTCTGAACGGAAATGAACGCGCGGCACGATCACCGGCGCTCCACCACGACAGCTTCTCCTATGAGAGTGGTCAACTGTTTATCGAAGGGATGTCAGTTAACGAAATTGCAGACGCCATTCCAACGCCGTTCTATTGCTACAGCGCCGCTACGATCAGCAACGCCTACAGACTGCTGGCCGACAAACTCGGCTCGTCGCGAACTTCGATCTGTTTTGCCGTCAAGGCGAATAGCAACGTTTCCGTGCTGCGGCTGCTCTCGGATCTGGGTTGCGGGATGGACATCGTATCAGGTGGCGAGTTGGAGAGGGCGCTTGCCGCCGGCACGCAGCCGTCCAAGCTCGTTTTTTCCGGTGTCGGCAAGACCCGAGCGGAGATCTCTCGCGCCTTGGCGGTTGGCATCCATCAGATCAATGTCGAATCGCCCGCCGAGCTGGATGCCATTCGGGACATCGCTCGATCGCTCGGTCGTAGGGCACCTATAGTCTTCCGGGTAAATCCCGACGTCGATGCGAAGACCCACGCGAAAATCAGCACTGGAAAAAAAGGAGACAAGTTCGGAATCGCCCTCGAGGAAATCCCGGAACTGTACGCGAAGGCCGAAGCGTCGCCCGAACTTGATGTAGCTGGTCTTGCCGTGCACATTGGATCACAGCTCCTGGATCTGTCGCCTTACCGGGCAGCGTACGAACGGCTCGCTGACCTCGTAAAGACACTGCGGTCCCGCAGTCACCAGGTACGGCGCCTCGACCTAGGAGGTGGCTTGGGAATCTCCTATGATTTCGGGGCCGGGCCTGATGTCGGTGAGTACGCGAAGATTATTGAGGAAACGGTCTCGTCCATCGATTGCGAACTCACCGTCGAACCCGGTCGGTGGCTCGTCGGACCAGCGGGCTTGCTGGTCACTGAAGTGCTGTATCTGAAGAATACTGGCAATATGGCGACCGCCATCGTCGACGCTGCCATGAACGACCTCATGCGACCCTCGCTGTATAGCGCCGTTCATCCGGTACTGCCGCTGCAAAATATCGACGGTGGCGACTCCTCGACGTATCAGTTGGTCGGTCCTGTCTGTGAAACTTCCGACGTTTTCGGAAGCTACGAAGGCCTACCCAAGCTTCGGGAAGGGGCTCGGCTCGCATTCGGTTGTGCAGGCGCCTATGGGGCATCGATGGCTTCTACCTATAATTCCCGAGATCTGATCGCAGAAGTTCTGGTTGATGGCGCCCAGTTCCGGGTCATTCGGCGTCGCCAGACGATCGGGGACCTCCTCGCCCTCGAGGCGGACGCGCCATGGCAGTCATCCAATACCTATGCTGACGCAGCAACAGCGCTTTGAAGGCGGTCGCGATATGAACCACATCGAATTCCTCTCGCAACCCCCCTCCGTAGATGCACCGAGGCTTTGGCCATTCGTGAAGATGCATGGCCTGGAAAACTATTTCGTCATTGTCGATAGGCGTGAAATCGCAAAGCTGTTTGACGTCGACGACATCGTCAGGATTTGCAGTACAAGCGTCGGGGCTGGCGGTGAACAACTGCTCAGCATCGAACGACCTTCCGACGAGGGTCGAAAGGCAGGCGCGTACGCGCAGATGAGGATCTTCAACATCGATGGCAAGGAAGTCGGTGCCTGTGGGAATGCTACGCGCTGCATGGCTTACTTGTTGCTTGAGGAGACGGGGACCGAGGAAGTACTGGTCGAGACCAAGTCCGGGGTGCTGCAATGCCGTAGAGCGGGTCTCCAGCAGATCAGCGTTAAACTGGGACCGATTAGCCTGGACTGGCAACAAATCCCGGTGAGCCGCGAGATCGATACCCGCCACCTCCCTTTGACAAGCGGACCTCTTTCCAATGGGGTCGCGCTGAACATCGGCAATCCGCATGTTGTGTTCTTCGTCGACCAACTCGTTGTCGACGACATTCCGACCTATGCCCCGGCCGTGCAGAACGATCCGCTTTTCCCGGAAGGCGTCAACGTTGGCATGGCCCAGATCGTCGATCAGCAAACCATCCGCCTCGCCGTCTGGGAACGCCCCGGCATTCTCACTAAAGCATGCGGGACCGGCGCTTGCGTTGCGGCCTACGCTGCGAAGATGCGAGGGCTCGTGAATTCTCCCAAGGTTACAGTACACCTTCCCGCAGGCCAGCTTCAGATCGAGCTGATCGACAATGATATGGTGATCATGACCGGCCCGGTTGCTTTCTGCTGCCACGGTTTCATCGAAGGAGGAAATCCCAGCACATCTGTGCTGGTGTCGGCATAGGTTGCTGACTCGCTTCTTTGGACAAATAAAAAGGGGAACGCGATGACGATAGGAACAATCAGCCTAGCTCTCTGCGTAGCCGCGATGGCCGCGACGCACTCTCAGCGACCCGCACTGAAGTGATCCGGAGAGAGCGTATAGCAGTCCAATAGGTAGCTACATCGGAACCAAGGAATGATACGGCAATGAAGGTAACTGCATCACCGAACAGCGTTGCGTATGGTGAGCCCGGCGTCTTCCGAGGCCACTTCTCCTTCGCCAACCCCGGTCTATCTGGATACACGTGGCCTCTGTGCGAGATCCGCGGCGATCGTAGCGGCCCGAAGCTTTGTGTCTCCGCCGGCGTTCATGTGAATGAGGTTGCCGCGATTGAGGCTGCGGTTAGAATTCAGAAACTGTTCGATCCCAGCCGCATTCGGGGAGCTGTTTCGATCATCCCGCTCGTCAACCAGCCCGCTTTCTACAAGTACAGCGAGTACTTCTGCCCAATCGACGGAAAGAATATCAACTTCTCCTTTCCAGGTGACCCCAACGGCTCGTTTTCAGAAATTCTTTGTGACGCGGTAATGAACGAGTGGTGCGTGGATGCGGATTGCTACGTAGATATGCACGGAGGGGATCTTCGGGAGAATGTTTCCAAGTTCGCCATCTTTCAGCACACGCACAACTCGTCCCTTGACGAGCGCGCCAGACGTATGGCGATGTGCTTCGACGCCGAACTCGTCGTCGGTCTCCCCGTTGCTCATATGTCGAAGCCGGGCCGCCCGCCGACAGGATTTGCTTCGAAGGACAGGCTCGCAATCATGTCGGAGGCCGGCGCGAATGGATTAGTTGACGAAGCCTCAGTGCAATTTCATGTCGACGGCGTCCTCAATGTCGCACGGACTCTAGGAATACTCGACACACCCTCTACCGAGTTCCGCCGGGCACGGGTTCCTTGCGACGACTATATCTGGATGGTGTGTCCGACAGAAGGAGAGTTTCACTCCGAGGTAGAGCCTGGTGAGCGAATTCACAAAGGTCAGCGGCTCGGAACCATCCGCGATCTGTTTGGCGAAACCGTTGCGAAAATTACCGCACCGGAAACAGGATACTTGCTGTGGCGTATGACGCACCCCTCCATCCCGAAGGGGTCGCCGGTGCTCGCGATCGCTGTGGAAGAACGAGCAGCGAGCCAACGTCAGGGAGACATCCGAACACCTTGAAACCAGACAACGATCAGGCCATGGCTCGGGCCTGACGTTCGAATAAAACCGGAGCTACTTCACAAAAAAGGGGAATAGAGATGAAAATCACAACGATTACTCAATCACTTACCGCAGCATTGTTGCTTGGTGCCCTGTCGGTACCAGCCCAGGCTGACGAGGTGCCGGCAAATCTTAAAGGTTCTGGCGAGTTGGTCATCACTTCCGGCGGCGGTACTTGGGAAGCGGCTCAGAAGAAGGCATTCTTCGATCCTTTCACACGTGACACCGGCATCAAGGTGGTGTTGGTACCGGAAGATCACGCCAAATTGCTAGCTTCGGTGAAGCTTGGTCAGCCTGAAGCCGACCTCACATCTGTTCCCGGCGGTGCCCTCGCCGGCTTCGTCGAAAAGGACGCCGTCGAGAAAATCGACTACAGCCTATTCGCGAAGGACACCCTTGCGGAAATGCCGGAGCAGATGAAGAACGAGAACGGTGTCGGCGCGCTACTCTATTCGGTTGGTGTCGCCTACAACACCACGAAGTTTCCGAAAGGCCAAGAACCGAAAAACTGGGTCGATTTCTACGACGTAAAGAAATTCCCGGGCGCGCGAAGCCTTCCCAAATGCGAAAAGCTCGTCGACGGCGGTTTGCTTGAAGGTGCGCTTATGGGCGACGGCGTTCCCGCTGACAAGGTCTATCCCATCGACATGGACCGAGCATTCGCGAAAGTGGCGGAACTGAAGCCCCATGTCGGTCGCTGGTGGGTCGCCGGTGCAGATGCCCCTCAGAGTTTGATCAGTGGCGAGGTTGATATGGCCGATGCCTACAATGGCCGCATCTTTGGCGCCAAGAAGGAAGGTGCGCCGTTGGAATTTTCCTGGGATCAATCCTTGCTTCAGTACGACTTTTGGGTCGTCATGAAGGGTTCCCCGAATAAGGAAAACGCCGAGAAATTCCTGGCATACGTTTCTCGCCCGGAACCACAGGCCGCGTTCTCGGAAGCCATCTCCTACGGCCCGGTCAACGAGAAAGCTTTCAGCCTCGTATCCAAAGAACTGCTCGATATCCTTCCAGGATCTCCCTCCATCGCCATGAAGCAGGTCTACCAGGATTACAAATGGTGGAACAGCAAGAACGCCGATGGACGCACGAACTGGGACGTAGCACTCGAGCGTTGCGTAGCTCTCCTGTCGCAGTGACGTGGCGCGCGACGCGCCATCTCATAACGAAGAATTCGATACACGCTGCTCGTCCTTGACGAGCAGCGAAGGAGAAAGCCATCATGGACGTGGCAAATCTTAATCCCGTCGCTTCAGCGTCGGAGGGGCTGGCCGAAAGACAAAAACCGATGAAACGATCAGACGGTAAATTAAAAATGGGTGGCGTTGTTGCAGCCACTCCACTACTCGTCTTGTTGATCGGGTTCCTTGTCATTCCGCTGTCCTACATCTTCTGGGGAAGTTTCGAAGGTACGAAGCTGAATTTCGCGCATTACGGACGCGTGTTTGCCAGTGCCGCGAACTTCAACATTCTCCTTCATACGCTCCGCGTAGGGCTTATTGTCACCGTGGTCTCGCTTCTACTGGGCTACCCGGTAGCCTATCTCCTGACCAAGGTTCGGTCGCTCTCTCTGTCCATTCTGGGCGTCCTCATTCTGATCCCTCTCTTCACAGCCTTTTTGATCCGGACTTATGCCTGGATGATCATTCTGGGGCGTGAAGGGATCATAAATAACGCGCTGATCTGGCTCGGCGTGATCAGCGCGCCTCTCCAGCTTCTGAACACCACTTTCGCGGTTGTAGTCGGCATGACGCACGTCTTCGTGCCGATGGCCATCTTCACGATGTATTCAGCAATGGCACGTATCGACCACGATTACGCGCATGCGGCACAGATCCTTGGGGCGAAACCCGTTCAAGCCTTCCTTCGCGTGTATCTGCCGATGACGCTGCCGGGCGTATTTTCGGCGGGCATCCTGATTTTCATCACCGCCATCGGCTTCTACATCACGCCAGCTCTCCTCGGTGGACCGAGCGACACGATGATTTCGCAACTCATCGTAGATCAGATGACGACGCTTCTGAACTTTGAACTCGGATATGCTTCGTCCATGGTCCTGCTTTTCGTCACGATCGCAATCCTCTTCGTCGCGAGCTTGTTCATTCCCCTCGAAATGATCTGGTCGTCGGCGACAAGCTCGCCCGATAGGGAGCCTCGTGCTGCGGCGCGCCTGCTTAAGCGCGTAAAGCGAATGCTTGGTCCGCTCGTCGCCGTTATTGAGGGAGGCACCCATGCAGTCACAAGACCCCTGCTCACCAAAAATGGCGGTTGGCTTTGGGCTTACACGGTCGCGATCCTGATGTTCCTCACAGCGCCCTTGATCGTCGTGGTGATTCTCTCATTTAGCTCTTCGCCGTTTGTGGTGTTTCCTCCCCCGGGTTTCTCGCTGCAATGGTGGCAGAAGCTAGCGAATGCTGCGGACTGGCACCAGTCCTTCTTCTTCTCGATCCAACTCGGGATCGCCGCGGCATTCGTCGCTACGATCATTGGGACCATGGGCGCCTTCTGGCTCGTGCGCACGAAGTTCTTGTTTAAGACGATGCTCTTCCTGGTCTCACTGTCTCCTCTTATGGTCCCGGTCGTAATCATCGCGACGTCCCTCTATGTATTCGAGGCTCGTCTGAAAATCCTGGGAACCTTCGCAGGTTTGGTGATCGGACATGTGTTGCTGTCCGTGCCCTATGTCATAGTGGTCATGGCCGCCGCATTAAGGAACTTTGACGCCTCGCTTGAACCGGCTGCCGCAGTCCATGGCGCTCGGCCGCATCAGGTGCTTCGCCTGGTGACACTTCCGATTTTGAAGCCGGCTCTTCTCACGGCAAGCCTGCTCGCGTTCCTCACATCGTTCGACGAACTTCTTGTCGGCCTCTTCCTTCTGGGGCGTCAGACACCGACGCTTCCAATCAAGTTCTGGGCCGATATCAAGTATCAGATCGATCCGCTTCTTAGCGCAGCATCCACTCTCATCGTCGTGCTCGTTACGGCATCGATAATTACAGTACAACTGATCCGCGCGCGTCACGAAAAGCGCACTGCGGCCAGTGCGGCCGAATGATCGGAGACTGATATGTCCACTAGCCTTGAAATGAAAAACATTCAGAAGTTCTATGGCCCTCTGCATGTGGTGAAAGACTTCGATCTCCACATCCAGCCGGGGGAGTTCGTAACGTTCCTGGGACCATCGGGCTCTGGCAAAACGACCGCGCTCAAAATGATCGCCGGATTCGAAACGCCGACATCAGGTGACATCTTCCTGGGCACTCGGTCGATCGTCGATCTTCCCGCTTACGAGCGTGGTATTGGCATGGTCTTCCAAAACTATGCGCTCTTTCCGCATATGACGGTCGCAGAAAACGTGGCCTTCCCCCTCACCGTCCGGAAGGCGCCTCGCAAAGACGCCGAGGAAAAGGTCGCAAAGGCCTTGCAACTCGTCAGAATGGATCAGTACAGTAGCCGCTATCCCAACCAACTATCAGGTGGTCAGCAGCAGCGCATCGCCTTGGCCAGAGCGATCGTGTTCAATCCGAGCATCCTGCTCATGGACGAGCCGCTCGGGGCATTGGATCGGAATCTGCGTGAGCACATGAAGATCGAAATCATGCGGATTCAGAAAGAACTCAACATGACGGTTGTCTTCGTAACTCACGACCAGGACGAGGCGCTAACAATGTCCGACCGCATAGCCGTGATCAACGAAGGTCGGCTCGTGCAGGTAGATGACAGCAAAAGTCTTTATAGTAAGCCCAAAAACCGCTTCGTCGCGTCATTCGTTGGAGAATCGAACATGATTCCCTGTCGCGTCGATGAGGCGGAAAACGGAGCGGGCAAGGTCACGATGGCAGGGATTTCTACCTGCTCAGCACAACTGACAGGTCAGTCCCAGGGTGACGATGGCTGGCTCTTTGTTCGCCCAGAGCATATCGACATCACCCCTGTGTCAACGTATTCCGAGGCACTGAACTCCGTCGCCGGCGTCATCGAGAACGTGCTCTTCCTTGGTGAGATGACCAGATACCACATTCGGTGCGGTGACGAAACCATCATCGTCAAGCGGCAAAATCGAGGACAACCCCACTTTACGGGTGGCACCTCGGTAACGGTGTCTTGGAAACCCGAGGATTGCGTCATGCTGAACTAACTGCGGCGTCGCAATCGTGGATCAAACGTCGCCCTTTGATCTGGACGGGTCCAGGAATTTAGCTTCGACACATCGCTTCATCGGAAGGGGTTGAGGTATGGCCGAGCTAGTTGACCGGACATCCTTCCACTCAGAGCCTCTTCTTCAACCGAGACTATCGTCACAATGACCTTGACCTTGCCCCGTTGAAATAAGCCATTTTGAAGTAAGCTCTGGCCCTTTTTAAGCTTGCAGTTGGCGGCATCGAGCATGAGACGAATACATGTACCTGGCACCGCTTTGGCGGATTGAGTCAAGGTTGTTTTGGAAATCTGTCGACACCTTCTCGTAGGAGGTGTCGATGCCAGTGCGACTGGTGCCAGGTCAATACGAACCTCTACGTCATTGCATTTTTTTGGCTTCGACCTGTCGTTAGTTAGGGAGACTCCCTAACGAGATAGCGGCTTTTGCTCGCGGCGGCATCTTGTTGGGGACTCATGAAATATTTGGCACCAGAGTGGCGATAGAGTTTGATCTATTGATTTCTCGAAGAAGCCAATCCTGAAACTGCACTGCCAGCCCTAGCGTGCGCTTCTGCTCGGGGCGAACGACATAGTACGCATTCTCCGTTTGCATTGATAGGGGGACAAACGGGGCCAGCATGCCGGAGGCAAGCTCATCTTCAACTAAATATGTAGGGAGGAGAGCGACTCCAAGGCCCGCGATCGCGGCCGAAATGATCATCGAGAATTGATCAAACCGCGGACCCTGATACGCGCGAGGAATCGGTATGCCGTGATGGGCGGACCAGTCAGACCAGAGTTTTGGTCTTGTCGTCAAATGCAACAATTGCGCAATGCAAAAAGGATCGTTCGTTGCCGCACGAGTTCCCTCTTGAAAAGCCGGGCTTGCAACAGGCAAAACGGTCTCGTTACACAAGAACGTGGCGGTTGCACCTGCCCATGTGGGCTGCCCGAAATGAATTGCCAGATCAAAATTCTCCTCGGCGAAACTGAACGGGCTCGAGCGTGACTCAACGGATATAGCAACGTCAGAATGATCGGCAATGAACCTTCCGAGCTTGGGAACAAGCCACTTGGCCCCGAAAGTCGGCAGTGTGGCAATTCGCAGGGACGAGCTCATGGTCCCGGCTGCTACGGCTCCAATCATCAGGCGCTCAGACTGCACTAGCAACTGCCTGACTTCAGGCAGCAGTTTCTGTCCTGCGTCGGAAAGCACGACACGACGTTTGATGCGCTCGAATAGTCGCAGTCCAGTTTGCAGCTCAAGTTCAGCTATCTGCCTGCTGATGGCACCCTGGGTGAGATTGAGTTCTTCAGCAGCCCTGGAGAAGTTCTCGTGACGCGCAGCGCATTCGAATGCCTGCAGATTTACGATGTCCGGGATCAAGGCTCTGCGCATATATATTCCAATCTCTCATTAATTTAACAGGAAACCTCACAACACGGCCACGAGAATCCGGGTTACGGTGATGAAAATGAATGATAAGCGCTAGCCACAGGAATTTCCACCATGACCGAGAAGGTTTCCGCAAGCGACATCCGGGCCTCGTTTTCGAGTGCGATGTCCGCAATGTATCGAGAAGAAGTTCCGGCATATGGCACGCTCATGGAGCTGGTCGCTCGCGTGAACCAACAGGCGCTGGCCAGCTATCCGGAGCTGAAATCCCGTCTCGAGGCGACTGACAACTTGCAGCGCATTTCCGAGGAGCGGCACGGGGCCATCCGGCTCGGCACCGCAGCTGAGCTTGCAATGATGCGTCGCATCTTCGCGGTGATGGGAATGTATCCGGTCGGCTATTATGATCTGTCGACCGCGGCTGTTCCTGTTCACTCGACGGCTTTCCGGCCGGTTGGGGAAGAGGCGCTCAAGCGCAATCCCTTCCGCGTGTTTACCTCGCTCCTGCGCCTCGACCTGATCGCGGACGAAGCCCTGCGGCAAGAGGCGCAGGCCGTTCTTGCCGAGCGCCAGATCTTCACGCCTGACGCCGGTTCCCTGACGGAAAAGGCGGAGAGGGAAGGCGGGCTCGGAAAGGAAGATGCAGCCAGTTTCGTATCGGAAGTACTGGAGACCTTCCGCTGGCACGAAAAGGCTAATGTCGAACTTTCCATGTACCATCGCCTGCACGACGCCCACCGGTTGATAGCGGATGTCGTGTCGTTCAAGGGGCCGCACATCAACCACCTAACGCCCCGCACCCTGGACATCGACAAGGTGCAAGCGCTTATGCCGGAATATGGCGTTGCGCCCAAGGCTGTGGTCGAAGGTCCGCCCACACGCAAATGCCCGATCCTACTGCGCCAGACCTCGTTCAAGGCTCTGGAAGAGCCGGTTTCTTTCCAGGATGGCGAGGGGGGCTGGCAGGCTGGCACCCATACGGCCCGCTTCGGCGAGATCGAGCAGCGCGGTGTCGCGTTGACCCCGACTGGCCGCGCCCTTTACGACAAGCTGCTCGATGACACGCGCAAGATCGCACGTCCTGCCGCCGATGGCTCTAATGCCGCTGCCTATGAGACCGCGCTTGCCGAGACGTTCAAGGCTTTTCCGGATGATTGGGCGTCGATCCGCTCCCAAGGTCTCGGCTACTTCACTTATGCGCTGACCGAAAAGGCGGAGCATACGGCTCCGGCGTCGTTCGATCTCGATACATTGATCGCCGAAGGCTTTATCCGCTTCGATCCCGTCGTCTACGAAGACTTTCTGCCCGTCAGTGCCGCCGGAATCTTCCAGTCAAATCTGGGCGACGGCGCGCAGCAGGAATTTGAAGCGAGCCCGAACCAGAAGCGGTTCGAAGCCGATCTCGGCGCCAAAGTCCTGAACGAATTCGATCACTACGCGGGTATCGAAAAGACGTCGCTCGAAGCCTGCCTCAACGCGCTTCAGAAGCGTGCCGCAGCCGAGTAGCCGGCCGAACCAACCTTCTCCTGGAGTTTCCATAGATGAACATTGTTCCTGAAAACCTCTCCCTCAAAGCGGAAGCTGCTGCCGTTCTGGACCGCCTCGGCGTGGACAAATCCACCTATATGGGCGGTAACCTTAGCTCCTTCTCTCCCGTCACCGGCGAGCAGACCGGTAGCCTGAAAACCGTTTCAGCAACGGAGGCCACCGAGACTATCGAGCGCGCCGATACTGCATTTCGCGCATGGCGCCTGGTGCCCGCCCCGAAGCGTGGCGAGCTGGTTCGGCTGTTCGGTGAGGAACTGCGCGCCGCCAAGGCCGATCTCGGACGTCTCGTGTCCATCGAAGCCGGAAAGATTCCGTCCGAAGGCCTCGGCGAAGTGCAAGAAATGATCGATATCTGCGATTTCGCGGTCGGCTTGTCCCGCCAGCTATACGGCCTGACGATCGCCACCGAACGCCCCGGCCACCGCATGATGGAAACCTGGCATCCACTCGGTGTCATCGGGATCATTTCCGCTTTCAACTTCCCCGTTGCCGTCTGGGCTTGGAATACCGCCCTTGCCTTAGTCTGCGGCAACAGCGTGGTGTGGAAACCTTCCGAAAAGACGCCCCTAACCGCGCTTGCCGCGCAGGCCATCCTCGATCGCGCCCTGAAGCGCTTCGGCGATGCGCCGGAGGGCCTGGCACAAGTGCTGATCGGCGACCGCACCGTTGGCGAGGTTTTGGTCGATCACCCGAAAGTGCCGCTGGTTTCTGCAACCGGGTCGACCCGGATGGGCAGCGAGGTCGGACCGCGCCTTGCCAAGCGCTTTGCCCGCGCAATCCTTGAGCTTGGTGGCAACAACGGTGGCATCGTCTGCCCTTCCGCCGATCTCGACATGGCGTTGCGTGCCATTGCCTTCGGCGCGATGGGCACCGCCGGCCAGCGCTGCACCACGCTGCGCCGTCTCTTCGTCCATGAAAGCGTCTATGACCAACTCGTGCCGCGTCTGAAGAAGGCCTATGCCAGCGTTTCCGTCGGCAACCCGCTGGACGGCGCTTTGGTCGGTCCGTTGATTGACAAGCTGGCTTTTGAGGGGATGCAGAAAGCGATCACCGAGGCCAAGGCGCACGGCGGCGCCGTGCATGGCGGCGAGCGGATAGACGCGGGTAGCGCGGACGCCTATTATGTGAAGCCTGCCTTGGTCGAAATGCCGGCGCATGACGGCCCGGTGCTGGATGAGACTTTCGCACCCATTCTCTACGTGATGAAATACAGCGACTTCGACGCCGTTCTGGCCGATCACAATTCGGTGGGTGCAGGTCTTTCCTCGTCGATTTTCACACTGGACATGCGCGAAGCCGAGCGCTTCTTGGCGGCGGATGGTTCGGATTGCGGCATCGCCAATGTCAATATCGGCACGTCCGGCGCTGAAATCGGTGGCGCTTTCGGCGGGGAAAAGGAGACCGGCGGCGGACGTGAGTCCGGTTCCGACGCATGGAAGGCCTATATGCGCCGCGCCACCAACACCATCAACTATTCGAAATCCTTGCCGCTCGCGCAGGGTGTCTCTTTCGATATTGAATAGGGCTCGACGCCATGACGATCTCAATGAACGTTGGGGAGGCGAGCTTTCGGCCCGCCGCGCGACTCGCCTCTGTCGGCGTTTCGAAAATCCTGCAAATTGGCGCCAAAGCCGCGGCGATGAAGCAAGAGGGCTTGCCCGTCATCATTCTCGGCGCGGGCGAGCCGGATTTCGACACACCGGACCATATCAAGCAGGCCGCGAAGGCAGCCATTGATGCCGGTGAGACCAAATACACCGCGCTCGACGGATCTCCAGCTATGAAGCAGGCGGTCTCCACCAAGTTCAAGCGCGAGAACGGCATTGACTACGCTATCGACGAAGTGACCGTCGGCGCCGGCGCCAAGCAGATCCTGTTCAACGCCTTCATGGCAACCATCGATCCGGGCGACGAGGTGATCATACCCACACCCTACTGGACCTCCTATTCCGATATTGTAGAAGTGTGCGGCGGCACATCCGTTCTTGTGCCATGTGATGCTGCGGCCGGGTTTCGTCTTCAGGCTGAACAACTCGAAAAGGCGATCACGCCGAAAACCCGCTGGCTGCTGTTGAACTCGCCGTCCAATCCGTCCGGCGCGGCCTGTAGTCCCGCAGATTACCAACCGCTGATCGAAGTTCTACTACGCCATCCGGATGTCTGGCTGATGGTGGACGATATGTATGAGCATATCGTCTATGACGGGTTCGAGTTCGTCACACCGGTGGCACTTGAGCCGAAGCTCAAAGAGCGGACGTTGACAATCAACGGTGTCTCCAAGGCCTATGCGATGACCGGCTGGCGTATCGGCTATGCCGGTGGCCCCAAGACGCTGATCAAGGCCATGGCGGTCATCCAAAGCCAAGCCACGTCCTGCCCGTGCTCGATCAGTCAGGCAGCTGCTATTGCCGCGCTCAACGGTCCGCAAGATTTCCTGAAGGACCGCCAGACAAGTTTCAAGCGACGTCGCGATCTGGTGGTCGGTCGACTCAACGCCATTCCTGGTCTGGAATGCCGCACACCCGAGGGGGCTTTCTATACGTTTTCGAGCTGCGCCGGTATACTGAACAAGGTCACTCCGAAAGGAAAGACCATCGCGACTGATGCTGACTTCACTGACTACCTCCTGGAAGACGCACAGGTAGCTGTGGTGCCCGGTTCTGCTTTCGGTCTTTCCCCCTTCTTCCGCATTTCCTACGCGACATCGGAGGCGGAACTGGTAGAAGCGCTGAACCGCATCGAACAGGCTTGTGCTGCTCTGAAAGGATAAATTCTCCCGTCATGATTCCACGCCTCGATCGCCCAGCTTCCGTCGCTGACGCTCCTGTCACCTTCTTCGAGCATCTGATCGAGGCGGGCTTTCGCGGCGATATTGAAACGCGGGCGGCCTCCCGCACGGTCTATGCCACGGATAATTCCATTTATCAGATGGAGCCGCAGGCGATTGTCTTTCCCCGCGATGCGGAAGACCTGCAAATCATCGCCCGCACCCTTTCAGAGCCAGCTTTCCGCACCATCGTCATTGCCCCGCGCGGCGGTGGCACAGGCACCAACGGCCAGTCTCTGACCGATGGCGTAGTGGTCGATTGCTCACGGCACATGAACCGCATTGTCGAAATTGATCCGGTGCGGCGGGTGGCGCGCGTTGAGGCGGGCGTCGTCAAGGACCAGCTGAACCGGGTGCTAAAGCCGCATGGATTGTTCTTCGCGCCGGAGCTTTCCACCTCGAACCGGGCGACGATCGGCGGTATGATTTCCACCGATGCCTGCGGGCAGGGCTCCTGCCTCTACGGCAAGACGTCGAACCATGTTCTGGGCCTGCGGGTCGTGCTGACGGATGGGACGGATTTCTGGTCACGGCCCCTGGAAAGCGGTGAGCTTGCCGAGATCTGCACACGCGACGACCGCATTGGTGACGTGCATCGGACCGTGGAGCGCATCACGCGGGAAAAGCAGGAACGGATCGCCGAGGTCTTCCCAAATCTCAACCGCTACCTGACCGGGTATGATCTGGCGCATGTGCGACAGCAGGATGGATTTTTCGACCTCACCGCCGTGCTGTGCGGGTCGGAGGGAACCCTCGCTCTGATTGCAGAGGCCGAACTCAATCTCATGCCGCTTCCCGCCGAGGTGGCGCTCATCAACATCCGTTACAGCGATTTCAATGCCGCGCTGGAAGATGCCCGCAACCTCGTAGCGCTCGGCGTCGCCTCGGTTGAAACGGTTGACGAGAAAGTTCTTGGTCTTGCCAAGGGCGATATTGTGTGGAGCGACATTGGCCGTTTCTTTCCCGCCGACGGGGAGCGGGCGGCTAACGGGATCAACATCGTGGAAATCTTGGCTGACGACCGCGACGCGCTTGAGCAAAAGATCGCGGAGGTCGCTACCACGCTCGAGGCGCGGCCCGGTGCAAACCAGCTGAGGTTCACGGTGGCGCGCGGCCATGCCGATGCCGAGGCGATTTGGACCATGCGCAAGCGCGCGGTGGGCCTGCTCGGTAATGTCGAAGGCTCGGTTCGGCCGGTGCCGTTCGTCGAGGACACCGCCGTGCCGCCTGAGCATTTGGCTGCCTATATCCGCGAGTTTCGCGATCTTCTTGATAGGGCAGGCTTGTCCTACGGCATGTTCGGCCATGTCGATGCCGGCGTGCTGCATGTCCGCCCGGCTCTTGATCTGGTTCGACCGGATCACACAGCCCTGGTTCGCCAAATTAGCGATGCGGTGGTGGCGCTCACCCGCAAATATGGCGGCGTGCTATGGGGCGAGCATGGCAAGGGCGTGCGGTCGGAATATGTGCCGGAATTCTTCGGAGACCTTTACCCTTGCCTGCAGGACATCAAGCGCGCCTTCGATCCGCAAAACCGGCTCAATCCAGGCAAGATCACCAGCATCAATGGAAGACCGTTGCTGAAGATCGATGAGGTGCCGCTCCGCGGCGATTTCGACAGGATTATCGGGCACGAGATCCGCGCCGCGTTCGACAATGCCGCCTATTGCAATGGCAATGGTGCCTGTTTTGATTTCGATGAAAGAAGTCCCATGTGCCCTTCCTACAAGGCGACACGGGATCGGCGTCAGTCGCCCAAGGGCCGTGCGTCATTGATGCGCGAATGGCTGCGGCTTCTGGCGGAGAAGGGTACCGATCCCGGTAGGGAAGGGGAGCGTCTGCGTAAAGCCGTCGGTCTGTGGCAACTGCCGCGCCGTATCCTCAATTCATTCACCCCGACAAACGCTGGCGATTTCTCGCATGAGGTCAAGGCGGCGATGGACAGTTGCCTCGCCTGCAAAGCCTGCGCCGAGCAATGTCCTGTTAAGGTCAGTGTCCCCTCTTTCCGGGCCAAGTTTTTGGAGATCTACCATGGCCGCTATCTACGTCCCCTCAAGGACCCGCTCGTTGCATCCATCGAGACAATGCTGCCGATGATGGCGCGTGTCCGACCGCTCTACAACCTCGTCGCAGGCACTGTGCCTGGCAAGGCTCTGACGCGCCTGGCTGGGCTGACGGCACTCCCACCTTTGCCCGCAGTTTCGCTGCGCAAGGAAGCCAGACGGCTGGGAGTGGCCATTGCGCATGCCGAGGACTTGACAGGGTTCGCCAATGAAAAACTGTCCCGGACAGTCGTCTTCGTGCCGGATGTCTTCACCTCCTATTTCGATCCGGATGTCGCACTTGCGGCGATCAGCCTTGCCCGCAAGCTGGGGTATGAGCCTTTGCTTGCCGCTCCGCACATCAACGGGAAAGCGCTGCATGTGCATGGCTATCTGGCCCGCTTTGAAAAGGCGGCAAGAGAAACGTCCGCCTACCTGCAAGGGCTTACTGATCTTGGCGTAACATTAGTCGGCATTGATCCTTCAATGACACTTGCCTTCCGCAGCGAATATAGCCCGCTGCCCGGCAAGCCCTTGGGTGCCGATGTCGCCCTGCCGCAAGAGTGGCTGGCAAATGTTCTAGCAGAGCAACGTCCGGCCAAAGCCATCGAAGGTACGCGTTACACGCTCATGCTCCATTGCACGGAAAGAACCAACGCGCCTGCCGCCATCGGGCAGTGGAAGGCGGTATTCGCGCAATTCGGTATTGAACTCGCAGTTGCCGAGACGGGGTGTTGCGGGATGGCGGGCACGTTTGGGCACGAGACGCGCAACAGAAGACTATCGGAAGCGCTCTACGAAATGAGTTGGAAGTCTCCGATCGCAGGTCGACAAAAAGAGGACGTTGTCATGGTCACTGGATATTCCTGCCGGTCGCAGGTCAAGATCCTTGAGGCCGTTGTTCTGGAGCATCCCCTTCAAGTCATAGAACGCCTTGTCGGTCGCAACGCATAGAGACTGGCGTTGTAATCAGCGGCGAGGCGCATTTAGCTGGATGTGTTCAGCGGCTTAGCCGGGTGGACATGATGATCGAGGAAAGCGTTCGCTCAACGCCATCGATCATTCCGATCCTATCGACGAGTTGATCAAGTTCCGAAATCGACGGAGCCTCGAGAACCGCAATCAGATCGAATGTGCCGCTCACCGAATGCAGTGATTTCACACCATGGATTGCCTGCAGCGAAACGCAAACCTGTGATAAGACTTTTGGCGCGAGCGTGATCATGACATGGGCTTTCGCAAGACCCGATTGATACGCATCGGACAGTCTAACGTTATATCCGGCAATGACCCCTTCACGCTCCAGGCGATCAAGTCGGGCCTGAACGGTCGTTCTCGACAAACCGAGCTTTTTGGCAAGGCTTGCCACGGGCGCCCGTGCATTTTCACCAAGCAAATCGAGCAGTTCCCGGTCTTTTTCCGTTACATTCATTGGAACCCCGGCATTCAGACAATCCGATACGGCGAAGTGCTTAAAACAAGCAAACAAAAATAGCAATGTGACCCTATGATATGTTGTCTCACCCCTTCAAACTATCAACATTGAAATTCTGAAGCGAAGGGGACTGAAATGAAGGATGTAGTGATCATTGGCGCAGGCAAAATCGGTGGCGCCATCGCATTAATGCTGGCCGAGACCGGCGATTACAATGTTGTCGTAACCGATCGCGATCAGGCGCAGCTCGACAAGCTCGACAAGCATTCCGCAATTTCGGGGAAGATTGTTGATATCACCGACAACGTGGCGCTCGTTGGGCTACTTCGCGGGAAGTTCGCCGTTCTGTCCGCAGCGCCATTTAATCTGACCGGCAAAGTCGCCGAGGCTGCACTGGAGGCTTCCGTGCACTACCTCGACCTAACGGAAGATGTCGCAACGACGAAGAAGGTCGAGGAACTGTCCAAGGGGGCGGATGTTGCTTTCATCCCTCAGTGTGGCCTCGCGCCCGGCTTTATCTCGATTGTCGCCAATGACCTTGCCAAGCGCTTTGACACGCTGGATAGCGTGCGCATGCGCGTTGGCGCACTGCCGCAATATCCCTCAAACGCTCTGAACTACAATCTGACCTGGAGCACGGATGGGCTGATCAACGAGTATATCGAGCCGTGCGAAGCGATTGTCGAGGGCAAGTTCGTCACGGTTCCAGCAATGGAAGAGCGCGAAGAGTTCTCACTCGACGGAGTGACCTACGAGGCGTTCAACACTTCCGGTGGTCTCGGCACGCTCGCGAAGACGCTGGAGGCGCGCGTCCGGACGATGAACTACCGCACGATCCGCTATCCCGGCCATCAGGCGATCATCAAGGCGCTTTTGAACGACCTCAACCTCAAGAACCGCCGGGACGTGCTCAAGGACTTGTTCGAAAACGCTCTGCCGGCCACGATGCAGGACGTGGTCGTGATCTTCGTCACCGTGTGTGGCTGGAAAGATGGCCGCTACATGCAGGAAACCTACGCCAACAAGGTTTATTCGGGTGTCGTCGCGGGCAAGGCGATGAGCGCGATCCAGATCACGACGGCGGCCGGCATCACGACGGTTCTCGACCTCCTCGCCGATGGAAAACTGCCTCAGAAGGGCTTCGTTCGGCAGGAGGAAGTCGCGCTCGCAGATTTCCTGAACAATCGCTTTGGCCGGGTTTACGACCCTGAGGCCATGCGTCTGAAGAAGGCGGTCTAGTCCCTGTCATGACTTCGGGCGCCCGGCGCTGATGGTGTCGGGCGTGTCGCTCTGAACGCGGGCTGCGCTCACCCTTCGCGGGGTGGGCTTGGCAACCCGGCAGTCGTTCACAACAACAGCAGACCCCAACGAGCATTGTCCGATGAATTCCGCCAGCTTCCTTGAAAGCGTCGACCAGAACCTCCGTCATGCCATGTCCTTTCTTGATCTGCCGGAAGGACTGGCTGAACGGATCATCCAGTGCAACTCGACCTATACGGTCCGCTTCGGTGTTCGGCTACGTGGCCGCATGTACAGCTTCATCGGCTGGCGCTCGGTCCACAGCGAGCACTGCGAACCGGTGAAGGGCGGTATTCGTTACGCCTCCAATGCGGATGCTGAAGAGGTCGAGGCGCTGGCCGCACTGATGACGTTGAAGTGCTCGCTCGTCGACGTCCCCTTCGGTGGCTCCAAAGGCGCGCTGAAGATCGATACACGTGAGTGGACACCGCAGGAACTCGAGCGCATCACCCGCCGCTTTACTCAGGAACTCAACAAGCGTGGCCTGATCGGACCGGGCGTCAACGTTCCGGCTCCCGATATTGGTACCGGCGAGCGTGAGATGGCGTGGATGGTCGACGAGTTCCGTCGCGCCAATCCGACGGATGTCATTAATGCCCGGGCCTGCGTCACCGGAAAGCCTTTGTCCAAGGGCGGCATTGCCGGGCGAACGGAAGCGACGGGCAGAGGGGTGCAGTTCGCCATCCAGAGCTATCTTTGCGATACCCGCACGAAAGGTTTGGAGGGCCGGCGCGACCTGAAGGGCGCGTCGTTCATCGTTCAAGGCTTCGGCAATGTCGGCTATCACGCCGCCAAGTTCCTCTCGGAAGAGGACGGCGCACGCGTCACCGTTGTTGCTGAGCGCGATGGCTATGTCGCCAACCCCGAAGGTCTTCTCATCGAAGCCCTCAAGCAGCACCAGATCCAGACCGGCAGCATACTTGGCTTCGAAGGCGCCAGGTCCTTTGCCGGCGATATGACCGGCATCGAGCAGCGCTGCGACGTTCTCATTCCGGCGGCAATGGAAAATGCCATCCATGCCGGGAATGCCGAGCGCATCAAGGCGCATCTCGTCGTCGAAGCGGCCAACGGTCCCGTCACCTTCGAGGCCGACAAGATCCTCCGCTCCCGCGGCGTCACCATCCTTCCCGATCTCTACGTCAATGCCGGCGGTGTCGTCGTCAGCTACTTCGAGTGGGTCAAGAACCTGACACACATTCCGTTCGGGCTGATGGAGCGGCGCCGGCGCGAGCGGCGCAACCAGACGATCGCGGCTGCGCTTGAGCGGATGACCGGCAAGGAGTTCCCCGCCGATATCCGAGACGAGTTCCTGGAAGGCGGCGCCGAGATCGATCTTGTCCGCTCCGGCCTCGAAGACGTCATGCGCAGCACCTGGGCACGCATCGGCGATCTCATCGAGAAGCAACCGGAGCTCGGTGATTACCGCACCGCGGCGTATGTCGCCTCGATCCGGCAGATCGCCGAAGCCTATGAGGCAATCGGGATTTAGGTCGAGGGGCGCGGCATGCTGACAGGAGATGCGGATCAGCCGACGACAGCGGATTTCACGGCCGAGCTCCATGCGCGGCCGTCCATCTACTTCTCCGGACCTGCGCTTGTCGAGCACGTCGCTCTGATCCCGTCTCAGCCGCCTGCCAGACAAACTGGCGGCTGCATATCTTTCGGAAAGCATGACACGGACCTTATAAGGACGCGTGTGGAATACCATACAGAGTTCGTAACCGTCACACGCGTGACGATGCTCGACCACGGACCGGATCAATGGCCGGAGCCGACGCTGGTGATTTCCGACATTTTGGCATTGCTGGAGCTCCCCTCGGCATCCGTCGTCGGTCAGGTCAGTATCCTGGTGATAGGGCCTGCCCCGGATGAACTGGGAGACGTCCTGTCAAAATTCGGGTTTGGCGTCAGCGCTGCGTCAATGATCGGGGCAGGGGCTGGCCAAGTATGCTCCGACTTCCGGGTTCGTTCAAATGGATGGAGCCATACACTGCTGTTCAACAAGGACTTGAACGCCTATCGGCTCGGCCGAATGGTCCGCAGGATCTACGAGATAGAGACCTACCGCTCGATGGCGCTGCTTGGCTTGCCACTTGCTCGGCGTCTCGCGCCGCAGCTTGCCGAGTTCGATGCCCGGCTTGGAGAATTGGCAGACCGCAATCAGTCGACGCCGGCAGACCAGCACAAGAGCCTGCTCAACGAAATCTCGGAATTCTCCGCCGCCATCATCACCGCTTCGGCGGAAACCCGCAGCCGCTTTGGCGCGACCGTAGCCTACGCCAAGATTGTCGAGGAACGCATCAGCGAGCTGCGCGAGGCACATGTGCCGGGCTTCCAACGATTTGGCGTGTTCATCACAAGGCGCTTCAAACCAGCAGTTCGCACTTGCGAGGCTGCAGCCCATAGGCTTGAGCAGCTGTCCGGCGCCACCATGCATCTTCTGAACCTGCTCCAGACCCGCATCCAGGTCGAGATCGAGTTCCAGAATGCCGTCCAGCTCCAGTCGGTGGCAGAACGGGCGGCGACCCAGGTGAAGATCCAGCGCGCGGTCGAGGGTTTCTCGATCATTGCCATCAGCTACTACCTCATCAGTCTCATCAAAACGGCCTTCGAGGCATGTCAACACACCGGATGGGAAGTAAGCCCGCTGCTGATGCTCGGGTCGATCCCGCTAGTGTTCGTGACTGTAACGGCCACCGTGCTTCGCGTGAAGCACGCGCTCGCGACACATGAATAGAACAATGATTGCATGATGCAAGTGAGGAACGCCAATGTCACCAGATGCTTCGAGCTCCAAAAATCAAGACGAAATCCTGCAAAACTACGGGCCCATCGGCATAGCACTGTTGCATGGATCAGACTTTGGACGAGGCAACCCTATCCACTGCATTTTTCATGCAACGCGCTCGAACTTGGGCCGGCCAAGTTCTGTCATCCGGTTAAGAACACGGACGCCAATCTTCGCTTCAGTCTTCTGTTTGTCAAAATGTCGCGCTTTGAGTTTGGGCCCGATCACAGCCTTCCATCGACCCATCTGGGTCTCAGCGCGACTGCGCTTGTTGTAGCCGGTGGATTTCTGCCATGCCATCCGCCCTTTGGTCTGGATTTCTGCAATATGGCGATCGCGGACAGATGGAACCAGCACCGATTGAGGGCTGGCAACGGCAGTCTTGGGAGGTGGGATAATGACCTCCACGATCTCACCAAAGCGTGTCGCCAGAAGATCTCGGGTTGGCGTTCCATCATAGGCGCCGTCGGCAATGAACTTCTCGACGGGGCCACCGATCTGGTCCAGAAGTCCTGGTAACGCTGTCGGATCGCCGACACCATCCACGGTCAGATCGGAACAAACAATCTCACCACTGACAAGATTGAGACCAAGGTGCAGTTTGCGCCATCTTTTGCGTTTGGCCTTGGTTTTGTGCTTGTTTTCCAGCCACTCGCCCTCGCCGAAGACCTTCAAGCCGGTGCTGTCGACAACCAGATGGACCGGACCTGATGTTGTGGCTCGGGACTTTGTCGACGGCAACGCCAGCCCTTTGCTCCGGCGAGACAGGGTGGAGAAGTCAGGCACGGCAATATCGAACCCCATCAGCGCCGCGACACTGCGCATCAAGCCTTGGGTCTGGCGTAGCGCCAGCCCGTAGACGACGCGCAGCGTCAAGCACAACGTAATCGCCAGATCCGAGTATTTCGGCTGACCACCCCGCGATGTCCGCCTCCGCGCCGTCCATAAAGACAGGGCCTCATCCTTCACCCAGATGGTCAAATCACCACGTTGACGCAGGTTTTCATTATATGCCGGCCAATTCGTCACTTGATATTTCTGCTTGGCAATCTTGTCCCGCCGATCGGCATTGAACGTGTGCGGCATCGTCGAAATCCGGATTAGGAGACTGAAAACCACCGCTCAATATCAGTCGCCGGGTGATCCACGCAACAACGCCGCCTCAGGCGTCAAGCCAGTTTTCGAGCCTCAGTCCGGGATACGCCAGAAAGTCTCGCGTATTGTTGGTAACGAGCACGGTGTTCAATGCGATTGCATGCGAAGCGATCAGTTTGTCCAGGTGATCCTTCTTCCGGTCCCGAGTCGCCAGACGAACCGGACCATAGGCACGCGCTGCCGCGATCCCGAACGGCTCTACCGTGATCAGCTCGGCCAGGGCTGCAAGATTATCGAGTTCCCGCGCTGGATCATCGGATACGGAAACTCCGTACTCGAGTTCCGCGAAGGTGATGGCGGACATCACAACGTCACCCACATAGCAACTGGCAAAGCGGCGGGCGACCTGCTCCGGCTGGTTCTTCATCAGGTAGATACACATATTGGTATCGAGCATGTAGCGTGGCATCAGATCTTGTCCCGCTCGCCTTGCTCATGGGGCTCTCTTCCGTCGCGCATGAAATCCGGCGAGAAGCGGGCAAAGACGTCCAGAACGCCGGCCAGGGAGCGATGCACCGGACGGATGCGAAGCTCGTCGCCCACACGCTCGATCTCCAACTCGACATCGGTCCGGTCGAAGGCCAGTTCGGCCGGGATGCGCACGGCCTGGGAATTTCCGTTCTTGAAAGCTTTGGTGGTGTGCATGGCATCATCCTTGTGTGTACGGGGATGTACCATACACTCCCGGCGCTCAAATGTACATCTATTTGTGTGTACGGTAGTAGGGTTCCTTTCGACATGCGGCGGCCGATACCCGTATCGGTTAGGGGCAGCCCCGTCGTGTGCTGTTCGTAGTCGCGGACGAAACGGCCTTATAGAGCCGGTATTTACCAGCACTGTTGCATGGATCAGACTTTGGACGAGGCAACCCTATCCACTGCATTTTTCATGCAACGCGCTCGAACTTGGGCCGGCCAAGTTCTGTCATCCGGTTAAGAACACGGACGCCAATCTTCGCTTCAGTCTTCTGATTGTCAAAATGTCGCGCTTTGAGTTTGGGCCCGATCACAGCCTTCCATCGACCCATCTGGGTCTCAGCGCGACTGCGCTTGTTGTAGCCGGTGGATTTCTGCCATGCCATCCGCCCTTTGGTCTGGATTTCTGCAATATGGCGATCGCGGACAGATGGAACCAGCACCGATTGAGGGCTGGCAACGGCAGTCTTGGGAGGTGGGATAATGACCTCCACGATCTCACCAAAGCGTGTCGCCAGAAGATCTCGGGTTGGCGTTCCATCATAGGCGCCGTCGGCAATGAACTTCTCGACGGGGCCACCGATCTGGTCCAGAAGGGCACCGTAAAGTTAACTGACGGCTGATGAAGATGTGCGTACATGGGCCATGTCAGAAGTTGCTCGTGATCCGCTTTATCGTCGCCACCGCTTTCCCGCCGAGATCATTGCGCACGCGGTATGGCTCTACTTTCGCTTTCCGCTCAGCCTGCGCATGGTTGAGGACATGCTGGCGGCCCGCGGTATCATCGTCACGCATCAGACCGTTCGAAGCTGGGCGGAGAAATTCGGACGGCATTTCGCCCGGGAGATCAAGCGACGGTCGGCCGGCTGCCTGGGCGACAAATGGCATCTCGACGAATGTGTGGTGGCGATCAATGGCAAGAAGCAGTGGCTCTGGCGTGCCGTCGATCAGGACGGCTTCGTCCTCGAAGTGCTGGTGCAAAGCCGCCGAAATGCCAAGGCGGCAAAGCGCCTGATGCGCAAGTTGCTGAAGGCTCAAGGGCGGACACCACGGGTCATGATCACCGACAAGCTCCGGTCCTATGATGCCGCCAGGCGCGACCTCATGCCCGGTGTCGAACACCGGTCGCACAAAGGCCTCAATAATCGAGCGGAAAATTCGCACCAGCCGACCCGACGACGCGAAAGGACCATGAAACGCTTCAAGTCGGCACGCCAGCTTCAGCGGTTCGTTTCCATCCATGATCCGATTGCCAACCTGTTCCACTTTCCCCGCAATACGCTGTCATCGGCTCAACATCGAGACCTGCGTAACGCCGCCATGCAATCTGGAACAAAATCGCGTGTGTCGCCGCAGCCTGACAGCCGTCCCGGCCAGCTATCGCTGCATCAATCCGCTGATAACTTTACAGTGCCCGGTGAACTTCTCCTTCTTCCTTTGCCTTGCGGCTTGCCGTATGCGGTCCAGCTCATGGGACACACTTTCCCGGTCCTGTGCCCGGCGCGTGCTGTGCTGATCCGCATTCCTCTCGGTTCCCGCCCTTCGCTCCCCCTGCTCCGCCACCGGCAGGCCGGTTTTGTTCGCAGGCTTCATCGCTACTATGGCGGAATCAGACTCCTCGTGATCGTGCATCATCGGCTACGGTTCCTCACCTTCCCGATGCGGACCAGTGTGGCCAAGCCATACTGGCCAATCACGAGGCCTCCCGGTTCCCGTGCAAGAAGCGTCTATGCATGCCAGGGTCTCCGACCGCGCCAGGTCAAACGGCCACTTGCGATAACGTGTCCGTTCATATTGCCTTCCGCATAGGTGGAAAGCGTCGGCACCCGAAATGTCCAGTCTTTCGCGGCTCAATGGCTGGCCTGCATGCTCCCCTGTCAACACTTCACGTACAGCCTCACGACTGCCCGCGCATGACTCGGGGCCAATGTGGATCGCTAGTCCTTCATCGTAATGGACTTTCACCATCTACTCCTTGCCGGTTTCTACCGGCGTTCCCACCCAATCGGCCCCACGTACTGCTGCGGCCGATTTCGGGCGCTGGCATCGCGCTGTCGCGTCTCGACGAACGGATCTCTCGTTCGCCGGTCGGGCAGGGTTTTGTCGAACGATCCCACTTCACGGACGCCTGCGCCTCGCTGTGGATCGACGGCGAGCTGGTGCACCTCGAGGACCTGGTGCTGCACGACGCTAACCACGACGTTCGCGCCCCGACGCATGAACTGACTGTCGCCCGGGACGTCCTGAAAACCCGCCGGCGGATCGGGGCAATTTTGCAGAACTTGACGCACACAACCTATCGTGCGTCTACTCCGAGCCAACTGCACTTGCTGGACGTGACATCGCCTGTGTCTCACTCACAGCTAGCTACGTTGGCTGAGATACCCATTCGGAAACCTCAAAGGGGCCTAAATAGGTGGACATTATAACGCTTGATCAACAGAACATCCTCGTCGGCATTCGTCCGATAGAACGCACCGACGAGGCCGCCTTGTTCGCATCCGAAGTTGCTGCGCTGGGACGCGCTGTTGCGAAAGTCCGTCGCCAAAGCGGTGCTGCAAGAATCATCGCCCGAACACTCCTCGGCGAACTAGGATTTCCACCGATGCCTATCCTAAAGACGCGGTCGGGTATTCCGACCTGGCCAGCCGGCATTGTTGGCTCTTTGGCTCATCACGATACAGTAGCAGCAGCCACTATTGCAGGGAAGAAAAGGATTGCAACGGTTGGCATCGACATCGAACCAAATGAACTTCTTCCGGAGAACTTGATTGAATTGATTGCAACTCCTAGGGAGCAACGCATGTACGACTTGCGTATGCTCCAACGGCGGGACCTCTTTGTTTTGAAGGAGGCGGTATATAAGGCGTATTTTCCACTATATAATGACTTTCTTGAATTCCAAGACGTTGAAATTGATATTCGCGCCCGTTCAGGATACGTGCAGAAGGCAAATTGCACCTTTTTCCTAGAGCTACTTATTTCCAAAAATGTAATCGGTTTGGCGTATTTGAGATCCTGATCGAAATAGATTGAATCAGAACCGCTTGGTGAAGGAGCTGCGGCTGGCGGGTCCGCGTTGTCCGATGTCCGACAATTCCGCGTTGTCCGATGTCCGACAATGTCGAACATGCGACATAGCAGTGTTAACGCCACCATATTGTTCTAAAATGACTTTCTCCTTTGGCACGGTATATGCGCGTTCACCTACGAACGCGCATGGATAAGGAGAAATGGTCCCTTGATCACGCTCACTGGAAGCCAGACGAAGTCAAGGTGGTTGCAATACTGCCGATACAGTATTGCAGAGGGCGGGGGCTTGCTAAGCACTTTGGGAAGCGCCGTTACTCTCCGCTTTCGGGTGCCTGCTGATTTCGATGGCCAACAAAGGATAGCGCTGGACCGACCAATTCGGCATTCAGTGGCCCTGCGTGGCCGAATGCCGCGGTTGGGCTCGCTGCGGGCAAGTGCCCTGCGCTATGATCTGCCGCATTTCACAAGCGATGATGGGCAGGTGATGTCTCCCAGCGTGACGAGTCCGTCAGAAGGTACTCGGTAGTCTAAACGGACCGTTCAAAGAATCTCAAAAGCTACTCATCTCATTAGCTTGTCGCCAAAGCATTTGGTGATCACTAAATTGACTGCGTCACTAAATAGAAGGACTGAAAATGACTTCTGGCGGCTTCTTTTTAACTCTTGATCTTCCTTTCAGATTTGGGGCGGAGAGCGTGGACGAGTGTGCAAGGCGTGACAATGTCATCGTTATGCCCATGAGCTTCTTCGCGTTGGATAACTCTCAAGACTACCGGATTCGATTGGCGTTCAGCGCTGTTAGCCCCGAGCAGATCCGAACCAGTGTGACCGGTTTGGGCCGCTACGTGGCGCGGCGGCTTGGGCGGGAACTGCCCAGCTTGGTGGGTGGACTGCTACATATCGGTCTTCTCCGGCGCGCGGCTGTGGCCGCGAACAAGGCGATCAGGACATGAACCCTGCAGCACGGTCAATCTCCTCCAGCATCGTTGTTGGCAGTGGTACGCTTGCTATCAGCTGCGCTCAGCTGGCAATGGCGATGGGCCACGTCATTGGTGCGGCCCTGTGTGGCGACGCCATATTCGCAGAGTGGGCGACTCGCGCCAACATCCCGTGTGTAGGGAGCGTTGAAGAGCTCTCGTCTTTTTTGGAGGCCGAACCGGTAGATTGGATTTTCTCGGTTGCCAATCCGTTCATATTGCCACCGGACGTGTTTGGGCGAGTGCGTCAAGGTGCTTTCAATTACCACGACGGTCCATTGCCACGATATGCGGGAACGCACGCGACGTCCTGGGCGCTGCTGGCGCAGGAGACCGAATATGCCATCACGTGGCATCGGATCGATGATGGTGTTGATACGGGTGACGTCGTGGTTCAGCGCCAAGTGCTGATTGCGCCCGCCGATACGGCGTTGACCCTGAACCTTAAATGTTATGAAGCCGCGATCGAGGGCTTCCGCGAGCTTTTAACTGGCTTGGCGAAGGGAGAGCTCACTGCCTATCCGCAGGCGCTGGTGAGCAGAAGCTACTTTCCGAGACGTCGACGCCCGGATGCGGCAGGCTGTCTGCGATGGGATCGGCCCGCGCAAGATCTGTCAGCGATGACGCGTGCCTTGAACTTGGGCCCATATCATCCCAATCCATTGGGTCTGCCGAAGGCTCTCGTAGGCGATGAGGTGGTCACAGTCAGACGCTTGGAGGTGCTGCCTCAACGCTCGGGCCTCCCGGCAGGTTCTCTGCTTGAAATCCACTCCAGCCACTGGCGGGTGGCGACGGGTACACAGGATGTCGATGTTTGCTTTGGCAGCTCCGATGGTCAGGCGGTGGACGCGCGAGCCCTCGCCAGGCATTCCAATCTGGATGAAGGTGGTCGCCTTCCAATTTTGAGCGACGATGAGGCGCGGAGCATAACTGCGGCCCATGAATTGCTGGCGCCTTCAGAGGATTTTTGGCGACAGCGGCTAGAGCAGCTTAGAATATTGCAGTTTCCTTTCCTGTCGTCGTGCGTGGCTGAGACGCCGCCCAAACGGCAGTCGAGTTCGTGGTTCATGGCAAGTGCTTTGGCTAAGCTGTCGCCAAATGATCGCACGGAATACTTGGTAACGGCTTGGCTGATCTATCTCGCCCGCATCACCGGAGAAACAGAGCTTCAACTGGGATGGACGCCTGCATCGGATCGATCGCAAGCCGGTTTGAAAGCGGTGGAGGTGCTTATCGCCTCTGTCGTGCCGATGGAAGTTACCATCGACCTTGCACATGATTTCGAAGAAGTGCGCAAAGCGGTGGCGGCCGAATGCGCTCAGCTGAGCGAGCACGCTAGCTTTGCCCGGGATCTTATCGCGCGCTGCCCGACATTGCGAGGTGTGGAGGCGCTACGGTCGCACCAGCCCTGGCCGATTGGCATCACAATCACGACAGACAGCGGTTCTGTCGCTGGCGATCTGACGACAAGCCAAAGTGCTGGGTCAGCCCCATGCGGCGATTTGCTGACGTTTGAGGTTTGCACTCAGGATGGGAGCTTTCGATGGCATTTTGATGCAAGTCGATTAGCACCGGAGCAGATCGACCGTATGACGCAGTATTTGCAAACTTTGTTATATGGTGTGACGGCCGATGCCGTGCAGCCGGTGCGCGAGCTCGACATCCTGCCGGCCGCCGAACGCACCTATCTGCTGGAGGATCTGAACCGGACGGCGGCGGATTATCCGTCGGAGCGGTGCATCCATGAGCTGTTCGAGCAACAGGTCCGGCGCGCACCCGAAGCCGTCGCCCTCGTCCATGAGGACGACGAGCTGAGCTATGGCGAGCTCAATGCGCGGGCCAACCGGCTGGCCCATCACCTGATCGGGCTCGGGGTGAGGCCGGATCAGCCGGTGGCGATCTGCCTGGAGCGCAGCCCGGCGATGGTGGTGGGTCTTTTGGCGATCCTCAAGGCGGGCGGCGCCTATCTGCCGCTGGATCCCGCCTATCCGTCGGCGCGGCTGCGGCAGGTGCTCGAGGATGCCGCACCGCACCTGCTGCTTTGCGATGCCGCCGGACGCGCCGCACTTGGCCCCGAAGCGCTCGCCGATCTGACGGTGGTCGATCTGGAGACGGCGACCCCGGCCTGGGCCGAACTGCTGGCCTCGAACCCGGACCCGAGCGCCCTTGGCCTGACCGCGCGCCATCTCGCCTATGTCATCTACACCTCCGGATCAACCGGAACCCCAAAGGGCGTCATGGTCGAGCATCGGAGCCTGGTCAATCTGGGGTTGGCTCAGATCGGGCTTTTTGGCGTCTGTTCAAACAGCCGTGTCGTGCAGTTCGCCTCCTTCGGTTTTGATGCAAGTGCTTGGGAGCTTGTCATGGCGTTTGGCTCTGGCGCCGCATTGCACTTGCCTGCGGATGAGATCCGCCACGCGAGTAACAAGCTATCGGATTACCTGCGAAGCGAATCCATCACCCATGCGACGTTACCTCCAGCCTTGCTTCAGGCAAGCAGGGATCTGGGATGTTTGGCATCGCAAGTTCTCATTCTTGCTGGCGAACTGCCGAAAGCAGAACTCGTCCGAAGTCTGGCCCCGGCATCTATCGTCAACGCTTATGGCCCGACCGAAGCAACAGTCTGCGCGACGGTTTGGAGTTGTCCCGATGATTTTGATGGGTCAGTTGTCCCGATCGGCCGTCCGATTGCCAACACGCGGGTGTATCTGCTGGACGGTCATGGTGCGCCCGTGCCGTTCGGGGCGGTGGGTGAGCTTTACATCGGCGGGGCGGGGGTGGCGCGTGGCTACCTCAACCGTGCCGAGCTGACGGCGGAGCGGTTCCTGGCAGATCCGTTCAGCGATGAGGCAGGCGCCCGGCTGTACCGGACCGGCGATCTGGCGCGCTATCTGCCGGACGGCAATCTGGAGTTCCTCGGCCGCAACGACGACCAGGTGAAGATCCGCGGCTTCCGCATCGAGCCGGGCGAGATCGCCGCGCGGCTTTGCGAGCACGCCCGGGTGCGCGAGGCGGCGGTGGTGGCGCGCCAGGACCGCGCCGGCGACAAGCACCTTGTCGCCTATGTCGTGTGTGGACCCGAGGCCGGATCGGACGACGAGGATGGAAGCGGGCTGGCCGTCGCCTTGCGGGCGCATCTGGGCGGGCGGCTGCCGGACTACATGGTGCCGTCGGCGTTCGTGCGGCTCGAAGCGCTGCCCTTGACGGCGAACGGCAAGCTCGACCGCAAGGGGCTGCCGGCGCCGGCCGACGACGCCTATGCGCGCCGCAGCTATGAGGCGCCGCAAGGCGAGATCGAGACGGCGCTGGCCGGATCTGGGCGAGCTTCTGGGGCTGAGCGGGTCGGACGCCACGACCACTTCTTCGAGCTCGGCGGCCACTCCTTGCTGGCGGTGCAGCTCTCGAGCCGGCTGTCGCAGGCTGTTGGCGTCGCGCTGCCGCTGACGAGGCTGTTTGCCAGGCCGGTGCTTTCCGATCTGGCGGCAAGCATCGTCGAGGCGTTGAGCCGCGCCGGTCCGCAAGAGCTGCCGGCGATTGCGGCCGTGTCGCGTCATGAGCCGCTTGTGCTGTCGTTTGCGCAGCAGCGGCTATGGTTTTTGGCGCAGCTGGACGAGGGCAGCACACAACTATCACATTCCGCTGGCCTTGCGGCTGCGTGGTGGGCTCGACCGCACCGCCTGGCAGCGCAGCCTTGACCATTTGTTTGCCCGTCACGAGGCGCTGCGCAGTGTCTTTGTCGCACCGGAGGGCAAGCCCCGGGTTGAGGTTCTGCCGCCGGATGCGGGGTTGCCGGTGCTCGAGCACGATCTGCGGGCCGGCCGGATGCAGAGGCGGCGCTTCTGGATCTGTGCCATGAAGAGGCGCGCACGCCATTCGATCTTGCGCGCGGGCCGCTGATCCGCGGGCGTCTGATCCGGATGTCGGATGCGGAGCACGTCTTTTGCTGACCCAGCATCATATCGTCTCGGACGGCTGGTCGATGGGCGTGCTGATGCGTGAACTCAGTCAGCTTTACCGGGCGTTTGCGGCTGGAGAGGACGATCCTTTGCCGCCGCTGGCGATCCAGTATCCGGATTATGCCGCCTGGCAACGCCAATGGCTGTCGGGGGAACGGCTGCAGAGCCAGGCGCAGTATTGGCGCGACGCCCTGTCCGGCGCTCCGGCCCGACTTGCCTTGCCGACGGACCGTGCGCGGCCGGCCCAGCAGTCGTTTGCCGGGGCCAGTGTGCCTGTTGTCATCGATGCGGACCTGACGCGGGGGCTGAAGCGGCTGAGCCGGCAGCATGGCACGACGTTGTTCATGACGGTGCTGGCGGCCTGGGCTGCGGTGCTGTCGCGCCTGTCGGGGCAGGACGACCTTGTGATCGGCGTGCCGAGCGCCAATCGCGGCCGGCGCGAGATCGAAGAGTTGATCGGCTTCTTCGTCAACACCCTGGCGCTTCGGGTCGACCTGTCGGGCGAGCCGAGCGTGTCGGAGCTTCTGGAACGGACGCGGCGCACGGCCCTGGCTGCGCAGGAGCATCAGGACCTGCCGTTCGAGCAGGTGGTGGAGATCGTCAAGCCGCCCCGGCATCTCGATCACACGCCGCTGTTCCAGGTGATGTTGGCCTGGCAGAACAACGCCGTCGGGTCGTTCGACCTTGCCGGGCTGAGCGTGGAGGCGGCCGGGGACGGGCTCGATCAGGTCAAGTTCGATCTGGAGCTGAGCCTTGGCGAGTGCGATGAGGTCATAGCCGGAACGTTTGGTTATGCCACGGCGCTGTTCGATCAGGCGACGATCGAGCGGCAGCGTGGTTATCTGCTGGCGTTGCTGCGAGCGATGGTTGCTGATGCCGGGCAGCCGGTCGGCCGCATCGATATCCTGCCGGCCGCCGAACGCAGCTATCTGCTGGAGGATCTGAACCGGACGGCGGCCGATTATCCGTCGGACGGTTGCGTCCACGAACTGTTCGAGGCGCAGGTGCAGCGTGCGCCGGATGCCGTGGCGGTGGTTCATGAGGACGAGACGCTGAGCTATGGGGAACTGAATGCCCGTGCCAACCGGCTGGCCCATCACCTGATCGGGCTCGGTGTCAAGCCGGACGACCGTGTGGCCATCTGCCTTGAGCGCAGTCCGTCGATGGTGGTGGGACTGCTGGCGATCCTCAAGGCGGGCGGCGCCTATGTTCCGCTGGACCCGGCCTATCCGTCGGCGCGGCTGCGGCAGGTGCTCGAGGATGCCGCGCCGCGGCTGTTGCTTTGCGATGCCGCCGGTCGCGCCGCACTCGGCGCCGAGGCGCTTGCGGCCGTGAGTGTGGTCGACGTGGCTGCGGCAATACCCGCCTGGGCGGATGCGCCATCTTCCGACCCCGACCCGCAGGCGCTCGGCCTGACCGCACGCCATCTCGCCTATGTCATCTACACATCCGGTTCAACCGGAACACCAAAAGGCGTCATGATCGAGCATCGGGGGATGGTCAATTATCTCTCCTGGGCCTGCGATACCTACACGCCGAGATCGTCGTCCGTGGTTTCCTCTTCACTGGCCTTCGACGCCACGGTGAACAGCCTGTTTGCCCCTCTGCTTCATGGGGGCCATGCCCTGCTTACCAAGGAGGGAGATGAGGTTGACGGATTAAAGGCAGAGATCGTCTCTCCGCGCGGGCTCGTCAATATCACCCCGAGCCATCTGGATGTGCTTGGGCAACAGCTATTGTCGGCTTCGGACACCAGCCAGGTTGGCCTGTTCGTCATCGGCGGCGAGGCGCTGTCGAGTTCGACGGTGGCAATGTGGCGCGGGATCCAGCCGCAGGTGCGAATGGTCAATGAGTATGGCCCGACCGAGACCGTGGTGGGCTGCGCCTTCTACGACATTCCGGAGGAGCTTTCCGGATCGATGAACGTCCCGATCGGCCGTCCGATTGCCAATACGCGGGTGTATCTTCTTGACGGTCATGGTGCGCCCGTTCCGTATGGAGCGGTCGGGGAGTTGTATATCGGGGGTGCCGGTGTAGCGCGTGGCTACCTCAACCGCCCCGAGCTGACGGCGGAGCGTTTCCTGGCCGATCCGTTCAGCGATGAGGCAGGGGCCCGGCTGTACCGGACCGGCGACCTGGGGCGCTATCTGCCGGACGGCAATCTGGAGTTCCTCGGCCGTAACGACGAGCAGGTGAAGATCCGCGGCTTCCGCATCGAGCCGGGCGAGATCGCCGCACGGCTTGGCGAGCATGCCTGGGTGCGCGAGGCGGTGGTGGTGGCGCGCCAGGACCGTGCCGGCGACAAGCACCTTGTCGCCTATGTCGTGTGTGGACCCGAGGCAGGATCGGACGACGACGATGGAGGCGGGCTTGCCGGCGCCTTGCGGGCGCATCTGAGCGGGCGGCTGCCGGACTACATGGTGCCGTCGGCGTTCGTGCGGATCGAAGCACTGCCCTTGACGCCGAACGGCAAGCTCGACCGCAAGGGGCTGCCTTCGCCGGAGGACGACGCCTATGCGCACCGCACCTATGAGGCGCGCGCGGCGAGATCGAGACGGCGCTGGCAGAGATCTGGGCGGAACTGCTCGGTGTCGAGCGGATCGGCCGCCACGACCACTTCTTCGAACTCGGCGGACATTCCTTGCTGGCGGTGCAGCTGATGGAGCGGCTGCGGCGGCTGTCGCTCGGGGTGGAGGTGCGCACCCTGTTCGCCAGGCCGGTGCTGGCCGATCTTGCCGCCAGCCTTGGCAGCCATCACGAGGTGGCGGTGCCTGCCAACCTGATCACCAAGCAGAGTACGGCGATTACGCCGCAGATGCTGCCGCTCGCCGAATTGACCCAGCCGGAGATCGATCGGATCGTGGCGACGGTTCCCGGTGGCGTCGGCAATATCCAGGACATTTATGGCCTGTCGCCGCTGCAGGACGGCATTCTGTTCCACCATCTGCTGGCAACCCGGGGCGATCCCTATCTGCTGGTCTCGCAGATGGCGTTCGCCGACCGTGGCCTGCTTGAGCGCTATCTTGGCGCGGTTCAGCAAGTCGTGGCCCGGCACGACATTCTGCGCACCGCCTTTGTCTGGGAAGGGCTGTCCAACCCGGCGCAGGTGGTCTGGCGCACTGCACCGCTGGATGTGGTCGAGGTTGAGCTGGATGCAGATGGGGGTCCTGGCCATGAGCAGTTGAAGCGCCGTTTCGATCCACGTCAGCATCGTATTGATCTCGGCCGGGCGCCATTGATGCGGTTCGTGATCGCCGTCGAACCAGATAGTGACCGTTGGCTGCTGCTGGAGCTGCAGCATCATCTGATCGGGGATCACACGACGTCGGAGGTGCTGCATTCCGAGGTCGAGGCGGTGCTGGGGGGCCGAGGGCATGAGCTGGGCACGCCGCAGCCGTTCCGCAATCTGATCGCACAGGCCCGACTGGGGGTCGGTGTGGAGGCGCATGAGCAGTTCTTCCGATCGCAGTTGTCGGATATCGACGCGCCGACGACGCCGTTTGGGCTGAGCGAGGTCTATGGTGATGGCATCGGGTCTCACGAGGCGCGGCGGATGTTGCCGCAGGCGCTGCACGACCGGCTGCGCAGCCAGGCACGACGGCTCGGGGTGAGCCTTGCGAGCCTTTGCCATCTGGCCTGGGGCAGGTGGTGGCGCGTGCAAGCGGCCGTGAGCAGGTGGTGTTCGGCACGGTGCTGTTCGGCCGCATGCATGCGGGTGCCGGCGCCGACCGGGCGATGGGCCTGTTCATGAACACCCTGCCATTGCGTCTGGATCTGGACGGGACGGGGGTCGAGGCGAGCGTTCGGGCCACACATGCGCGGCTGGCTGAGCTTCTGGCGCACGAGCATGCCTCGCTGGCGCTGGCACAGCGCTGCAGCGGGGTTGCCGCACCGGCGCCGCTGTTCAGCGCGCTGCTGAACTACCGCCACAATGCGCCGGCGGCCGTGTCGGGTGCTGCCGCTGCGGTGGCTGATGTTCTGTCCGGCGCGGAATGGCTGGGCGGCGAGGAGCGCACCAACTATCCGCTGACCCTGTCGGTGGAGGATTACGGCCAGTCGTTCGGTCTGACGGCGGAGGCGGCCGAGCCGATCTCTGCGGATCGGGTCTGCGGCTACATGCAGCAGGTGCTCGAGCATCTGGCCGAGGCGCTGGAGCGGACGCCGGACATGCCGGTGCGGGAACTGGAAGTTCTGTCATCCGACGAGCGGTCTTATCTGTTGGAGGAGTTGAACCGGACTGCGGCCGATTATCCGTCGGACGTTTGCGTCCACGAACTGTTCGAGGCGCAGGTGCAGCGTGCGCCGGATGCCGTGGCGGTGGTTCATGAGGACGAGACGCTGAGCTATGGGGAACTGAATGCCCGTGCCAACCGGCTGGCCCATCACCTGATCGGGCTGGGTGTCAGGCCGGATCAGCCGGTGGCGATCTGCCTGGAGCGCAGCCCGGCGATGGTGGTGGGTCTTTTGGCGATCCTCAAGGCGGGCGGCGCCTATGTTCCGCTGGATCCCGCCTATCCGTCGGCGCGGCTGCGGCAGGTGCTCGAGGATGCCGCACCGCACCTGCTGCTTTGCGATGCGGCCGGCCGCGCAGCACTCGGCCCGGAGGCGACGGCCGATCTGACGGTGATCGATCTGGAGACGGCGCCCCCGGCCTGGGCCGAACTGCCGGCCTCGGACCCAGACCCGAGCGCCCTTGGCCTGAGCCCGCGCCATCTCGCCTATGTCATCTACACCTCAGGCTCCACCGGAACACCAAAAGGCGTCATGATCGAGCATCGGGGGATGGTCAATTATCTCTCCTGGGCCTGCGATACCTACACGCCGAGATCGTCGTCCGTGGTTTCCTCTTCACTGGCCTTCGACGCCACGGTGAACAGCCTGTTTGCCCCTCTGCTTCATGGGGGCCATGCCCTGCTTACCAAGGAGGGAGATGAGGTTGACGGATTAAAGGCAGAGATCGTCTCTCCGCGCGGGCTCGTCAATATCACCCCGAGCCATCTGGATGTGCTTGGGCAACAGCTATTGTCGGCTTCGGACACCAGCCAGGTTGGCCTGTTCGTCATCGGCGGCGAGGCGCTGTCGAGTTCGACGGTGGCAATGTGGCGCGGGATCCAGCCGCAGGTGCGAATGGTCAATGAGTATGGCCCGACCGAGACCGTGGTGGGCTGCGCCTTCTACGACATTCCGGAGGAGCTTTCCGGATCGATGAACGTCCCGATCGGCCGTCCGATTGCCAATACGCGGGTGTATCTTCTTGACGGCCATGGTGCGCCGGTTCCGTATGGAGCGGTCGGGGAGTTGTATATCGGGGGTGCCGGTGTAGCGCGTGGCTACCTCAACCGCCCCGAGCTGACGGCGGAGCGTTTCCTGGCCGATCCGTTCAGCGATGAGGCAGGGGCCCGGCTGTACCGGACCGGCGATCTGGGGCGCTATCTGCCGGACGGCAATCTGGAGTTCCTCGGCCGCAACGACGAGCAGGTGAAGATCCGCGGCTTCCGCATCGAGCCGGGCGAGATCGCCGCACGGCTTGGCGAGCACGCCTGGGTGCGCGAGGCGGTGGTGGTGGCGCGCCAGGACCGTGCCGGCGACAAGCACCTTGTCGCCTATGTCGTGTGTGGACCCGAGGCCGGATCGGACGACGACGATGGAGGCGGGCTTGCCGGCGCCTTGCGGGCGCATCTGAGCGGGCGGCTGCCGGACTACATGGTGCCGTCGGCGTTCGTGCGGATCGAAGCACTGCCCTTGACGCCGAACGGCAAGCTCGACCGCAAGGGGCTGCCTTCGCCGGAGGACGACGCCTATGCGCACCGCACCTATGAGGCGCCGCGCGGCGAGATCGAGACGGCGCTGGCCGGCATCTGGGCGGAGCTGCTCGGTGTCGAGCGGATCGGCCGCCACGACCACTTCTTCGAACTCGGCGGACATTCCTTGCTGGCGGTGCAGCTGATGGAGCGGCTGCGGCGGCTGTCGCTCGGGGTGGAGGTGCGCACCCTGTTCGCCAGGCCGGTGCTGGCCGATCTTGCCGCCAGCCTTGGCAGCCATCACGAGGTGGCGGTGCCTGCCAACCTGATCACCAAGCAGAGTACGGCGATTACGCCGCAGATGCTGCCGCTCGCCGAATTGACCCAGCCGGAGATCGATCGGATCGTGGCGACGGTTCCCGGTGGCGTCGGCAATATCCAGGACATTTATGGCCTGTCGCCGCTGCAGGACGGCATTCTGTTCCACCATCTGCTGGCAACCCGGGGCGATCCCTATCTGCTGGTCTCGCAGATGGCGTTCGCCGACCGTGGCCTGCTTGAGCGCTATCTTGGCGCGGTTCAGCAAGTCGTGGCCCGGCACGACATTCTGCGCACCGCCTTTGTCTGGGAAGGGCTGTCCAACCCGGCGCAGGTGGTCTGGCGCACTGCACCGCTGGATGTGGTCGAGGTTGAGCTGGATGCAGATGGGGGTCCTGGCCATGAGCAGTTGAAGCGCCGTTTCGATCCACGTCAGCATCGTATTGATCTCGGCCGGGCGCCATTGATGCGGTTCGTGATCGCCGTCGAACCAGATAGTGACCGTTGGCTGCTGCTGGAGCTGCAGCATCATCTGATCGGGGATCACACGACGTCGGAGGTGCTGCATTCCGAGGTCGAGGCGGTGCTGGGGGGCCGAGGGCATGAGCTGGGCACGCCGCAGCCGTTCCGCAATCTGATCGCACAGGCCCGACTGGGGGTCGGTGTGGAGGCGCATGAGCAGTTCTTCCGATCGCAGTTGTCGGATATCGACGCGCCGACGACGCCGTTTGGGCTGAGCGAGGTCTATGGTGATGGCATCGGGTCTCACGAGGCGCGGCGGATGTTGCCGCAGGCGCTGCACGACCGGCTGCGCAGCCAGGCACGACGGCTCGGGGTGAGCCTTGCGAGCCTTTGCCATCTGGCCTGGGGGCAGGTGGTGGCGCGTGCAAGCGGCCGTGAGCAGGTGGTGTTCGGCACGGTGCTGTTCGGCCGCATGCATGCGGGTGCCGGCGCCGACCGGGCGATGGGCCTGTTCATGAACACCCTGCCATTGCGTCTGGATCTGGACGGGACGGGGGTCGAGGCGAGCGTTCGGGCCACACATGCGCGGCTGGCTGAGCTTCTGGCGCACGAGCATGCCTCGCTGGCGCTGGCACAGCGCTGCAGCGGGGTTGCCGCACCGGCGCCGCTGTTCAGCGCGCTGCTGAACTACCGCCACAATGCGCCGGCGGCCGTGTCGGGTGCTGCCGCTGCGGTGGCTGATGTTCTGTCCGGCGCGGAATGGCTGGGCGGCGAGGAGCGCACCAACTATCCGCTGACCCTGTCGGTGGAGGATTACGGCCAGTCGCTCGGCCTGACGGCGGAGGCGGCCGAGCCGATCTCTGCGGATCGGGTCTGCGGTTATATGCAGCAGGTGCTCGAGCATCTGGCCGATGCGCTGGAGCGGACGCCGGACATGCCGGTGCGGGAACTGGAAGTTCTGTCATCCGACGAGCGGTCTTATCTGTTGGAGGAGTTGAACCGGACTGCGGCCGATTATCCGTCGGACGTTTGCGTCCACGAACTGTTCGAGGCGCAGGTGCAGCGTGCGCCGGATGCCGTGGCGGTGGTTCATGAGGACGAGACGCTGAGCTATGGGGAACTGAATGCCCGTGCCAACCGGCTGGCCCATCACCTGATCGGGCTGGGTGTCAGGCCGGATCAGCCGGTGGCGATCTGCCTGGAGCGCAGCCCGGCGATGGTGGTGGGACTGCTGGCGATCCTCAAGGCGGGCGGCGCCTATGTTCCGCTGGACCCGGCCTATCCGTCGGCGCGGCTGCGGCAGGTGCTCGAGGATGCCGCGCCGCGGCTGTTGCTTTGCGATGCCGCCGGTCGCGCCGCACTCGGCGCCGAGGCGCTGGCGGCCGTGAGTGTGGTCGACGTGGCTGCGGCAATACCCGCCTGGGCGGATGCGCCATCTTCCGACCCCGACCCGCAGGCGCTCGGCCTGACCGCACGCCATCTCGCCTATGTCATCTACACATCCGGTTCAACCGGAACACCAAAAGGCGTCATGATCGAGCATCGGGGGATGGTCAATTATCTCTCCTGGGCCTGCGATACCTACACGCCGAGATCGTCGTCCGTGGTTTCCTCTTCACTGGCCTTCGACGCCACGGTGAACAGCCTGTTTGCCCCTCTGCTTCATGGGGGCCATGCCCTGCTTACCAAGGAGGGAGATGAGGTTGACGGATTAAAGGCAGAGATCGTCTCTCCGCGCGGGCTCGTCAATATCACCCCGAGCCATCTGGATGTGCTTGGGCAACAGCTATTGTCGGCTTCGGACACCAGCCAGGTTGGCCTGTTCGTCATCGGCGGCGAGGCGCTGTCGAGTTCGACGGTGGCAATGTGGCGCGGGATCCAGCCGCAGGTGCGAATGGTCAATGAGTATGGCCCGACCGAGACCGTGGTGGGCTGCGCCTTCTACGACATTCCGGAGGAGCTTTCCGGATCGATGAACGTCCCGATCGGCCGTCCGATTGCCAATACGCGGGTGTATCTTCTTGACGGTCATGGTGCGCCCGTTCCGTATGGAGCGGTCGGGGAGTTGTATATCGGGGGTGCCGGTGTAGCGCGTGGCTACCTCAACCGCCCCGAGCTGACGGCGGAGCGTTTCCTGGCCGATCCGTTCAGCGATGAGGCAGGGGCCCGGCTGTACCGGACCGGCGACCTGGGGCGCTATCTGCCGGACGGCAATCTGGAGTTCCTCGGCCGTAACGACGAGCAGGTGAAGATCCGCGGCTTCCGCATCGAGCCGGGCGAGATCGCCGCACGGCTTGGCGAGCATGCCTGGGTGCGCGAGGCGGTGGTGGTGGCGCGCCAGGACCGTGCCGGCGACAAGCACCTTGTCGCCTATGTCGTGTGTGGACCCGAGGCAGGATCGGACGACGACGATGGAGGCGGGCTTGCCGGCGCCTTGCGGGCGCATCTGAGCGGGCGGCTGCCGGACTACATGGTGCCGTCGGCGTTCGTGCGGATCGAAGCACTGCCCTTGACGCCGAACGGCAAGCTCGACCGCAAGGGGCTGCCTTCGCCGGAGGACGACGCCTATGCGCACCGCACCTATGAGGCGCCGCGCGGCGAGATCGAGACGGCGCTGGCAGAGATCTGGGCGGAACTGCTCGGTGTCGAGCGGATCGGCCGCCACGACCACTTCTTCGAACTCGGCGGACATTCCTTGCTGGCGGTGCAGCTGATGGAGCGGCTGCGGCGGCTGTCGCTCGGGGTGGAGGTGCGCACCCTGTTCGCCAGGCCGGTGCTGGCCGATCTTGCCGCCAGCCTTGGCAGCCATCACGAGGTGGCGGTGCCTGCCAACCTGATCACCAAGCAGAGTACGGCGATTACGCCGCAGATGCTGCCGCTCGCCGAATTGACCCAGCCGGAGATCGATCGGATCGTGGCGACGGTTCCCGGTGGCGTCGGCAATATCCAGGACATTTATGGCCTGTCGCCGCTGCAGGACGGCATTCTGTTCCACCATCTGCTGGCAACCCGGGGCGATCCCTATCTGCTGGTCTCGCAGATGGCGTTCGCCGACCGTGGCCTGCTTGAGCGCTATCTTGGCGCGGTTCAGCAAGTCGTGGCCCGGCACGACATTCTGCGCACCGCCTTTGTCTGGGAAGGGCTGTCCAACCCGGCGCAGGTGGTCTGGCGCACTGCACCGCTGGATGTGGTCGAGGTTGAGCTGGATGCAGATGGGGGTCCTGGCCATGAGCAGTTGAAGCGCCGTTTCGATCCACGTCAGCATCGTATTGATCTCGGCCGGGCGCCATTGATGCGGTTCGTGATCGCCGTCGAACCAGATAGTGACCGTTGGCTGCTGCTGGAGCTGCAGCATCATCTGATCGGGGATCACACGACGTCGGAGGTGCTGCATTCCGAGGTCGAGGCGGTGCTGGGGGGCCGAGGGCATGAGCTGGGCACGCCGCAGCCGTTCCGCAATCTGATCGCACAGGCCCGACTGGGGGTCGGTGTGGAGGCGCATGAGCAGTTCTTCCGATCGCAGTTGTCGGATATCGACGCGCCGACGACGCCGTTTGGGCTGAGCGAGGTCTATGGTGATGGCATCGGGTCTCACGAGGCGCGGCGGATGTTGCCGCAGGCGCTGCACGACCGGCTGCGCAGCCAGGCACGACGGCTCGGGGTGAGCCTTGCGAGCCTTTGCCATCTGGCCTGGGGGCAGGTGGTGGCGCGTGCAAGCGGCCGTGAGCAGGTGGTGTTCGGCACGGTGCTGTTCGGCCGCATGCATGCGGGTGCCGGCGCCGACCGGGCGATGGGCCTGTTCATGAACACCCTGCCATTGCGTCTGGATCTGGACGGGACGGGGGTCGAGGCGAGCGTTCGGGCCACACATGCGCGGCTGGCTGAGCTTCTGGCGCACGAGCATGCCTCGCTGGCGCTGGCACAGCGCTGCAGCGGGGTTGCCGCACCGGCGCCGCTGTTCAGCGCGCTGCTGAACTACCGCCACAATGCGCCGGCGGCCGTGTCGGGTGCTGCCGCTGCGGTGGCTGATGTTCTGTCCGGCGCGGAATGGCTGGGCGGCGAGGAGCGCACCAACTATCCGCTGACCCTGTCGGTGGAGGATTACGGCCAGTCGTTCGGTCTGACGGCGGAGGCGGCCGAGCCGATCTCTGCGGATCGGGTCTGCGGTTATATGCAGCAGGTGCTCGAGCATCTGGCCGATGCGCTGGAGCGGACGCCGGACATGCCGGTGCGGGAACTGGAAGTTCTGTCATCCGACGAGCGGTCTTATCTGTTGGAGGATCTGAACCGGACGGCGGCGGCCTATCCGTCGGAGCGGTGCATCCACGAGCTGTTCGAGCAGCAGGTGCAAAAAGCGCCGGAGGCGGTGGCGGTGGTCCATGAGGACGAGCGCCTGAGCTATGGCGAGCTCAACGCGCGGGCCAACCGGCTGGCCCATCACCTGATCGGGCTGGGTGTCAGGCCGGATCAGCCGGTGGCGATCTGCCTGGAACGCAGCCCGGCGATGGTGGTGGGTCTTTTGGCGATCCTCAAGGCGGGCGGCGCCTATCTGCCGCTGGATCCGGCCTATCCGTCGGCGCGGCTGCGGCAGGTGCTCGAGGATGCCGCGCCGCGGCTGTTGCTTTGCGATGCCGCCGGACGCGCAGCACTCGGCCCGGAGGCGACGGCCGATCTGACGGTGATCGATCTGGAGACGGCGACCCCGGCCTGGGCCGAACTGCCGGCCTCGGACCCAGACCCGAGCGCCCTTGGCCTGAGCCCGCGCCATCTCGCCTATGTCATCTACACCTCAGGCTCCACCGGAACCCCAAAGGGCGTCATGGTCGAGCATGCCAGCACCGTCAACCTGCTGCATTGGAGCAGCGGCGTGTTTGCGGAGTCAGAGATCAGCCGCACGCTGTTTTCTACCTCGATCAGTTTTGATTTGTCCGTCTATGAGTGCTTCGTTCCGCTGTCGCAAGGAAGCACGCTTTATCTTGTCGAGGATGCACTGGCGCTGGCGCAGACGCCCTTGGATGTCTCCTTGATCAACACGGTCCCCTCGGCGATCGCCGCTCTGGTCGACAAGCAAGCCGTGCCGGCTTCGACAAGCGTCATCAATTTGGGGGTGAGCGGCTGAAGGCAGATCTGATCGAGAGGGTCTTCGAGAGCAGTGGCGTAGAGAAGATCTGTAATCTGTACGCTCCATCCGAGACGACGACGTACTCGACCTGGATTTGCATGCCGAGGGGAGAGGCTGTCGTTGAGACGATTGGCCGTCCGATTGCCAACACGCGGGTGTATCTGCTGGACGGTCATGGTGCGCCGGTTCCGTATGGAGCGGTCGGGGAGTTGTATATCGGGGGTGCCGGTGTAGCGCGTGGCTACCTCAACCGCCCCGAGCTGACGGCGGAGCGTTTCCTGGCCGATCCGTTCAGCGATGAGGCAGGGGCCCGGCTGTACCGGACCGGCGATCTGGGGCGCTATCTGCCGGACGGCAATCTGGAGTTCCTCGGCCGCAACGACGACCAGGTGAAGATCCGCGGCTTCCGCATCGAGCCGGGCGAGATCGCCGCACGGCTTGGCGAGCACGCCTGGGTGCGCGAGGCGGTGGTGGTGGCGCGCCAGGACCGTGCCGGCGACAAGCAGCTTGTCGCCTATGTCGTGTGTGGACCCGAGGCAGGATCGGACGACGACGATGGAGGCGGGCTGGCCGGCGCCTTGCGGGCGCATCTGAGCGGGCGGCTGCCGGACTACATGGTGCCGTCGGCGTTCGTGCGGATCGAAGCACTGCCCTTGACGCCGAACGGCAAGCTCGACCGCAAGGGGCTGCCTTCGCCGGAGGACGACGCCTATGCGCACCGCACCTATGAGGCGCCGCGCGGCGAGATCGAGACGGCGCTGGCAGAGATCTGGGCGGAGCTTCTCGGGGTCGAGCGGGTCGGCCGCCACGACAACTTCTTCGAGCTCGGCGGACATTCCTTGCTGGCGGTGCAGCTGATGGAGCGGCTGCGGCGGCTGTCGCTCGGGGTGGAGGTGCGCACCCTGTTCGCCAGGCCGGTGCTGGCCGATCTTGCCGCCAGCCTTGGCAGCCATCACGAGGTGGCGGTGCCTGCCAACCTGATCACCAAGCAGAGTACGGCGATTACGCCGCAGATGCTGCCGCTCGCCGAATTGACCCAGCCGGAGATCGATCGGATCGTGGCGACGGTTCCCGGTGGCGTCGGCAATATCCAGGACATTTATGGCCTGTCGCCGCTGCAGGACGGCATTCTGTTCCACCATCTGCTGGCAACCCGGGGCGATCCCTATCTGCTGGTCTCGCAGATGGCGTTCGCCGACCGTGGCCTGCTTGAGCGCTATCTTGGCGCGGTTCAGCAAGTCGTGGCCCGGCACGACATTCTGCGCACCGCCTTTGTCTGGGAAGGGCTGTCCAACCCGGCGCAGGTGGTCTGGCGCACTGCACCGCTGGATGTGGTCGAGGTTGAGCTGGATGCAGATGGGGGTCCTGGCCATGAGCAGTTGAAGCGCCGTTTCGATCCACGTCAGCATCGTATTGATCTCGGCCGGGCGCCATTGATGCGGTTCGTGATCGCCGTCGAACCAGATAGTGACCGTTGGCTGCTGCTGGAGCTGCAGCATCATCTGATCGGGGATCACACGACGTCGGAGGTGCTGCATTCCGAGGTCGAGGCGGTGCTGGGGGGCCGAGGGCATGAGCTGGGCACGCCGCAGCCGTTCCGCAATCTGATCGCACAGGCCCGACTGGGGGTCGGTGTGGAGGCGCATGAGCAGTTCTTCCGATCGCAGTTGTCGGATATCGACGCGCCGACGACGCCGTTTGGGCTGAGCGAGGTCTATGGTGATGGCATCGGGTCTCACGAGGCGCGGCGGATGTTGCCGCAGGCGCTGCACGACCGGCTGCGCAGCCAGGCACGACGGCTCGGGGTGAGCCTTGCGAGCCTTTGCCATCTGGCCTGGGGGCAGGTGGTGGCGCGTGCAAGCGGCCGTGAGCAGGTGGTGTTCGGCACGGTGCTGTTCGGCCGCATGCATGCGGGTGCCGGCGCCGACCGGGCGATGGGCCTGTTCATGAACACCCTGCCATTGCGTCTGGATCTGGACGGGACGGGGGTCGAGGCGAGCGTTCGGGCCACACATGCGCGGCTGGCTGAGCTTCTGGCGCACGAGCATGCCTCGCTGGCGCTGGCACAGCGCTGCAGCGGGGTTGCCGCACCGGCGCCGCTGTTCAGCGCGCTGCTGAACTACCGCCACAATGCGCCGGCGGCCGTGTCGGGTGCTGCCGCTGCGGTGGCTGATGTTCTGTCCGGCGCGGAATGGCTGGGCGGCGAGGAGCGCACCAACTATCCGCTGACCCTGTCGGTGGAGGATTACGGCCAGTCGTTCGGTCTGACGGCGGAGGCGGCCGAGCCGATCTCTGCGGATCGGGTCTGCGGCTACATGCAGCAGGTGCTCGAGCATCTGGCCGAGGCGCTGGAGCGGACGCCGGACATGCCGGTGCGGGAACTGGAAGTTCTGTCATCCGACGAGCGGTCTTATCTGTTGGAGGAGTTGAACCGGACTGCGGCCGATTATCCGTCGGACGTTTGCGTCCACGAACTGTTCGAGGCGCAGGTGCAGCGTGCGCCGGATGCCGTGGCGGTGGTTCATGAGGACGAGACGCTGAGCTATGGGGAACTGAATGCCCGTGCCAACCGGCTGGCCCATCACCTGATCGGGCTGGGTGTCAGGCCGGATCAGCCGGTGGCGATCTGCCTGGAGCGCAGCCCGGCGATGGTGGTGGGACTGCTGGCGATCCTCAAGGCGGGCGGCGCCTATGTTCCGCTGGACCCGGCCTATCCGTCGGCGCGGCTGCGGCAGGTGCTCGAGGATGCCGCGCCGCGGCTGTTGCTTTGCGATGCCGCCGGTCGCGCAGCACTCGGCGCCGAGGCGCTGGCGGCCGTGAGTGTGGTCGACGTGGATGCGGCAATACCCGCCTGGGCGGATGCGCCATCTTCCGACCCCGACCCGCAGGCGCTCGGCCTGACCGCACGCCATCTCGCCTATGTCATCTACACATCCGGTTCAACCGGAACACCAAAAGGCGTCATGATCGAGCATGGAAACTTGGTGAATTTCTTCCATGCTCTTTCACATGTAATGAGCATCTCAGAGCAGGATTCGTTCCTAGCTATCACGACCATTTCGTTTGATATCGCGGGGCTGGAGCTCCATCTTCCATTGAGCACGGGAGCCACTGTCGTCCTAGCTAGCAGCAAGGATACTACGGATGCCATGGCGTTGCAGCGTCTTCTTGCTCATCACAAGATTTCTGTAATGCAGGCCACCCCAGCGACGTGGCGCATACTACTGGATGCCGACTGGCAAGGGACACCGCACTTAAGAGCGCTGTGTGGAGGTGAAGCGTTACCCGCCAATCTGTCGTCGCGTCTTGGTAGAGGAGTGAAGTCTCTTAAAAATCTTTACGGTCCCACCGAAACAACGATCTGGTCATCCAGTTTTCCTATTGACGTAAGGATTGGGGTACCTCAGCAAAACGTTCCGATCGGCCGTCCGATTGCCAATACGCGGCTTTATGTTCTTGACGGCCATGGTGCGCCCGTGCCGTTCGGGGCGGTGGGCGAGCTTTACATCGGCGGGGCAGGCGTAGCACGTGGCTACCTGAACCGCCCCGAGCTGACGGCGGAGCGTTTCCTGCCTGATCCGTTCTGCGGCGCGGCTGGGGGGCGGATGTACCGGACCGGGGATCTGGGGCGGTATCTGCCGGACGGCAATCTGGAGTTCCTCGGCCGCAACGACGAGCAGGTGAAGATCCGCGGCTTCCGCATCGAGCCGGGCGAGATCGCCGCGCGGCTTGGCGAGCATGCCTGGGTGCGCGAGGCGGCGGTGGTGGCGCGCCAGGACCGCGCCGGCGACAAGCAGCTTGTCGCCTATGTCGTGTGCGCGCCCGAGGCCGGATCGGACGACGAGGATGGAAGCCGGCTGGCCGGCGCCTTGCGCGCGCATCTGGGCGGGCGGCTGCCGGACTACATGGTGCCGTCGGCGTTCGTGCGGTTGGAAGCACTGCCTTTGACGCCGAACGGCAAGCTCGACCGCAAGGGGCTGCCTTCGCCGGAGGACGACGCCTATGCGCACCGCACCTATGAGGCGCCGCGCGGCGAGATCGAGACGGCGCTGGCAGAGATCTGGGCGGAGCTTCTCGGGGTCGAGCGGGTCGGCCGCCACGACAACTTCTTCGAGCTCGGCGGACATTCCTTGCTGGCGGTGCAGCTCTCGAGCCGGCTGTCGCAGGCTGTTGGCGTCGCGCTGCCGCTGACGAGGCTGTTCGCCAGGCCGGTGCTGGCCGATCTGGCGCTGACGATTGCGGCGTTGAGTAGTTCCGATTCACAGCGACAACCGGCCATCGCCCCAATCGGGCGTGATGGGCCGCTTGTGCTGTCGTTTGCGCAGCAGCGGCTATGGTTTTTGGCGCAGCTGGACGAGGGCAGCACCAACTATCACATTCCGCTGGCCTTGCGGCTGCGTGGTGGGCTCGACCGCACCGCCTGGCAGCGCAGCCTTGACCGTTTGTTTGCCCGTCATGAGGCGCTGCGCAGTGTCTTTGTCGCACCGGAGGGCAAGCCCCGGGTTGAGGTTCTGCCGCCGGAGGCGGGGTTGCCGGTGCTGGAGCACGATCTGCAGGGCCGGCCGGATGCTGAGGCGGCGCTTCTGGATCTGTGCCATGAAGAGGCGCGCACGCCATTCGATCTTGCGCGCGGGCCGCTGATCCGCGGGCGTCTGATCCGGATGTCGGATGCGGAGCACGTCTTCCTGCTGACCCAGCATCATATCGTCTCGGACGGCTGGTCGATGGGCGTGCTGATGCGTGAACTCAGTCAGCTTTACCGGGCGTTTGCGGCTGGAGAGGACGATCCTTTGCCGCCGCTGGCGATCCAGTATCCGGATTATGCCGCCTGGCAACGCCAATGGCTGTCGGGGGAACGGCTGCAGAGCCAGGCGCAGTATTGGCGCGACGCCCTGTCCGGCGCTCCGGCCCGACTTGCCTTGCCGACGGACCGTGCGCGGCCGGCCCAGCAGTCGTTTGCCGGGGCCAGTGTGCCTGTTGTCATCGATGCGGACCTGACGCGGGGGCTGAAGCGGCTGAGCCGGCAGCATGGCACGACCTTGTTCATGACGGTGCTGGCGGCCTGGGCGGCGGTGCTGTCGCGTCTGTCGGGGCAGGACGACCTTGTGATCGGCGTGCCGAGCGCCAATCGCGGCCGGCGCGAGATCGAAGAGTTGATCGGCTTCTTCGTCAACACCCTGGCGCTTCGGGTCGACCTGTCGGGCGAGCCTGATGTGTCGGAGCTTCTGGAACGGACGCGGCGCACGGCCCTGGCTGCGCAGGAGCATCAGGACCTGCCGTTCGAGCAGGTGGTGGAGATCGTCAAGCCGCCCCGGCATCTCGATCACACGCCGCTGTTCCAGGTGATGTTGGCCTGGCAGAACAACGCCGTCGGGTCGTTCGACCTTGCCGGGCTGAGCGTGGAGGCGGCCGGGGACGGGCTCGATCAGGTCAAGTTCGATCTGGAGCTGAACCTTGGTGAGCATGGCGAGGTCATCGCCGGGACGTTTGGCTATGCCACGGCGCTGTTCGATGAAGCGACGATCGAGCGGCAGCGTGGTTATCTGCTGGCGCTGCTGCGGGCGATGGTTGCCGATGCCGACCAGCCGGTCGGCCGCATCGACATCCTGCCGGCCGCCGAGCGCAGCTATCTGCTGGAGGATCTGAACCGGACGGCGGCCGATTATCCGTCGGACGGTTGCGTCCACGAACTGTTCGAGGCGCAGGTGCAGCGTGCGCCGGATGCCGTGGCGGTGGTTCATGAGGACGAGACGCTGAGCTATGGGGAACTGAATGCCCGTGCCAACCGGCTGGCCCATCACCTGATCGGGCTCGGTGTCAGGCCGGATCAGCCGGTGGCCATCTGCCTTGAGCGCAGTCCGTCGATGGTGGTGGGACTGCTGGCGATCCTCAAGGCGGGCGGCGCCTATGTTCCGCTGGACCCGGCCTATCCGTCGGCGCGGCTGCGGCAGGTGCTCGAGGATGCCGCGCCGCGGCTGTTGCTTTGCGATGCCGCCGGTCGCGCCGCACTCGGCGCCGAGGCGCTGGCGGCCGTGAGTGTGGTCGACGTGGCTGCGGCAATACCCGCCTGGGCGGATGCGCCATCTTCCGACCCCGACCCGCAGGCGCTCGGCCTGACCGCACGCCATCTCGCCTATGTCATCTACACATCCGGTTCAACCGGAACACCAAAAGGCGTCATGATCGAGCATGGAAACTTGGTGAATTTCTTCCATGCTCTTTCACATGTAATGAGCATCTCAGAGCAGGATTCGTTCCTAGCTATCACGACCATTTCGTTTGATATCGCGGGGCTGGAGCTCCATCTTCCATTGAGCACGGGAGCCACTGTCGTCCTAGCTAGCAGCAAGGATACTACGGATGCCATGGCGTTGCAGCGTCTTCTTGCTCATCACAAGATTTCTGTAATGCAGGCCACCCCAGCGACGTGGCGCATACTACTGGATGCCGACTGGCAAGGGACACCGCACTTAAGAGCGCTGTGTGGAGGTGAAGCGTTACCCGCCAATCTGTCGTCGCGTCTTGGTAGAGGAGTGAAGTCTCTTAAAAATCTTTACGGTCCCACCGAAACAACGATCTGGTCATCCAGTTTTCCTATTGACGTAAGGATTGGGGTACCTCAGCAAAACGTTCCGATCGGCCGTCCGATTGCCAATACGCGGCTTTATGTTCTTGACGGCCATGGTGCGCCCGTGCCGTTCGGGGCGGTGGGCGAGCTTTACATCGGCGGGGCAGGCGTAGCACGTGGCTACCTGAACCGCCCCGAGCTGACGGCGGAGCGTTTCCTGCCTGATCCGTTCTGCGGCGCGGCTGGGGGGCGGATGTACCGGACCGGGGATCTGGGGCGGTATCTGCCGGACGGCAATCTGGAGTTCCTCGGCCGCAACGACGAGCAGGTGAAGATCCGCGGCTTCCGCATCGAGCCGGGCGAGATCGCCGCGCGGCTTGGCGAGCATGCCTGGGTGCGCGAGGCGGCGGTGGTGGCGCGCCAGGACCGCGCCGGCGACAAGCAGCTTGTCGCCTATGTCGTGTGCGCGCCCGAGGCCGGATCGGACGACGAGGATGGAAGCCGGCTGGCCGGCGCCTTGCGCGCGCATCTGGGCGGGCGGCTGCCGGACTACATGGTGCCGTCGGCGTTCGTGCGGTTGGAAGCACTGCCTTTGACGCCGAACGGCAAGCTGGACCGCAAGGGGCTTCCGGCTCCGGAGGGCGATGCTTATGTGCGCCGCACCTACGAGGCGCCGCAGGGCGGGATCGAGACGGCGCTGGCCGGGATCTGGGCGGAGCTCCTCGGGGTCGAGCGGGTCGGACGCCACGACCACTTCTTCGAGCTCGGCGGCCACTCCTTGCTGGCGGTGCAGCTCTCGAGCCGGCTGTCGCAGGCTGTTGGCGTCGCGCTGCCGCTGACGAGGCTGTTTGCCAGGCCGGTGCTTTCCGATCTGGCGGCAAGCATCGTCGAGGCGTTGAGCCGCGCCGGTCCGCAAGAGCTGCCGGCGATTGCGGCCGTGTCGCGTCATGAGCCGCTTGTGCTGTCGTTTGCGCAGCAGCGGCTATGGTTTTTGGCGCAGCTGGACGAGGGCAGCACCAACTATCACATTCCGCTTGCCTTGCGGCTGCGTGGTGGGCTCGACCGCACCGCCTGGCAGCGCAGCCTTGACCATTTGTTTGCCCGTCATGAGGCGCTGCGCAGTGTCTTTGTCGCACCGGAGGGCAAGCCCCGGGTTGAGGTTCTGCCGCCGGAGGCGGGGTTGCCGGTGCTGGAGCACGATCTGCAGGGCCGGCCGGATGCTGAGGCGGCGCTTCTGGATCTGTGTCATGAAGAGGCGCGCACGCCATTCGATCTTGCGCGCGGGCCGCTGATCCGCGGGCGTCTGATCCGGATGTCGGATGCGGAGCACGTCTTCCTGCTGACCCAGCATCATATCGTCTCGGACGGCTGGTCGATGGGCGTGCTGATGCGTGAACTCAGTCAGCTTTACCGGGCGTTTGCGGCTGGAGAGGACGATCCTTTGCCGCCGCTGGCGATCCAGTACCCGGATTATGCCGCCTGGCAACGCCAATGGCTGTCGGGGGAACGGCTGCAGAGCCAGGCGCAGTATTGGCGCGACGCCCTGTCCGGCGCTCCGGCCCGACTTGCCTTGCCGACGGACCGTGCGCGGCCGGCCCAGCAGTCGTTTGCCGGGGCCAGTGTGCCTGTTGTCATCGATGCGGACCTGACGCGGGGGCTGAAGCGGCTGAGCCGGCAGCATGGCACGACCTTGTTCATGACGGTGCTGGCGGCCTGGGCGGCGGTGCTGTCGCGTCTGTCGGGGCAGGACGACCTTGTGATCGGCGTGCCGAGCGCCAATCGCGGCCGGCGCGAGATCGAAGAGTTGATCGGCTTCTTCGTCAACACCCTGGCGCTTCGGGTCGACCTGTCCGGCGAGCCTGATGTGTCGGAGCTTCTGGAACGGACGCGGCGCACGGCCCTGGCTGCACAGGAGCATCAGGACCTGCCGTTCGAGCAGGTGGTGGAGATCGTCAAGCCGCCCCGGCATCTCGATCACACGCCGCTGTTCCAGGTGATGTTGGCCTGGCAGAACAACGCCGTCGGGTCGTTCGACCTTGCCGGGCTGAGCGTGGAGGCGGCCGGGGACGGGCTCGATCAGGTCAAGTTCGATCTGGAGCTGAGCCTTGGCGAGTGCGATGAGGTCATAGCCGGAACGTTTGGTTATGCCACGGCGCTGTTCGATCAGGCGACGATCGAGCGGCAGCGTGGTTATCTGCTGGCGTTGCTGCGAGCGATGGTTGCTGATGCCGGGCAGCCGGTCGGTCGCATCGAGCTGCTGTCATCCGACGAGCGGACCTATCTGCTGGAGGATCTAAACCGGACGGCGGCCGATTATCCGTCGGACGTTTGCGTCCACGAACTGTTCGAGGCGCAGGTGCAGCGTGCGCCGGATGCCGTGGCGGTGGTTCATGAGGACGAGACGCTGAGCTATGGGGAACTGAATGCCCGTGCCAACCGTCTTTCCCATCACCTGATCGGGCTTGGTGTCAAGCCGGACGACCGTGTGGCCATCTGCCTTGAGCGCAGTCCGTCGATGGTGGTGGGACTGCTGGCGATCCTCAAGGCGGGCGGCGCCTATGTTCCGCTGGATCCCGCCTATCCGTCGGCGCGGCTGCGGCAGGTGCTCGAGGATGCCGCACCGCACCTGCTGCTTTGCGATGCGGCCGGCCGCGCAGCACTCGGCCCGGAGGCGACGGCCGATCTGACGGTGATCGATCTGGAGACGGCGACCCCGGCCTGGGCCGAACTGCCGGCCTCGGACCCAGACCCGAGCGCCCTTGGCCTGAGCCCGCGCCATCTCGCCTATGTCATCTACACCTCAGGCTCCACCGGAACCCCAAAGGGCGTCATGGTCGAGCATGCCAGCACCGTCAACCTGCTGCATTGGAGCAGCGGCGTGTTTGCGGAGTCAGAGATCAGCCGCACGCTGTTTTCTACCTCGATCAGTTTTGATTTGTCCGTCTATGAGTGCTTCGTTCCGCTGTCGCAAGGAAGCACGCTTTATCTTGTCGAGGATGCACTGGCGCTGGCGCAGACGCCCTTGGATGTCTCCTTGATCAACACGGTCCCCTCGGCGATCGCCGCTCTGGTCGACAAGCAAGCCGTGCCGGCTTCGACAAGCGTCATCAATTTGGCGGGTGAGCGGCTGAAGGCAGATCTGATCGAGAGGGTCTTCGAGAGCAGTGGCGTAGAGAAGATCTGTAATCTGTACGCTCCATCCGAGACGACGACGTACTCGACCTGGATTTGCATGCCGAGGGGAGAGGCTGTCGTTGAGACGATTGGCCGTCCGATTGCCAACACGCGGGTGTATCTGCTGGACGGTCATGGTGCGCCGGTTCCGTATGGAGCGGTCGGGGAGTTGTATATCGGGGGTGCCGGTGTAGCGCGTGGCTACCTCAACCGCCCCGAGCTGACGGCGGAGCGTTTCCTGGCCGATCCGTTCAGCGATGAGGCAGGGGCCCGGCTGTACCGGACCGGCGATCTGGGGCGCTATCTGCCGGACGGCAATCTGGAGTTCCTCGGCCGCAACGACGACCAGGTGAAGATCCGCGGCTTCCGCATCGAGCCGGGCGAGATCGCCGCGCGGCTTTGCGAGCACGCCTGGGTGCGCGAGGCGGTGGTGGTGGCGCGCCAGGATCGCGCCGGCGACAAGCACCTTGTCGCCTATGTCGTGTGTGGACCCGAGGCCGGATCGGACGACGACGATGGAAGCGGGCTGGCCGGCGCCTTGCGCGCGCATCTGGGCGGGCGGCTGCCGGACTACATGGTGCCGTCGGCGTTCGTGCGGTTGGAAGCACTGCCTTTGACGCCGAACGGCAAGCTGGACCGCAAGGGGCTTCCGGCTCCGGAGGGCGATGCTTATGTGCGCCGCACCTACGAGGCGCCGCAGGGCGAGATCGAGACGATGCTGGCCGGCATCTGGGCGGAACTGCTCGGTGTCGAGCGGATCGGCCGCCACGACCACTTCTTCGAACTCGGCGGACACTCGCTCCTGGCGGTGCGCTCGTTCAGCCGGCTGTCGCAGGCCGTAGGCGTCGAGCTGCCGCTCAGGACGCTGTTCTCCAAGCCGGTGCTGGCCGATCTGGCGCTGACGATTGCGGCGTTGAGTAGTTCCGATTCACAGCGACAACCGGCCATCGCCCCAATCGGGCGTGATGGGCCGCTTGTGCTGTCGTTTGCGCAGCAGCGGCTATGGTTTTTGGCGCAGCTGGACGAGGGCAGCACCAACTATCACATTCCGCTGGCCTTGCGGCTGCGTGGTGGGCTCGACCGCACCGCCTGGCAGCGCAGCCTTGACCGTTTGTTTGCCCGTCATGAGGCGCTGCGCAGTGTCTTTGTCGCACCGGAGGGCAAGCCCCGGGTTGAGGTTCTGCCGCCGGAGGCGGGGTTGCCGGTGCTGGAGCACGATCTGCAGGGCCGGCCGGATGCTGAGGCGGCGCTTCTGGATCTGTGTCATGAAGAGGCGCGCACGCCATTCGATCTTGCGCGCGGGCCGCTGATCCGCGGGCGTCGGATCCGGATGTCGGATGCGGAGCACGTCTTCCTGCTGACCCAGCATCATATCGTCTCGGACGGCTGGTCGATGGGCGTGCTGATGCGTGAACTCAGTCAGCTTTACCGGGCGTTTGCGGCTGGAGAGGACGATCCTTTGCCGCCGCTGGCGATCCAGTATCCGGATTATGCCGCCTGGCAACGCCAATGGCTGTCGGGGGAACGGCTGCAGAGCCAGGCGCAGTATTGGCGCGACGCCCTGTCCGGCGCTCCGGCCCGACTTGCCTTGCCGACGGACCGTGCGCGGCCGGCCCAGCAGTCGTTTGCCGGGGCCAGTGTGCCTGTTGTCATCGATGCGGACCTGACGCGGGGGCTGAAGCGGCTGAGCCGGCAGCATGGCACGACCTTGTTCATGACGGTGCTGGCGGCCTGGGCGGCGGTGCTGTCGCGTCTGTCGGGGCAGGACGACCTTGTGATCGGCGTGCCGAGCGCCAATCGCGGCCGGCGCGAGATCGAAGAGTTGATCGGCTTCTTCGTCAACACCCTGGCGCTTCGGGTCGACCTGTCGGGCGAGCCTGATGTGTCGGAGCTTCTGGAACGGACGCGGCGCACGGCCCTGGCTGCACAGGAGCATCAGGACCTGCCGTTCGAGCAGGTGGTGGAGATCGTCAAGCCGCCCCGGCATCTCGATCACACGCCGCTGTTCCAGGTGATGTTGGCCTGGCAGAACAACGCCGTCGGGTCGTTCGACCTTGCCGGGCTGAGCGTGGAGGCGGCCGGGGACGGGCTCGATCAGGTCAAGTTCGATCTGGAGCTGAGCCTTGGCGAGTGCGATGAGGTCATAGCCGGAACGTTTGGTTATGCCACGGCGCTGTTCGATCAGGCGACGATCGAGCGGCAGCGTGGTTATCTGCTGGCGTTGCTGCGAGCGATGGTTGCTGATGCCGGGCAGCCGGTCGGCCGCATCGATATCCTGCCGGCCGCCGAACGCAGCTATCTGCTGGAGGATCTGAACCGGACGGCGGCCGATTATCCGTCGGACGGTTGCGTCCACGAACTGTTCGAGGCGCAGGTGCAGCGTGCGCCGGATGCCGTGGCGGTGGTTCATGAGGACGAGACGCTGAGCTATGGGGAACTGAATGCCCGTGCCAACCGGCTGGCCCATCACCTGATCGGGCTCGGTGTCAAGCCGGACGACCGTGTGGCCATCTGCCTTGAGCGCAGTCCGTCGATGGTGGTGGGACTGCTGGCGATCCTCAAGGCGGGCGGCGCCTATGTTCCGCTGGACCCGGCCTATCCGTCGGCGCGGCTGCGGCAGGTGCTCGAGGATGCCGCGCCGCGGCTGTTGCTTTGCGATGCCGCCGGTCGCGCAGCACTCGGCGCCGAGGCGCTGGCGGCCGTGAGTGTGGTCGACGTGGATGCGGCAATACCCGCCTGGGCGGATGCGCCATCTTCCGACCCCGACCCGCAGGCGCTCGGCCTGACCGCACGCCATCTCGCCTATGTCATCTACACATCCGGTTCAACCGGAACACCAAAAGGCGTCATGATCGAGCATGGAAACTTGGTGAATTATTCACGGTGGTCAGATGACAGCTATTACCAAGGAGCAGTGAATGGTTCACCCATACTACATTCACTAAGCTTCGACGGCATTATTACAACCCTATTCGGCCCCCTATTGGCGGGTGCCAGACTTCATCTTCTAGAGCCAACTGCTCAACTTGATGCACTTGTCACTATGAAGGATGGCCAACCCTATGATCTCGTTAAACTAACGCCTTCACATCTGAGCATGCTCAACAAGCGCCTTCAGGGGTACGTAGGACCACCGCCGACGAGCGCACTGATGGTTGGTGGTGAAGCGCTGATTCCCGAAGACATAAAGTTTTGGCAAGAGCGCTTTCCAGATGTGCGTCTAATCAATCATTTTGGTCCGACAGAAGCCACGGTTGGATGTGCCACATTCGAAATATCGAATGTTATCAAAGGGCTCAATTCGATCCCGATCGGCCGTCCGATTGCCAACACGCGGGTGTATCTGCTGGACGGTCATGGTGCGCCCGTTCCGTATGGAGCGGTCGGGGAGTTGTATATCGGGGGTGCCGGTGTAGCGCGTGGCTACCTCAACCGCCCCGAGCTGACGGCGGAGCGTTTCCTGGCCGATCCGTTCAGCGATGAGGCAGGGGCCCGGCTGTACCGGACCGGCGACCTGGGGCGGTATCTGCCGGACGGCAATCTGGAGTTTCTGGGCCGCAACGACGACCAGGTGAAGATCCGCGGCTTCCGCATCGAGCCGGGCGAGATCGCCGCCCGGCTTTGCGAGCACGCCCGGGTGCGCGAGGCGGCGGTGGTGGCGCGCCAGGACCGCGCCGGCGACAAGCACCTTGTCGCCTATGTCGTGTGTGGACCCGAGGCCGGATCGGACGACGACGATGGAAGCGGGCTGGCCGTCGCCTTGCGGGCGCATCTGGGCGGGCGGCTGCCGGACTACATGGTGCCGTCGGCGTTCGTGCGGTTGGAAGCACTGCCCTTGACGGCGAACGGCAAGCTCGACCGCAAGGGGCTGCCGGCGCCGGCCGACGAGGCCTATGCGCGGGCGGCCTATGCGGCGCCGCAAGGCGAGATCGAGACGGCGCTGGCCGGGATCTGGGCGGAGCTCCTGGGGCTGGAGCGGGTCGGACGCCACGACCACTTCTTCGAACTCGGCGGCCACTCGCTCCTGGCGGTTCAATTGATGGAGCGGCTGCGGCGGCTGTCGCTGGGGGTGGAGGTGCGCACCCTGTTCGCCAGGCCGGTGCTGGCCGATCTGGCCGCCAGCCTGGGCAGCCATCACGAGGTGGCGGTGCCTGCCAACCTGATCACCGAGGAGAGTACGGCGATTACGCCGCAGATGCTGCCGCTCATCGATCTGACCCAGGAGGAGATCGACCGGATCGTCGCCACGGTTCCCGGCGGTGTCGGCAACATCCAGGACATTTATGGCCTGTCGCCGCTGCAGGACGGCATTCTGTTCCACCATCTGCTGGCCAGCCGGGGCGATCCCTATCTGCTGGTCTCGCAGATGGCGTTCGCCGACCGTGGCCTGCTTGAGCGCTATCTTGGCGCGGTTCAGCAAGTCGTGGCCCGGCACGACATTCTGCGCACCGCCTTTGTCTGGGAGGGGCTGTCCAACCCGGCGCAGGTGGTCTGGCGCACTGCACCGCTGGATGTGGTCGAGGTTGAGCTGGAGGGCTGTGATGGTTCCGGCGCCGATGAGCTCAGGCGGCGGTTCGATCCGCGTCAGCATCGTATTGATCTCGGCCGGGCGCCATTGATGCGGTTCGTGATCGCCGTCGAACCAGATAGTGACCGTTGGCTGCTGCTGGAGCTGCAGCATCATCTGATCGGGGATCACACGACGTCGGAGGTGCTGCATTCCGAGGTCGAGGCGGTGCTGGGGGGCCGAGGGCATGAGCTGGGCACGCCGCAGCCGTTCCGCAATCTGATCGCACAGGCCCGACTGGGGGTCGGTGTGGAGGCGCATGAGCAGTTCTTCCGATCGCAGTTGTCGGATATCGACGCGCCGACGACGCCGTTTGGGCTGAGCGAGGTCTATGGTGATGGCATCGGGTCTCACGAGGCGCGGCGGATGTTGCCGCAGGCGCTCAACGATCGGCTGCGGCAACAAGCGCGGCGGCTGGGGTGAGCCTGGCGAGCCTTTGCCATCTGGCCTGGGGGCAGGTGGTGGCGCGTGCAGCAGCGGCCGTGAGCAGGTGGTGTTCGGCACGGTGCTGTTCGGCCGCATGCATGCGGTGCGGGCGCCGACCGGGCGCTGGGCCTGTTCATCAACACCCTGCCTGTGCGGCTCGACCTCGACGGGACCGGGGTCGAGGCGAGCGTGCGGACACCCATGCGCGGCTTTCCGAGCTGCTGGCGCACGAGCATGCCTCGCTGGCGCTGGCGCAACGCTGCAGCGGGGTTGCGGCGCCGGCGCCGCTGTTCAGCGCGCTGTTGAACTACCGTCACACACGCCGGCGGCCTGTCCGGCTCCGGAACGGACGATGTCCTGTCGGCGTGGAATGGCTGGGCGGCGAGGAACGCACCAACTATCCGCTGACCCTGTCGGTGGAGGATTTTGGCGAGGCGCTCGGCCTGACGGCGCAGGTGGTGGAGCCCGTGTCTGCGGATCGGGTCTGCGGCTACATGCAGCAGGTGCTCGAGCAATTGGCCGAGGCGCTGGAGCATGCCCCTAATAGGCCGGTGCGCGAGCTCGACATCCTGCCGGCCGCCGAACGCAGCTATCTGCTGGAGGATCTGAACCGGACGGCGGCGGCCTATCCGTCGGAGCGGTGCATCCACGAGCTGTTCGAGCAGCAGGTGCAAAAAGCGCCGGAGGCGGTGGCGGTGGTCCATGAGGACGAGCGCCTGAGCTATGGCGAGCTCAACGCGCGGGCCAACCGGCTGGCCCATCACCTGATCGGGCTGGGTGTCAGGCCGGATCAGCCGGTGGCGATCTGCCTGGAGCGCAGCCCGGCGATGGTGGTGGGTCTTTTGGCGATCCTCAAGGCGGGCGGCGCCTATGTTCCGCTGGATCCCGCCTATCCGTCGGCGCGGCTGCGGCAGGTGCTCGAGGATGCCGCACCGCACCTGCTGCTTTGCGATGCGGCCGGCCGCGCAGCACTCGGCCCGGAGGCGACGGCCGATCTGACGGTGATCGATCTGGAGACGGCGACCCCGGCCTGGGCCGAACTGCCGGCCTCGGACCCAGACCCGAGCGCCCTTGGCCTGAGCCCGCGCCATCTCGCCTATGTCATCTACACCTCAGGCTCCACCGGAACCCCAAAGGGCGTCATGGTCGAGCATGCCAGCACCGTCAACCTGCTGCATTGGAGCAGCGGCGTGTTTGCGGAGTCAGAGATCAGCCGCACGCTGTTTTCTACCTCGATCAGTTTTGATTTGTCCGTCTATGAGTGCTTCGTTCCGCTGTCGCAAGGAAGCACGCTTTATCTTGTCGAGGATGCACTGGCGCTGGCGCAGACGCCCTTGGATGTCTCCTTGATCAACACGGTCCCCTCGGCGATCGCCGCTCTGGTCGACAAGCAAGCCGTGCCGGCTTCGACAAGCGTGATCAATTTGGCGGGTGAGCGGCTGAAGGCAGATCTGATCGAGAGGGTCTTCGAGAGCAGTGGCGTAGAGAAGATCTGTAATCTGTACGCTCCATCCGAGACGACGACGTACTCGACCTGGATTTGCATGCCGAGGGGAGAGGCTGTCGTTGAGACGATTGGCCGTCCGATTGCCAACACGCGGGTGTATCTGCTGGACGGTCATGGTGCGCCGGTTCCGTATGGAGCGGTCGGGGAGTTGTATATCGGGGGTGCCGGTGTAGCGCGTGGCTACCTCAACCGCCCCGAGCTGACGGCGGAGCGTTTCCTGGCCGATCCGTTCAGCGATGAGGCAGGGGCCCGGCTGTACCGGACCGGCGATCTGGGGCGCTATCTGCCGGACGGCAATCTGGAGTTCCTCGGCCGCAACGACGACCAGGTGAAGATCCGCGGCTTCCGCATCGAGCCGGGCGAGATCGCCGCACGGCTTGGCGAGCACGCCTGGGTGCGCGAGGCGGTGGTGGTGGCGCGCCAGGACCGTGCCGGCGACAAGCACCTTGTCGCCTATGTCGTGTGTGGACCCGAGGCAGGATCGGACGACGACGATGGAGGCGGGCTTGCCGGCGCCTTGCGGGCGCATCTGAGCGGGCGGCTGCCGGACTACATGGTGCCGTCGGCGTTCGTGCGGATCGAAGCACTGCCCTTGACGCCGAACGGCAAGCTCGACCGCAAGGGGCTGCCTTCGCCGGAGGACGACGCCTATGCGCACCGCACCTATGAGGCGCCGCGCGGCGAGATCGAGACGGCGCTGGCAGAGATCTGGGCGGAGCTTCTCGGGGTCGAGCGGGTCGGCCGCCACGACAACTTCTTCGAGCTCGGCGGACATTCCTTGCTGGCGGTGCAGCTGATGGAGCGGCTGCGGCGGCTGTCGCTCGGGGGGAGGTGCGCACCCTGTTCGCCAGGCCGGTGCTGGCCGATCTTGCCGCCAGCCTTGGCAGCCATCACGAGGTGGCGGTGCCTGCCAACCTGATCACCAAGCAGAGTACGGCGATTACGCCGCAGATGCTGCCGCTCGCCGAATTGACCCAGCCGGAGATCGATCGGATCGTGGCGACGGTTCCCGGTGGCGTCGGCAATATCCAGGACATTTATGGCCTGTCGCCGCTGCAGGACGGCATTCTGTTCCACCATCTGCTGGCAACCCGGGGCGATCCCTATCTGCTGGTCTCGCAGATGGCGTTCGCCGACCGTGGCCTGCTTGAGCGCTATCTTGGCGCGGTTCAGCAAGTCGTGGCCCGGCACGACATTCTGCGCACCGCCTTTGTCTGGGAAGGGCTGTCCAACCCGGCGCAGGTGGTCTGGCGCACTGCACCGCTGGATGTGGTCGAGGTTGAGCTGGATGCAGATGGGGGTCCTGGCCATGAGCAGTTGAAGCGCCGTTTCGATCCACGTCAGCATCGTATTGATCTCGGCCGGGCGCCATTGATGCGGTTCGTGATCGCCGTCGAACCAGATAGTGACCGTTGGCTGCTGCTGGAGCTGCAGCATCATCTGATCGGGGATCACACGACGTCGGAGGTGCTGCATTCCGAGGTCGAGGCGGTGCTGGGGGGCCGAGGGCATGAGCTGGGCACGCCGCAGCCGTTCCGCAATCTGATCGCACAGGCCCGACTGGGGGTCGGTGTGGAGGCGCATGAGCAGTTCTTCCGATCGCAGTTGTCGGATATCGACGCGCCGACGACGCCGTTTGGGCTGAGCGAGGTCTATGGTGATGGCATCGGGTCTCACGAGGCGCGGCGGATGTTGCCGCAGGCGCTCACGACCGGCTGCGCAGCCAGGCACGACGGCTCGGGGTGAGCCTGGCGAGCCTTTGCCATCTGGCCTGGGGGCAGGTGGTGGCGCGTGCAAGCGGCCGTGAGCAGGTGGTGTTCGGCACGGTGCTGTTCGGCCGCATGCATGCGGGTGCGGCGCCGACCGGGCGATGGGCCTGTTCATGAACACCCTGCCATTGCGTCGATCGACGGGACGGGGTCGAGGCGAGCGTGCGGCCACACCATGCGCGGCTGGCTGAGCTGCTGGCGCACGAGCATGCCTCGCTGGCGCTGGCGCAACGCTGCAGCGGGGTTGCCGCCGGCGCCGCTGTTCAGCGCGCTGTTGAACTACCGCCACACGCCGGCGGCCGTGTCGGCTGCGCTGCGGTGGCTGATGTGTCCGCGCGGAATGGCTGGGCGGCGAGGAGCGCACCAACTATCCGCTGACCCTGTCGGTGGAGGATTTTGGCGAGGCGCTCGGCCTGACGGCGCAGGTGGTGGAGCCCGTGTCTGCGGATCGGGTCTGCGGCTACATGCAGCAGGTGCTCGAGCAATTGGCCGAGGCGCTGGAGCATGCCCCTAATAGGCCGGTGCGCGAGCTCGACATCCTGCCGGCCGCCGAACGCAGCTATCTGCTGGAGGATCTGAACCGGACGGCGGCGGCCTATCCGTCGGAGCGGTGCATCCACGAGCTGTTCGAGCAGCAGGTGCAAAAGCGCCGGAGGCGGTGGCGGTGGTCCATGAGGACGAGCGCCTGAGCTATGGCGAGCTCAACGCGCGGGCCAACCGGCTGGCCCATCACCTGATCGGGCTGGGTGTCAGGCCGGATCAGCCGGTGGCGATCTGCCTGGAGCGCAGCCCGGCGATGGTGGTGGGTCTTTTGGCGATCCTCAAGGCGGGCGGCGCCTATGCCGCTGGATCCCGCCTATCCGTCGCGCGGCTGCGGCAGGTGCTCGAGGATGCCGCACCGCACCTGCTGCTTTGCGATGCGGCCGGCCGCGCAGCACTCGGCCCGGAGGCGACGGCCGATCTGACGGTGGTCGATCTGGAGACGGCGCCCCCGGCCTGGGCCGAACTGCCGGCCTCGAACCCGGACCCGAGCGCCCTTGGCCTGACCTCACGCCATCTCGCCTATGTCATCTACACCTCCGGTTCAACCGGAACACCAAAGGGCGTCATGATCGAGCATGCCAGCACCGTCAACCTGCTGCATTGGAGCAGCGGCGTGTTTGCGGAGTCAGAGATCAGCCGCACGCTGTTTTCTACCTCGATCAGTTTTGATCTGTCCGTCTATGAGTGCTTCGTTCCGCTGTCGCAAGGAAGCACGCTTTATCTTGTCGAGGATGCACTGGCGCCGGCGCAGACGTCCTTGGATGTCTCCTTGATCAACACGGTCCCCTCGGCGATCGCCGCTCTGGTCGACAAGCAAGCCGTGCCGGCTTCGACAAGCGTGATCAATTTGGCGGGTGAGCGGCTGAAGGCAGATCTGATCGAGAGGGTCTTCGAGAGCAGTGGCGTAGAGAAGATCTGTAATCTGTACGCTCCATCCGAGACGACGACGTACTCGACCTGGATTTGCATGCCGAGGGGAGAGGCTGTCGTTGAGACGATTGGCCGTCCGATTGCCAACACGCGGGTGTATCTGCTGGACGGTCATGGTGCGCCCGTTCCGTATGGAGCGGTCGGGGAGTTGTATATCGGGGGTGCCGGTGTAGCGCGTGGCTACCTCAACCGCCCCGAGCTGACGGCCGAGCGTTTCCTGGCCGATCCGTTCAGCGATGAGGCAGGGGCCCGGCTGTACCGGACCGGCGACCTGGGGCGGTATCTGCCGGACGGCAATCTGGAGTTCCTCGGCCGCAACGACGAGCAGGTGAAGATCCGCGGCTTCCGCATCGAGCCGGGCGAGATCGCCGCGCGGCTTGGCGAGCATGCCTGGGTGCGCGAGGCGGCGGTGGTGGCGCGCCAGGATCGCACCGGCGACAAGCGGCTCGTCGCCTATGTGGTTGCGAAGACGACGGACGGGTCGGACGAAGCCGATGGCGCCGGACTTGCTGCGTCGTTGCGAGCCCATCTCAGTGGCCTGCTGCCGGACTACATGGTGCCGTCGGCCTTCGTGCGGCTGGACGCACTGCCTTTGACGGCGAACGGCAAGCTGGACCGCAAGGGGCTGCCGGCTCCGGAGGGCGATGCTTATGTGCGCCGCACCTATGAGGCGCCGCAGGGCGAGATCGAGACGATGCTGGCCGGCATCTGGGCGGAACTGCTCGGGGTCGAGCGGGTCGGCCGCCACGACCACTTCTTCGAACTCGGCGGACACTCGCTCCTGGCGGTGCGCTCGTTCAGCCGGCTGTCGCAGGCCGTAGGCGTCGAGCTGCCGCTCAGGACGGTGTTCTCCAAGCCGGTGCTGGCCGATCTGGCGCTGACGATTGCGGCGTTGAGTAGTTCCGATTCACAGCGACAACCGGCCATCGCCCCAATCGGGCGTGATGGGCCGCTTGTGCTGTCGTTTGCGCAGCAGCGGCTATGGTTTTTGGCGCAGCTGGACGAGGGCAGCACCAACTATCACATTCCGCTGGCCTTGCGGCTGCGTGGTGGGCTCGACCGCACCGCCTGGCAGCGCAGCCTTGACCGTTTGTTTGCCCGTCATGAGGCGCTGCGCAGTGTCTTTGTCGCACCGGAGGGCAAGCCCCGGGTTGAGGTTCTGCCGCCGGAGGCGGGGTTGCCGGTGCTGGAGCACGATCTGCAGGGCCGGCCGGATGCTGAGGCGGCGCTTCTGGATCTGTGTCATGAAGAGGCGCGCACGCCATTCGATCTTGCGCGCGGGCCGCTGATCCGCGGGCGTCTGATCCGGATGTCGGATGCGGAGCACGTCTTCCTGCTGACCCAGCATCATATCGTCTCGGACGGCTGGTCGATGGGCGTGCTGATGCGTGAACTCAGTCAGCTTTACCGGGCGTTTGCGGCTGGAGAGGACGATCCTTTGCCGCCGCTGGCGATCCAGTATCCGGATTATGCCGCCTGGCAACGCCAATGGCTGTCGGGGGAACGGCTGCAGAGCCAGGCGCAGTATTGGCGCGACGCCCTGTCCGGCGCTCCGGCCCGACTTGCCTTGCCGACGGACCGTGCGCGTCCGGCCCAGCAGTCGTTTGCCGGGGCCAGTGTGCCTGTTGTCATCGATGCGGACCTGACGCGGGGGCTGAAGCGGCTGAGCCGGCAGCATGGCACGACCTTGTTCATGACGGTGCTGGCGGCCTGGGCGGCGGTGCTGTCGCGTCTGTCGGGGCAGGACGACATTGTGATCGGTGTGCCGACCGCCAATCGTGGCCGGCGCGAGATCGAAGAATTGATTGGCTTCTTCGTCAACACCCTGGCGCTTCGGGTCGACCTGTCGGGCGAGCCTGATGTGTCGCAGCTTCTGGAACGGACGCGGCGCACGGCCCTGGCTGCGCAGGAGCATCAGGACCTGCCGTTCGAGCAGGTGGTGGAGATCGTCAAGCCGCCCCGGCATCTTGATCACACGCCGCTGTTCCAGGTGATGTTGGCCTGGCAGAACAACGCTGTCGGGTCGTTCGACCTTGCCGGGCTGAGCGTGGAGGCGGCCGGGGAGGGGCTCGATCAGGTCAAGTTCGATCTGGAGCTGAGCCTTGGCGAGTGCGATGAGGTCATAGCCGGAACGTTTGGTTATGCCACGGCGCTGTTCGATCAGGCGACGATCGAGCGGCAGCGTGGTTATCTGCTGGCGTTGCTGCGAGCGATGGTTGCTGATGCCGGGCAGCCGGTCGGCCGCATCGATATCCTGCCGGCCGCCGAACGCAGCTATCTGCTGGAGGATCTGAACCGGACGGCGGCGGCCTATCCGTCGGAGCGGTGCATCCACGAGCTGTTCGAGCAGCAGGTGCAAAAAGCGCCGGAGGCGGTGGCGGTGGTCCATGAGGACGAGCGCCTGAGCTATGGCGAGCTCAACGCGCGGGCCAACCGGCTGGCCCATCACCTGATCGGGCTGGGTGTCAGGCCGGATCAGCCGGTGGCGATCTGCCTGGAGCGCAGCCCGGCGATGGTGGTGGGTCTTTTGGCGATCCTCAAGGCGGGCGGCGCCTATGTTCCGCTGGATCCCGCCTATCCGTCGGCGCGGCTGCGGCAGGTGCTCGAGGATGCCGCACCGCACCTGCTGCTTTGCGATGCGGCCGGCCGCGCAGCACTCGGCCCGGAGGCGACGGCCGATCTGACGGTGATCGATCTGGAGACGGCGACCCCGGCCTGGGCCGAACTGCCGGCCTCGGACCCAGACCCGAGCGCCCTTGGCCTGAGCCCGCGCCATCTCGCCTATGTCATCTACACCTCAGGCTCCACCGGAACCCCAAAGGGCGTCATGGTCGAGCATGCGCAAATTGTCCGTTTGTTTGAGGCGACACGGAGCTGGTACGATTTCAACGAGCGCGATGTCTGGTGCCTGTTTCATTCTTTCTCGTTCGACTTCTCGGTTTGGGAGTTGTGGGGAGCGCTGCACTGTGGTGGACGTCTGGTTCTCGTACCGCGGCATATAGCTCGCTCTGCTCCCGACTTTTATACTCTGGTTTGCAAGTCAAGCGTCACGGTGCTCAACCAGACCCCTTCGGCGTTTAAAGCTCTGATCGAAGCCGAGCGTGAGAGTGGAGTTCGCAACCAGCTTCGCTATGTGATTTTTGGAGGCGAGGCCTTGGAGCCTTCCTCTCTGAAGCCGTGGTTCGAACGGCATTTTGAGCATGCCCCACGGCTGATCAACATGTACGGCATCACAGAGACGACTGTGCATGTGACTTATCGGCCTCTTAACAAGTCTGATACGTCCAGCTCATGCGGTCCGATCGGCGAACGGATCCCGGATCTTCAAATATATCTCCTGGACCAATTTGACGCACCCGTCCCGTTTGGGGCGGTTGGCGAGCTTTACATCGGCGGGGCAGGCGTAGCACGTGGCTACCTGAACCGCCCCGAGCTGACGGCGGAGCGTTTCCTGCCTGATCCGTTCTGCGGCGCGGCTGGGGGGCGGATGTACCGGACCGGGGATCTGGGGCGGTATCTGCCGGACGGCAATCTGGAGTTCCTCGGCCGCAACGACGAGCAGGTGAAGATCCGCGGCTTCCGCATCGAGCCGGGCGAGATCGCCGCGCGGCTTGGCGAGCATGCCTGGGTGCGCGAGGCGGCGGTGGTGGCGCGCCAGGACCGCGCCGGCGACAAGCAGCTTGTCGCCTATGTCGTGTGCGCGCCCGAGGCCGGATCGGACGACGAGGATGGAAGCCGGCTGGCCGGCGCCTTGCGCGCGCATCTGGGCGGGCGGCTGCCGGACTACATGGTGCCGTCGGCGTTCGTGCGGTTGGAAGCACTGCCTTTGACGCCGAACGGCAAGCTCGACCGCAAGGGGCTGCCTTCGCCGGAGGACGACGCCTATGCGCACCGCACCTATGAGGCGCCGCGCGGCGAGATCGAGACGGCGCTGGCAGAGATCTGGGCGGAGCTTCTCGGGGTCGAGCGGGTCGGCCGCCACGACAACTTCTTCGAGCTCGGCGGACATTCCTTGCTGGCGGTGCAGCTCTCCAGCCGGCTGTCGCAGGCTGTTGGCGTCGCGCTGCCGCTGACGAGGCTGTTCGCCAGGCCGGTGCTGGCCGATCTGGCGCTGACGATTGCGGCGTTGAGTAGTTCCGATTCACAGCGACAACCGGCCATCGCCCCAATCGGGCGTGATGGGCCGCTTGTGCTGTCGTTTGCGCAGCAGCGGCTATGGTTTTTGGCGCAGCTGGACGAGGGCAGCACCAACTATCACATTCCGCTGGCCTTGCGGCTGCGTGGTGGGCTCGACCGCACCGCCTGGCAGCGCAGCCTTGACCATTTGTTTGCCCGTCACGAGGCGCTGCGCAGTGTCTTTGTCGCACCGGAGGGCAAGCCCCGGGTTGAGGTTCTGCCGCCGGATGCGGGGTTGCCGGTGCTCGAGCACGATCTGCGGGGCCGGCCGGATGCAGAGGCGGCGCTTCTGGATCTGTGCCATGAAGAGGCGCGCACGCCATTCGATCTTGCGCGCGGGCCGCTGATCCGCGGGCGTCTGATCCGGATGTCGGATGCGGAGCACGTCTTCCTGCTGACCCAGCATCATATCGTCTCGGACGGCTGGTCGATGGGCGTGCTGATGCGTGAACTCAGTCAGCTTTACCGGGCGTTTGCGGCTGGAGAGGACGATCCTTTGCCGCCGCTGGCGATCCAGTATCCGGATTATGCCGCCTGGCAACGCCAATGGCTGTCGGGGGAACGGCTGCAGAGCCAGGCGCAGTATTGGCGCGACGCCCTGTCCGGCGCTCCGGCCCGACTTGCCTTGCCGACGGACCGTGCGCGGCCGGCCCAGCAGTCGTTTGCCGGGGCCAGTGTGCCTGTTGTCATCGATGCGGACCTGACGCGGGGGCTGAAGCGGCTGAGCCGGCAGCATGGCACGACCTTGTTCATGACGGTGCTGGCGGCCTGGGCGGCGGTGCTGTCGCGTCTGTCGGGGCAGGACGACCTTGTGATCGGCGTGCCGAGCGCCAATCGCGGCCGGCGCGAGATCGAAGAGTTGATCGGCTTCTTCGTCAACACCCTGGCGCTTCGGGTCGACCTGTCGGGCGAGCCTGATGTGTCGGAGCTTCTGGAACGGACGCGGCGCACGGCCCTGGCTGCGCAGGAGCATCAGGACCTGCCGTTCGAGCAGGTGGAGATCGTCAAGCCGCCCCGGCATCTCGATCACACGCCGCTGTTCCAGGTGATGTTGGCCTGGCAGAACAACGCCGTCGGGTCGTTCGACCTTGCCGGGCTGAGCGTGGAGGCGGCCGGGGACGGGCTCGATCAGGTCAAGTTCGATCTGGAGCTGAACCTTGGTGAGCATGGCGAGGTCATCGCCGGGACGTTTGGCTATGCCACGGCGCTGTTCGATGAAGCGACGATCGAGCGGCAGCGTGGTTATCTGCTGGCGCTGCTGCGGGCGATGGTTGCCGATGCCGACCAGCCGGTCGGCCGCATCGACATCCTGCCGGCCGCCGAGCGCAGCTATCTGCTGGAGGATCTGAACCGGACGGCGGCCGATTATCCGTCGGACGGTTGCGTCCACGAACTGTTCGAGGCGCAGGTGCAGCGTGCGCCGGATGCCGTGGCGGTGGTTCATGAGGACGAGACGCTGAGCTATGGGGAACTGAATGCCCGTGCCAACCGGCTGGCCCATCACCTGATCGGGCTCGGTGTCAGGCCGGATCAGCCGGTGGCGATCTGCCTGGAGCGCAGCCCGTCGATGGTGGTGGGACTTTTGGCGATCCTCAAGGCGGGCGGCGCCTATCTGCCGCTGGACCCGGCCTATCCGTGCGCGCGGCTGCGGCAGGTTGTCGAGGATGCCGCACCGCACCTGCTGCTTTGCGATCCGGCCGGCCGCGCAGCACTCGGCCCGGAGGCGACGGTCGATCTGACGGTGATCGATCTGGAGACGGCGACCCCGGCCTGGGCCGAACTGCCGGCCTCGAACCCGGACCCGAGCGCCCTTGGCCTGACCGCACGCCATCTCGCCTATGTCATCTACACCTCCGGCTCCACCGGAACCCCAAAGGGCGTCATGGTCGAGCATGCCAGCACCGTCAACCTGCTGCATTGGAGCAGCGGCGTATTTGCGGAGTCAGAGATCAGCCGCACGCTGTTTTCTACCTCGATCAGTTTTGATTTGTCCGTCTATGAGTGCTTCGTTCCGCTGTCGCAAGGAAGCACGCTTTATCTTGTCGAGGATGCACTGGCGCTGGCGCAGACGCCCTTGGATGTCTCCTTGATCAACACGGTCCCCTCGGCGATCGCCGCTCTGGTCGACCAGCAAGCCGTGCCGGCTTCGACCAGCGTGATCAATTTGGCGGGTGAGCGGCTGAAGGCAGATCTGATCGAGAGGGTCTTCGAGAGCAGTGGCGTAGAGAAGATCTGTAATCTGTACGCTCCTTCGGAAACGACGACGTACTCGACCTGGATTTGCATGCCGAGGGGAGAGGCTGTCGTTGAGACGATCGGCCGTCCGATTGCCAACACGCGGGTGTATCTGCTGGACGGTCATGGTGCGCCCGTGCCGTTCGGGGCGGCGGGTGAGCTTTACATCGGCGGGGCAGGGGTGGCGCGGGGCTACCTGAACCGTCCCGAGCTGACGGCGGAGCGGTTCATCGCCAGTCCCTTTGTGGACGGCGATCGGCTGTACCGGACCGGCGATCTGGGGCGCTATCTGCCGGACGGCAATCTGGAGTTCCTCGGCCGCAACGACGACCAGGTGAAGATCCGCGGCTTCCGCATCGAGCCGGGCGAGATCGCCGCACGGCTTTGCGAGCACGCCCGGGTGCGCGAGGCGGCGGTGGTGGCGCGCGCGGATGCGGCGGGCGACAAGCGGCTCGTCGCCTATGTGGTTGCGAAGACGACGGACGGGTCGGCCGAAGCCGATGGGGCCGAGCTTGCGAGCGTGATGCGCCATCACCTGAGCGGCCTGCTGCCGGACTACATGGTGCCGTCGGCCTTCGTGCGGCTGGACGCACTGCCGCTGACGGTGAACGGCAAGCTCGACCGCAAGGCGCTGCCGGCCCCCGAGGACGATGCCTATGCGCGTCGGGCCTACGAGGCACCGCGCGGCGAGATCGAGACGGCGCTGGCCGAGATCTGGGCGGAGCTTCTCGGGGTCGAGCGGGTCGGCCGCCACGACAACTTCTTCGAGCTCGGCGGACATTCCTTGCTGGCGGTGCAGCTCTCGAGCCGGATGTCGCAGGCTGTTGGCGTCGCGTTGCCGCTGACGAGGCTGTTTGCCACGCCGGTGCTGGCGGAGGTCGCTCGCGCAACTTCTATCACTTTGATCGAACAGGCGTTTGATCGTCACGAGCTTCTGAAGCTGCTCTCTCTGGAGTCTAGAAATGACAGATTTAATTAGATCCGGGTTGGAAAAACTGGATGCAGAAAGCCTAACTGAGCTTCTCTCCCTTGCCAAAGAGAGAAGCCGGAGTGGCAGCCGAGAAGCTGCGTTGCTACCAAAGGTCGGACGCGAAAGCGTCCTAGTACCATCGTCCGCGCAGCAGCGGCTATGGTTTTTGGCGCAGCTGGACGAGGGCAGCACCAACTATCACATTCCGCTGGCCTTGCGGCTGCGTGGTGGGCTCGACCGCACCGCCTGGCAGCGCAGCCTTGACCGTTTGTTTGCCCGTCATGAGGCGCTGCGCAGTGTCTTTGTCGCACCGGAGGGCAAGCCCCGGGTTGAGGTTCTGCCGCCGGAGGCGGGGTTGCCGGTGCTGGAGCACGATCTGCAGGGCCGGCCGGATGCTGAGGCGGCGCTTCTGGATCTGTGTCATGAAGAGGCGCGCACGCCATTCGATCTTGCGCGCGGGCCGCTGATCCGCGGGCGTCTGATCCGGATGTCGGATGCGGAGCACGTCTTCCTGCTGACCCAGCATCATATCGTCTCGGACGGCTGGTCGATGGGCGTGCTGATGCGTGAACTCAATCAGCTTTACCGGGCGTTTGCGGCTGGAGAGGACGATCCTTTGCCGCCGCTGGCGATCCAGTACCCGGATTATGCCGCCTGGCAACGCCAATGGCTGTCGGGGGAACGGCTGCAGAGCCAGGCGCAGTATTGGCGCGACGCCCTGTCCGGCGCTCCGGCCCGACTTGCCTTGCCGACGGACCGTGCGCGGCCGGCCCAGCAGTCGTTTGCCGGGGCCAGTGTGCCTGTTGTCATCGATGCGGATCTGACGCGGGGGCTGAAGCGGCTGAGCCGGCAGCATGGCACGACCTTGTTCATGACGGTGCTGGCGGCCTGGGCGGCGGTGCTGTCGCGTCTGTCGGGGCAGGACGACCTTGTGATCGGCGTGCCGAGCGCCAATCGCGGCCGGCGCGAGATCGAAGAGTTGATCGGCTTCTTCGTCAACACCCTGGCGCTTCGGGTCGACCTGTCCGGCGAGCCTGATGTGTCGGAGCTTCTGGAACGGACGCGGCGCACGGCCCTGGCTGCACAGGAGCATCAGGACCTGCCGTTCGAGCAGGTGGTGGAGATCGTCAAGCCGCCCCGGCATCTCGATCACACGCCGCTGTTCCAGGTGATGTTGGCCTGGCAGAACAACGCCGTCGGGTCGTTCGACCTTGCCGGGCTGAGCGTGGAGGCGGCCGGGGACGGGCTCGATCAGGTCAAGTTCGATCTGGAGCTGAGCCTTGGCGAGTGCGATGAGGTCATAGCCGGAACGTTTGGTTATGCCACGGCGCTGTTCGATCAGGCGACGATCGAGCGGCAGCGTGGTTATCTGCTGGCGTTGCTGCGAGCGATGGTTGCTGATGCCGGGCAGCCGGTCGGTCGCATCGAGCTGCTGTCATCCGACGAGCGGACCTATCTGCTGGAGGATCTAAACCGGACGGCGGCCGATTATCCGTCGGACGGTTGCGTCCACGAACTGTTCGAGGCGCAGGTGCAGCGTGCGCCGGATGCCGTGGCGGTGGTTCATGAGGACGAGACGCTGAGCTATGGGGAACTGAATGCCCGTGCCAACCGTCTTTCCCATCACCTGATCGGGCTTGGTGTCAAGCCGGACGACCGTGTGGCCATCTGCCTTGAGCGCAGTCCGTCGATGGTGGTGGGACTGCTGGCGATCCTCAAGGCGGGCGGCGCCTATGTTCCGCTGGACCCGGCCTATCCGTCGGCGCGGCTGCGGCAGGTGCTCGAGGATGCCGCGCCGCGGCTGTTGCTTTGCGATGCCGCCGGTCGCGCAGCACTCGGCGCCGAGGCGCTGGCCGATCTGAGCGTGGTCGATCTCTCGGACGGCGAGCGTCCAGGGGCCGGTCAGTCCGCTGACGATCCCGACCCGCATGCCCTCGGGCTGACCCCCAGCCATCTCGCCTATGTCATCTACACATCAGGCTCCACCGGCACGCCTAAGGGCGTCATGGTCGAGCATCGCGGGATGACCAATTATCTATGCTGGGCTCGTGAGACCTACGCTCCCACATCCTCCTCCGTCGTCTCCTCTTCGCTCGCCTTCGATGCCACGATTACCAGTCTGTTTGCGCCTCTAATCTGTGGTGGGCATGAACATCTCATATCCAATGGAAATGAAACCGAAAACCTTAAGGTAGAGCTTGGCTTAGGCCGCAGCCTGGTCAAAATCACTCCGAGCCATCTGGATGTGCTTGGGCAACAGCTATTGTCGGCTTCGGACACCAGCCAGGTCGAGGTGCTCGTCATTGGCGGTGAGGCATTGTCGTCTTCGACGGTCGAGCTATGGCGTCAGATCCAGCCGGCTGCCAGAATGGTCAACGAGTATGGCCCGACGGAAGCGGTTGTCGGTTGTGCTTTCCATGACATCCCTGCAGACCTTTCCGGATCGACGAATGTGCCGATCGGGCGTCCGATATCGAACACGCGGCTTTATGTGCTTGACGACCATGGTCAGCCGGTTCCGTTCGGGGCGGTGGGCGAGCTTTATATCGGCGGGGCGGGGGTGGCGCGCGGCTACCTCAACCGTCCGGAGCTGACGGCGGAGCGGTTCCTGGCGGATCCGTTCAGCGGCAAGGCGGATGCCCGCATGTACCGGAGCGGCGACCTGGCGCGCTACCTGCCGGACGGCAATCTCGAGTTTCTGGGCCGCAACGACGACCAGGTGAAGATCCGCGGCTTCCGCATCGAGCCGGGCGAGATCGCCGCCCGGCTGCTGGAGCATGAGCTTGTCGGCGATGCCGCGGTGGCGGCGCGCGCGGATGCGGCGGGCGACAAGCGGCTCGTCGCCTATGTGGTTGCGAAGACGACGGACGGGTCGGCCGAAGCCGATGGGGCCGAGCTTGCGAGCGTGATGCGCCATCACCTGAGCGGCCTGCTGCCGGACTACATGGTGCCGTCGGCCTTCGTGCGGCTGGACGCACTGCCGCTGACGGTGAACGGCAAGCTCGACCGCAAGGCGCTGCCGGCCCCCGAGGACGATGCCTATGCGCGTCGGGCCTACGAGGCACCGCGCGGCGAGATCGAGACGGCGCTGGCCGAGATCTGGGCGGAGCTTCTCGGGGTCGAGCGGGTCGGCCGCCACGACAACTTCTTCGAGCTCGGCGGCCACTCGTTGTTGGCGGTTCGCGTGCTCGTCCGGCTGACAGAGGCCTTGGCAGTGGAGCTGCCGCTGGCGATCCTGTTCGCCAAGCCAACATTGGCCGATTTGGCGCTAAGTGTTGGCGAAGTGCTGAACGGTTCTGGTGCGCAGACAGCACCGGTCATCATGCCAGTCGGACGTGATGGTGCGCTTCCGCTGTCCTATTCGCAGCAGCGTCTCTGGTTCTTGTCACAGTTGGACGAAGACAGCACGAACTATAACATTCCCCTGGGGTGGCGACTGCAGGGCAGGCTCGACCGTGTCGCCTGGCGGCGCAGCCTTGACCGCCTGTTTGCCCGTCACGAGGCGCTGCGCTGCACGTTCGTCGCCGGAGAGGATGACCCGCAGGTCCAGATTTTGTCCGGGGACAGGGGATTGCCGGTGCTCGAGCACGATCTGCGGGACAGGCCGGATGCGCAAGCCGGGCTTTTGGATCTGTGCCAAGAAGAGGCGCGCACGCCGTTCGATCTGGCGCGCGAGCCGCTGATCCGCGGCCGGCTGATCCGGCTGGCGGATGAGGAGCACGTCTTTCTGCTGACGCAGCATCATATCGTCTCGGACGGCTGGTCGATGGGGGTGCTGGTGCGCGAGCTCAGCAGCCTTTACCGCGCGTTTGCGGCTGGAGAGGACGATCCTTTGCCGCCGCTGGCGATCCAGTATCCGGATTATGCCGCCTGGCAACGGCAATGGTTGTCCGGCGAGCGGCTGCAGCGTCAGGCGCAGTATTGGCGCGACACCCTGTCTGGCGCCCCGGCCCGTCTTGCGCTGCCGACGGACTGGCCGCGGCCGGCACAGCAGTCGTTTGCCGGAGCCAGCGTGCCGGTTGTCATCGATCAGGCTCTGACGCGCGGGCTCAAGCGGCTGAGCCGGCAGCATGGCACGACGTTGTTCATGACGGTGCTGGCGGCCTGGGCTGCGGTGCTGTCGCGCCTGTCCGGGCAGGACGATATCGTGATCGGTGTGCCGACGGCCAATCGTCGTCGCCGCGAGATCGAAGAGTTGATCGGTTTCTTCGTCAACACCCTGGCGGTTCGAATCGATCTGTCCGGCGAGCCGAGCGTGTCCGATCTCCTGGAACGGGCGCGGCGCGCGGCCTTGACTGCACAGGATCATCAGGACCTGCCGTTCGAGCAGGTGGTGGAGATCGTCCAGCCGCCCCGGGCTCTCGATCACACGCCGTTGTTCCAGGTGGGACTGGCCTGGCAGAACAACACCGTCGGGTCATTGGACCTGCCGGGGCTGCGGGTGGAGGCCGCGGGCGAGGGGCTCGATCAGGTCAAGTTCGATCTGGAACTGAACCTGGGAGAGCAGGGCGAGGTCATCGCCGGGACTCTGGGTTATGCGACGGCGTTGTTCGACCGGGCGACGATCGAGCGGCAATGTGGTTATCTGCTGGCGCTGCTGCGGGCGATGGTTGCCGATGCCGAGCAGCCGGTGTCCGAGCTGGACATCCTGCCTCCCGACGAGCGCAGCTACCTGCTGGAGGAGTTGAACCGGACGGAAGCGGACTATCCGTCGGATCTTTGCGTGCACGCGCTGTTCGAGGCGCAGGTGCGCCGGGCGCCGGAGGCAGTGGCGGTGGTCCATGAGAATGAAGAGCTGAGCTATGGCGAGCTGAACGCCGATGCCAACCGGCTGGCCCATCATCTGATCGGGCTCGGGGTCAAACCCGACGAGCGCATTGCGATCTGCGTCGAGCGCAGCCCGGCGATGGTGGTGGGACTGCTGGCGATCCTCAAGGCGGGTGGCGCCTATGTGCCGCTGGACCCGGCCTATCCGTCCGGCCGCTTGCGGCAGGTGCTCGACGATGCCGCCCCGCGGCGGCTGCTTTGCGACGCCGCCGGCCGCGAAGCGCTCGGCGCCGAGGCAATCGCCGATCTGAGCGTGGTCGATCTCGATACGGCCACGCCCGCCTGGGCCGACCAGTCCGCTGACGATCCCGACCCCCATGCCCTCGGCCTGACAGCGCGCCATCTCGCCTATGTCATCTACACATCGGGATCCACCGGCACGCCAAAGGGCGTCATGGTCGAGCATCGCGGGATGACCAATTATCTATGCTGGGCTCGTGAGACCTACGCTCCCACATCCTCCTCCGTCGTCTCCTCTTCGCTCGCCTTCGATGCCACGGTCAACAGCCTGTTTGCGCCTTTGGTTTCTGGCGGCCATGCATTGCTTACGAAAGAGGGGGACGAGGTCGAGGGGATCAGCTCGAGGGTCGGCACGCCGTGCGGACTGGTCAATGTCACCCCGATCCTTCTGGATGTGCTTGGGCAACAGCTATTGTCGGCTTCGGACACCAGCCAGGTCGAGGTGCTCGTCATTGGCGGTGAGGCATTGTCGTCTTCGACGGTCGAGCTATGGCGTCAGATCCAGCCGGCTGCCAGAATGGTCAACGAGTATGGCCCGACGGAAGCGGTTGTCGGTTGTGCTTTCCATGACATCCCTGCAGACCTTTCCGGATCGACGAATGTGCCGATCGGGCATCCGATATCGAACACGCGGCTTTATGTGCTTGACGACCATGGTCAGCCGGTTCCGTTCGGGGCGGTGGGCGAGCTTTATATCGGCGGGGCGGGGGTGGCGCGCGGCTACCTCAACCGTCCGGAGCTGACGGCGGAGCGGTTCCTGGCGGATCCGTTCAGCGGCAAGGCGGATGCCCGCATGTACCGGAGCGGCGACCTGGCGCGCTACCTGCCGGACGGCAATCTCGAGTTTCTGGGCCGCAACGACGACCAGGTGAAGATCCGCGGCTTCCGCATCGAGCCGGGCGAGATCGCCGCCCGGCTGCTGGAGCATGAGCTTGTCGGCGATGCCGCGGTGGTGGCGCGCGCGGATGTGACCGGCGACAAGCGGCTTGTCGCCTATGTGGTTGCGAAGACGACGGACGGGTCGGCCGAAGCCGATGGGGCCGAGCTTGCGAGCGTGATGCGCCATCACCTGAGCGGCCTGCTGCCGGACTACATGGTGCCGTCGGCCTTCGTGCGGCTGGACGCACTGCCGCTGACGGTGAACGGCAAGCTCGACCGCAAGGCGCTGCCGGCCCCCGAGGACGATGCCTATGCGCGTCGGGCCTACGAGGCACCGCGCGGCGAGATCGAGACGGCGCTGGCCGAGATCTGGGCGGAGCTTCTCGGGGTCGAGCGGGTCGGCCGCCACGACAACTTCTTCGAGCTCGGCGGCCACTCGCTCCTGGCGGTGCAGCTGATGGAGCGGCTGCGGCGGCTGTCGCTCGGGGTGGAGGTGCGCACCCTGTTCGCCAGGCCGGTGCTGGCCGATCTTGCCGCCAGCCTTGGCAGCCATCACGAGGTGGCGGTGCCTGCCAACCTGATCACCAAGCAGAGTACGGCGATTACGCCAGAGATGCTGCCGCTCATCGAGCTGGCCCAGCCGGAGATCGACCGGATCGTCGCCATGGTTCCCGGCGGTGTCGGCAACATCCAGGACATTTATGGCCTGTCGCCGCTGCAGGACGGCATCCTGTTCCATCATCTGCTGGCCAGCCGGGGCGATCCCTATCTGCTGGTCTCGCAGATGGCGTTTGCCGACCGTGACCTGCTGGAGCGCTATCTTGGCGCGGTTCAGCAGGTGGTGGATCGGCACGACATCCTGCGTACGGCCTTTGTCTGGGAGGGGCTGTCGAGCCCGGCCCAGGTGGTCTGGCGCACTGCGCCGCTGCAGGTGAGCGAGGTCGAGCTGGATGACTGTGACGGTTCCGGCGCCGAGGAACTCCGGCGCCGGTTTGATCCACGCCGGCAGCGCATCGATCTTGGCCGGGCGCCGTTGTTGCGGTTTGTGATCGCGCGCGAGCCGGGCAGCGGGCGCTGGCTGCTGCTGGAGCTGCAGCATCATCTGATCGGGGATCACACGACGTCGGAGGTGCTGCATTCCGAGGTCGAGGCGGTGCTGGGGGGCCGAGGGCATGAGCTGGGCACGCCGCAGCCGTTCCGCAATCTGATCGCACAGGCCCGACTGGGGGTCGGTGTGGAGGCGCATGAGCAGTTCTTCCGATCGCAGTTGTCGGATATCGACGCGCCGACGACGCCGTTTGGGCTGAGCGAGGTCTATGGTGATGGCATCGGGTCTCACGAGGCGCGGCGGATGTTGCCGCAGGCGCTCAACGATCGGCTGCGGCAACAAGCGCGGCGGCTGGGGGTGAGCCTGGCGAGCCTTTGCCATCTGGCCTGGGGGCAGGTGATGGCGCGCAGCAGCGGCCGAGAGCAGGTGGTGTTCGGCACGGTGCTGTTCGGCCGCATACATGCGGGTGCGGGCGCCGACCGGGCGCTGGGCCTGTTCATCAACACCCTGCCTGTGCGGCTCGACCTCGACGGGACCGGGGTCGAGGCGAGCGTGCGCAGCACCCATGCGCGGCTTTCCGAGCTGCTGGCGCACGAGCATGCCTCGCTGGCGCTGGCGCAACGCTGCAGCGGGGTTGCGGCGCCGGCGCCGCTGTTCAGCGCGCTGTTGAACTACCGTCACACCACGCCGGCGGCCATGTCCGGCTCCGGAACGGACGATGTCCTGTCGGGCGTGGAATGGCTGGGCGGCGAGGAACGCACCAACTATCCGCTGACCCTGTCGGTGGAGGATTTTGGCGAGGCGCTCGGCCTCACGGCGCAGGTGGTGGAGCCCGTGTCTGCGGATCGGGTCTGCGGCTACATGCAGCAGGTGCTCGAGCAATTGGCCGAGGCGCTGGAGCATGCCCCTAATAGGCCGGTGCGCGACCTCGACATCCTGCCGGCCGCCGAGCGCACCTATCTGCTGGAGGATCTGAACCGGACGGCGGCGGCCTATCCGTCGGAGCGGTGCATCCACGAGCTGTTCGAGGCGCAGGTGCAAAAGGCGCCGGAGGCGGTGGCGGTGGTTCATGAGGACGAGCGGCTGAGCTATGGCGAGCTCAACGCGCGGGCCAACCGGCTGGCCCATCATCTGATCGGGCTCGGGGTCAGGCCGGATCAGCCGGTGGCGATCTGCCTGGAGCGCAGCCCGGCGATGGTGGTAGGTGTCTTGGCGATCCTCAAGGCGGGCGGCGCCTATCTGCCGCTGGATCCGGCCTATCCGTCGGCGCGGCTGCGGCAGGTTGTCGAGGATGCCGCACCGCACCTGCTGCTTTGCGATGCCGCCGGACGCGCCGCACTCGGCGCCGAGGCGCTTGTCGATCTGACGGTGATCGATCTGGAGACGGCCACCCCGGCCTGGGCCGAACTGCCGGCCTCGAACCCGGACCCGCGCGCCCTTGGCCTGACCGCGCGCCATCTCGCCTATGTCATCTACACCTCAGGCTCAACCGGAACCCCAAAGGGGGTCATGGTCGAGCATCGGGGGTTGGTGCGTCTGGTGGCGGGCAACGATTTCGTCGAAATCTCGCCGCAGGACATCTTTCTCAATGCCTCCTCGCCGACATTCGACGCGACCACGTTCGAGGTCTGGGGTGCCTTGGCGAACGGCGCCAGGGTTGTGCTCTATCCTGGACGTCACCTCTCGACCGCAACGCTGGCCCAGATCATCCAGGACCAAGGCGTCACCATCGCCTGGATGACTGCCCGGTTGTTCGACGTCTATATCGCGGAGGGGCGGAGCACCAATCTGCTACAGCAACTGCTGGTCGGGGGCGAGGAGGTCTCCATCGCTTCCATCAGGGCATGCCAGAAGCGACATCCGACGCTGCGAATCTCAAATGGCTACGGCCCGACAGAGAACACCACCTTTAGTCTTTGTTATCCGGTGCCTGCTGAGTTCGATGGCCGGCAACGGGTGCCGCTGGGTCGACCAATTCGCAATTCGGTGGCCTATCTGTTGGATCGGTTTGCCCAGCCCGTGCCGTTCGGGGCGGTGGGCGAGCTTTACATCGGCGGGGCAGGCGTGGCGCGTGGCTACCTGAACCGCCCCGAGCTGACGGCGGAGCGTTTCCTGGCCGATCCGTTCAGCGATGAGGCAGGCGCCCGGCTGTACCGGACCGGCGACCTGGGGCGCTATCTGCCGGACGGCAATCTGGAGTTCCTCGGCCGCAACGACGACCAGGTGAAGATCCGCGGCTTCCGCATCGAGCCGGGCGAGATCGCCGCGCGGCTTGGCGAGCATGCCTGGGTGCGCGAGGCGGCGGTGGTGGCGCACGAGGATGGCGCCGGCGACAAGCGGCTCGTCGCCTATGTGGTTGCGAAGACGACGGACGGGTCGGACGAAGCCGATGGCGCCGGGCTTGCTGCATCGTTGCGGGCGCATCTGAGCGGGCGGCTGCCGGACTACATGGTGCCGTCGGCGTTCGTGCGGATCGAAGCACTGCCCTTGACGCCGAACGGCAAGCTCGACCGCAAGGGGCTGCCTTCGCCGGAGGACGACGCCTATGTGCGCCGCACCTACGAGGCGCCGCGCGGCGAGATCGAGACGGCGCTGGCCGGCATCTGGGCGGAGCTTCTCGGGGTCGAGCGGGTCGGCCGCCACGACCACTTCTTCGAGCTCGGCGGACATTCCTTGCTGGCGGTGCAGCTGATGGAGCGGCTGCGGCGGCTGTCGCTCGGGGTGGAGGTGCGCACCCTGTTCGCCAGGCCGGTGCTGGCCGATCTTGCCGCCAGCCTTGGCAGCCATCACGAGGTGGCGGTGCCTGCCAACCTGATCACCAAGCAGAGTACGGCGATTACGCCGCAGATGCTGCCGCTCGCCGAATTGACCCAGCCGGAGATCGATCGGATCGTGGCGACGGTTCCCGGTGGCGTCGGCAATATCCAGGACATTTATGGCCTGTCGCCGCTGCAGGACGGCATTCTGTTCCACCATCTGCTGGCAACCCGGGGCGATCCCTATCTGCTGGTCTCGCAGATGGCGTTCGCCGACCGTGGCCTGCTTGAGCGCTATCTTGGCGCGGTTCAGCAAGTCGTGGCCCGGCACGACATCCTGCGCACCGCCTTTGTCTGGGAAGGGCTGTCCAACCCGGCGCAGGTGGTCTGGCGCACTGCACCGCTGGATGTGGTCGAGGTTGAGCTGGAGGACTGTGACGGTTCCGGCGCCGAGGAGCTCCGGCGCCGGTTCGATCCGCGCCGGCAGCGCATCGACCTTGGCCGGGCGCCGCTGATGCGGTTCGTGATCGCGCGCGAACCGGGCAGCGGGCGCTGGCTGCTTTTGGTGTTGCAGCACCATCTGATCGGCGATCATACGACGGCCGAAGTGATGCATGCCGAGGTCCGGGCCGCGCTGCAGGGGCGCGCGCATGAGCTTGCAGCGCCGCAGCCGTTCCGCAACCTGGTGGCGCAGGCGCGGCTTGGCATGGATGCCAAAGCGCATGAAGCGTTCTTCCGGGAGATGCTGGCCGACATCGACGAGCCGACGCTGCCGTTCGGTCTGAGCGAGGTCTATGGTGATGGCATCGGATCCCGCGAGGCACGGCGGATGCTGCCGCAGGCGCTCAACGACCGGCTGCGCAGCCAGGCACGACGGCTCGGGGTGAGCCTGGCGAGCCTTTGCCATCTGGCCTGGGGGCAGGTGGTGGCGCTGAGCAGCGGCCGTGAGCAGGTGGTGTTCGGCACGGTGCTGTTCGGCCGCATGCATGCGGGTGCCGGCGCCGACCGGGCGATGGGCTTGTTCATGAATACCTTGCCGTTGCGGCTGGATCTGGATGAGACCGGGGTCGAGGAAAGTGTGCGTATCGCCCACGCCCGTCTGGCCGAACTGCTCTCACACGAGCATGCCTCGCTGGCATTGGCGCAACGCTGCAGCGATATTGCCGCACCAGCGCCACTGTTCAGTGCGCTGCTGAACTATCGCCACAACACGCCGGCCATGGCCGGCGTGGGAACAAGCGACGTGCTGTTCGGCATGGAATGGCTGGGGGGCGAGGAACGGACGAACTACCCGCTGACATTGTCGGTGGATGATTTTGGTCAGGAGCTGGGGCTCACGGCGGATGCGGTCGAACCGATCTCCCCCGATCGGATCTGCGGCTACATGCAGCGGGCGCTGGAGCAGCTGGTCGAGGCGCTGGAGCATGCCCCTAATAGGCCGGTGCGCGACCTCGACATCCTGCCGGCCGCCGAGCGCACCTATCTGCTGGAGGATCTGAACCGGACGGCGGCGGCCTATCCGTCGGAGCGGTGCATCCACGAGCTGTTCGAGGCGCAGGTGCGCCGGGCGCCGGACGCAGTGGCGGTGGTCCATGAGAATGAAGAGCTGAGCTATGGCGAGCTGAACGCCGATGCCAACCGGCTGGCCCATCATCTGATCGGGCTCGGGGTGAGGCCGGACCAGCCGGTGGCGATCTGCCTGGAACGCAGCCCGGCGATGGTGGTGGGTCTTTTGGCGATCCTCAAGGCGGGCGGCGCCTATGTTCCGCTGGATCCCGCCTATCCGTCGGCGCGGCTGCGGCAGGTTGTCGACGATGCCGCACCGCACCTGCTGCTTTGCGATGCCGCCGGACGCGCCGCACTCGGCCCCGAGGCGCTTGTCGATCTGACGGTGGTCGATCTGGAGACGGCCACCCCGGCCTGGGCCGAACTGCCGGCCTCGAACCCGGACCCGCGCGCCCTTGGCCTGAGCCCGCGCCATCTCGCCTACATCATCTACACCTCGGGCTCCACCGGAACGCCCAAGGGCGTCATGGTCGAGCATGCGAGTGTTCTCAATGTTCTACACGCTTTTTTGGATGTATCCGGCCTCACAGCGCAGGATTCACTCCTCGCGATAACGACGATCTCTTTCGACATTGCGGGGCTGGAACTCTATCTTCCACTGGCCGTGGGAGCTAACGTCGTCCTTGCTCACGGGAGCAATGCTGTTGGATTGGAGCAGCATCTATCGCATCAGAAGATAACGGTGATGCAGGCGACCCCGGCATCGTGGCGCATGCTCTTCGACGCCGGCTGGGAGGGTGCGCCCGATTTACGCGCGTTGTGCGGCGGCGAAGCGTTGCCTGCAGATCTGGCCTCGAACCTCGGCGGAAGGGTAAAATCTCTCAGGAATCTCTATGGTCCGACGGAGACTACAATTTGGTCGACCACCTTCCTTGCCGACACGGGGATTGAGGCGCCTTGCCGGAATGTCCCGATCGGCCGTCCGATATCGAACACGCGGGTGTACCTGCTGGACGCTCATGGCCAGCCGGTTCCGTTCGGGGCGGTGGGCGAGCTTTATATCGGCGGGGCGGGGGTGGCGCGCGGCTACCTCAACCGTCCGGAGCTGACGGCGGAGCGGTTCCTGGCGGATCCGTTCAGCGGCAAGGCGGATGCCCGCATGTACCGGAGCGGCGACCTGGCGCGCTACCTGCCGGACGGCAATCTCGAGTTTCTGGGCCGCAACGACGACCAGGTGAAGATCCGCGGCTTCCGCATCGAGCCGGGCGAGATCGCCGCCCGGCTGCTGGAGCATGAGCTTGTCGGCGATGCCGCGGTGGTGGCGCGCGCGGATGTGACCGGCGACAAGCGGCTTGTCGCCTATGTGGTTGCGAAGACGACGGACGGGTCGGCCGAAGCCGATGGGGCCGAGCTTGCGAGCGTGATGCGCCATCACCTGAGCGGCCTGCTGCCGGACTACATGGTGCCGTCGGCCTTCGTGCGGCTGGACGCACTGCCGCTGACACCGAACGGCAAGCTCGACCGCAAGGCACTGCCGGTCCCCGACGACGATGCCTATGCGCGTCGGGCCTACGAGGCACCGCGCGGCGAGATCGAGACGCTGCTGGCCGGGATCTGGGCGGAGCTTCTCGGCGTCGAGCGGGTCGGGCGCCACGACAACTTCTTCGAGCTCGGCGGCCACTCATTGTTGGCGGTGCGCCTGCTGGCCCAAGCGTTAGCCCTTGGGATGAAGGTCAGCGCCAGCAACATTTTTGATGCCCCGATCCTCAAAGACCTCGCTCCGAAGATCGAGTTGGATTCATCCCATTATACACCCGGTGTGCTACCGGTTCGCACGATAGGGTCTCAAGCGCCAGTCTTCTTTGTTCCGACAGGTTATGGCGACTGCTCATATGTGTTCCCCTTAGTCAGAGAGATGGACATAGATTGCCCTGTCTACGCTTTGCCTTGGCCGCCATTTGAGGAAGCTCGTCGATCAAGCCTTGAAGAGATTGCAACAAAAGTAACGCACGCAGTACGCAAAGTGCAGCCACGGGGACCATATCGATTTGCCGGGTATTCCTCTGGGGCTGTACTGGCGTATGCAATCGCCGAGCGCCTGCTCTATCTCGAAGAAACTGTTTCATTTATGGCATTCATCGATGTGCCAATACCGGCGATGTCGCCTGCGATGACGGATACAGAAATCGCTTTGCAAATGATCTTTGAACCTCTGGAGTCGCTGGGTGATGAGGGGTTTGAGGTGCTGCGCCAATCGGCCGGGCAGAGTTCCGTTGAGCAGTTGTTTGAGAAAGCGCGACAAATCGGTGCGGTCGTCGGTAGACCAGATCTCTACTATGACGCCATCAGATACGCGCAATTTCACCAAGCTGTGCATTCGTATGAGATGCCATCACTGCCAGTCAGCGTGCACCAATTTTATGCTCTGGAGCACTCTCTTAGCCGAAGGGCGCGACTTCCGGCAGCGCCGGACGCAAATTCACCAATGCGCGGCTGGGATCGAATTTTGGGCGCGGAGTTTATCCAGGCTGTGCCCGTTCCAGGCGATCACGTGACGATGATGGCTGTTCCGGAAAACCGGCGGGTCTTGGCGCGCCAACTGTCAGCAGCCTTAAACAATTCGCCGACTACCCACCCGAACAGCAATCTGGATGTCAAATGACAGAGCGGCTATCCCACCTGAATACTCATCTTCCTTCGACCGCTGAGTTGTTAACCTTGGGGGGTGACGAGCGGATCGAACTTGATGCTGGCCAAATGACAAATAAGTACGGGCGTAAACCACTTCCCGACAGGGAAATATTCTCATTTGGTTCCGCAACCGCATCTACGATTTCTGACATCGGATTTTCAGCTGCGGAAAGACTGCGCCAAAGGATATTACAGACCCTGCATGGACGGGCACCGGAAGAAATTTATCTAGAAGAGATCGGCAGTCTTCGCAACGAATTCATCGGCTTATGCCGTTTGGAACAAATCCGAGGGCTGGAAGTCATCGTTTCCCCTTCTGGCACCGACGCTCACATGCTCGCCTCCAAATTGGTCGCAGGAAGCTCCCCCGCGAAGACTTTGGCAATTATGGTCCAATCGGAAGAGACGGGGAGTGGGGTCGGGCATGCTTTGGCTGGCGGTATGCACTCTCCGCACCGCGAGAGTGGTGGAATAACGGTTAATCCTGCGGATCCAATTGATGTTAGATCGATAGCAGTTCGCATGGAAGATTCCAGTCTCCGACCTATTGCGGCCGTCGATGATGAACTCGAGGCAATAGTAACTGCTGCGATAACGCGATACAGTCGTATTTTGATTGTGTTGACTGACGTTTCGAAAACCGGAGTACTGGCCCCAACTCCGAGCAAGGCGCTGGATCTCAGGCGTCGCTGGCCTGATAGTGTTGATATTCTCATCGATGCATCTCAGTTTCGATTGGCACCGAAGACGCTGCAAACCTATCTTACCATCGGCTGCTTGGTGATAGTTACTGGATCCAAGTTTTTGGGAGGTCCAGCCTTTTCGGCAATGCTCTTGGTTCCTGAGTCGCTGGCATGCCGTTTGAAGAAACGGCCACTACACCCTATACCCGGAGCGAAGTCTTGCCGGGCAGACTGGCCCCGAAATTGGGCAGGCGCTCAGTCACTCCCGGAAGCCAGTAATTTTGGTTTACTTTTGCGATGGGAAGCTGCGCTCGTGGAGTTGCGTGCTTTCCGTAGTGTTTCAGAGGAAGATGTCCAAAGCGTCGTGTTTGACTTTCATAAGGAGGTTACCTCCTGGCTGAACAATGCGCCTAATTTTCAGCTGTTAGAGCAACCGACGTTACAACGCCATCTGCCAGTCACCCACAATTCTTGGGACCAGCTACCGACTATTTTTCCTTTTATACTGTTTCACGTAAGTCGACGTGCGGGGAGAAATCCGCTGGCTGTCCCGCAAACCAAGAGGATCTATGATCATTTGTGCCAGGATTCGACCGTGAAAGCCAAGATGCCCGGTGACTCAATGTTGTCAGTTCGTTGCGAAGTTGGACAACCGGTTCCTTGCGGCGAGCTTGAGGGCGTCCAGGTTGCCGCGTTGCGGCTTTGCCTTAGTGCACGCCTGATTGTGGAAGCGATCAACGCAGGCGAACGAGGCATGAAGCATTTGTTCGATCGAAGTCTGATGGTCTTGGAAAAAGTCGCCTTCCTCACCAGAAACTGATCTGCATTCTGATAAGGCATCATCGCCGGAGCCTGGAAAAGTCATGCCGGAATGAAGAAGCTTTATTTGTCTTTGAACCCGCGTGATCCATCGGAACTTCGCACGCCATCACTAAGAAATCGAGGTTCCGGCTACACATTAGGTATTTTACTATCGGAGGTTATACGCGAATGCGCTACTATCTCTTACAGCCCAACGATTTGACTCCGACCGAAGAGGTTGATTACCGACAAGTTCTTGAGCTTGAAGAAGAGATTCTCCAAGCCAAATTCTGGAAGACTCCAATTGCAGTCCATAAGGGAGAGCTTTTCGTAATGGATGGCCATCATAGACTGGCTGTCGCCAAGCGGCTTCAATTGAGGATATTGCCAGCAATGTTACTAGACTACCACGGTGTTCGGGTAGAAGCTTGGCGTCCGGGAGAGGTAGTTACTCCCGAGATCATTTTTGCTATGGCTCGGAGCGGACGGAAGTTCCCTGCCAAGACAACCAAACATGTCTTCGACCCTCAGTTCCCCGAATGTAAAATCCCATTGAGTGATCTCGGATATGATCGGGACAATGGTTCCTGAAGGGTGCGAATTCCGACTTGAAACCGGTCGCTCGTCCCATGCAAGAGCGGTAGGTTTTCGAAACTAATCTTTCCTCTGGGTTAGCGACTTTGGGTTCAAGTCGCAATTGAGGTCGGCATAGAAAAAGCTCCGGACTGGGGCGCAACTGGTTAAAATGATTCAGGTGACACAGGTTTTGCGCGAGATAGAAGAATGAGCTTAAAGGTATCCTCATTACGGGAACGGCCCGATCTGATTCCCTCAGTTTTTTCACCGAAATTCGATGGTCTTTGGCCCAACTTCATGCGCCAAAATCAAACTGCAAAGCTGTATTTTGGGAAGGCCGTGTTTTTTGACTACCTTGACTATGCCTTTGTAGGACTTATCGATGAGGAGGTCGTTGCTCGAGCTTTCGGCGTGCCGTTTGCACTGAACGTTGATGGGCGTGCCGAATTGCCTGACGGCGGTTGGGACCAGGTTATCCGCTGGGCGCATGAGGATAAACTTATCGGTCGCAAACCAAACACGATGAGTGCACTCGAAATCACATTAGCGCCCAGAGCACGAGGTATTGGCAATGCACTGGCAATGTTGGGCGCATTGAAGACCTGTGCCAGGAATGTTGGCTTCGACGAATTGTCTGTGCCGGTTCGTCCAAATCAGAAGCAACGAGACCCGCGGCTACCAATGGATGAATACATCAAATTACAGCGTGCTGACGGCTCCCCGTTGGATTCCTGGCTGCGAACTCACATAGCCGTCGGTGGCAGAATCTTAAAAATAGCACCTTATTCCATTACCATTGCTGGGACAATTACCGAATGGTCAAGTTGGACAGGAATAGCGTTTGAACGTTCGGGCATGGTGGAAATTGATGGTGCACTAGTGCCGATGCTTGTGTCGATTGAGCACAATTACGGCATATATGCCGAACCGAACGTGTGGGTTCGACACGCGCTATGATCTATTTTCTTGGTACTGTCACATTGATTGAGCGGTAAGGAAATTGAGGTAGCAGCGCACCCATGACCGTGAGTGCACCGACCTACAAGAACCACCGCTATCCGATCGAAATCGTAGCCCGTGCTGTCTGGCTCTACTTTCGCTTTAATCTGAGCCTGCGCGATGTCGAGGAAATGCTGCTCGATCGCGGGATCGTCGTTTCCTACGAGACCATCCGCCGATGGTGCCGAAAGCATGGCCTTGATTATGCGCGCCGCATACGCCGCAAGGCGCCGACGAAAGGCGATGTCTGGCACCTCGATGAAGTCGTGGTGCGCATCAACGGTCAGAAATGCTGGTTGTGGAGAGCGGTTGATCAGGACGGATATGTGCTCGACGAGATCGTCCAGACGCGCCGTAACACCAAGGCGGGCAAGCGCCTGCTGACGCGACTTCTGAAGAAGCAGGGCATGCCGCCAAAGCGTATAATCACCGACAAATTGCGCTCCTACGGGGCGGCCAAACGCCAGGTCATGCCGAACGTGGAACACCGCTCGCATAAAGGCTTGAACAACCGGGCGGAGAATTCTCACCTGCCGTTGAGAAAACGGGAGCGAACGCGACAGGGTTTCCGGTCGGTTGGCTCATTGCAACATTTCGTGTCGATCTTCTCCGCCGTCCGAAACCTCTTCGTCCCATCCCAGACCAACCGCTCCGCAGCACAAATTCGAACCCATCGACGCCAGGCAATGGCCGCGTGGGAAGCTGTGAGTGCACGGCCTGCCTGAAAAGCGCAGGGTCGGCCTCACGTGGCCACATTCAAACAACGTGACAACGCCAGTGGATCGAGCATCAGAGCGGACAGTCGACGCTCCATATTCATCATTGCGCAATCTGGGATTACCGGGAACAAGCCCGGAGCCGGGGCGTCGAACTCACCCTTAAGGCGCCTTGCGAATATTGCGTGCCCGCCACAACGGCCATGATCACCAACAAAGGGCTCCATGCCTCCCACGAGTTGATCGAGGGCGATAACGGACGCGGGTGCAAATGGACGGCGTCTCAGGTTCGATCCTGATTAACGATATTGAACAACGGACAATTTGGAGTTTGCGATGACGCAGTATTTTCAACTGCAAGGCAGCTTCTTCGATGCTGCCGCCCAATCTGAATTCGCGCATCTTGTCGCTCATCAGCAACCGGATTGGCCCAATAGAAAGGCGCTCGCGACCAAGCTTGCGAGCCTTTCGTCCGATGGGCTCGTGAGCGAACACTCCGTTCAGGCCCTGCGAACAGAACTCGCCCAGCTCGGGAAGGACGGGCTGATCCTCCAACTTGGAGATTGCGTGGAAGATCTTGAGCTCGACGTCCGGGCCGACACCCTCAAAAAGCTGCGCTTCATAGATGCTGGCCGCACCCAACTCGGGGCGCGCACCGGAAAGAGCGTCACTGCAATTGGCAGGATTGCAGGACAATATGCCAAACCGCGCTCCGTAGACACCGAGCAGATCGATGGTCTCCAGCTTCCTGTCTATAGGGGTCCCATCGTTAACTCCGCTGAACCCACGATGGAAGCCCGACTGCCTGATGTCGGCAGAATCGAGCGGGCGCATGTGGCCTTGCGAGTCGCGCATCGGGTGGTTGCTGACTACAATCGGACGAGTGGCGAAAACGGCCATGTGTGGACCAGCCATGAGATGCTGCTTCTCGACTACGAACTTCGCTTTCTGGCTCGAGGGAGCCGGGGCCGCCATCTCGCCACGACGCATTGGCCCTGGATCGGAGCGCGAACGCGCCAGCTGGGCGGTGCCCATGTCGCGGTGGCCGCCAGGCTCAGCAATCCCGTTAGCGTGAAGATCGGACCTGATACGGACCCAACCGAGGCTGTGGCCCTGGTGAGAAAGCTCAACCCGCTTGATGAGCCCAGCAAGCTCGCGTTCGTGATCCGCATGGGCTTTGAGCAAATCGGAAAGCTCCGGCCGATCGTTCGGGCCGTGCGCCGAGAATTTGAGAACGTCCTCTGGATCAGTGACCCCATGCACGGCAATACCGTGAAAGCGCGGTCCGGCCTCAAAACCCGGCACCTCGCCCACATCATTTCCGAGTTGCAGGATTTCCAAAAGATCCTTCAGGAAGAGAAGCTGATTGCCTCCGGCCTGCATCTCGAAGCCACACCAGACGACGTCTACGAGTGCGCGGATGATTTCGTCGAACCCGACGCAACTCACCGGTACACATCCTTGCTCGACCCTCGCCTTAATCCCGAGCAGACGGCCCGTGTTCTAGACTCGTGGTTTGTCTGACCGTTCAAACTGATCCAAATGCCGCGAGCTATGCCGGAAAGGCTGAAGCGTGGCATCAAGTGTTGCGTCTCTGGCCTGAAGAACGAACCGGGCGGCTAATCCACCACTGAATGCATCTGATCGAAGGAAAACAACATGTGCGGGATTGCAGGATGGATAGATTTTGCCGGACTACCGTCCAACGCGGATCAACTTGTAGAAACCATGAACAATGTGCTGGCGCGGCGCGGTCCCGACGAAGCGGTGTCTGGCGATCGGAATTCGCCTGTCTTGGCCATCGCCGACTTTCCGTGATCGACCTCGAGGGAGGAGCCCAGCCTATGGAGCTCTCCCGTGAGAGGGGCAGCATCACGCTCACCTACAATGGTGAGATCTACAACTACCGGGAACTCAGGCAGGAACTGCTTGCCCGTGGCCACACATTTAAAACGCAAAGCGATACTGAGGTTCTGCTCGCCGCCTGGTCCGAATGGGGATATGAGTCCTTGGGACGGCTGAACGGAATGTTTTCGTTTGCCCTATGGGATGCCAGTCGTGAGGAGCTGTGGCTCCTGCGGGACCATCTCGGCATCAAGCCGCTTTATTATCACTGGCGAGGCTCCAGTCTCCTCTTCGCTTCAGAGGTGAAGGCTCTCTTTGCCCATCCATCCGTTCATGCAGTAATCGATGCTGAAGGCGTCGCTCAACTGCTTCTGCCGCTGATCAAATTCCCTGGCGCCAACCCGTACAAGGATGTCTTCGAAGTTCTTCCAGGAAGCGCAACTGTGTTCTCGCGAAACGGGCTCCGCTCAATTCGCTACTGGAATCTGGAGGAAATCATCTCCCGGGCTCCACCACGGATCGAAATTACGCAAGCAGGAGCATCCCTGCGTGGACTTCTGATTGACACGATAGAACGTCAAACGATCGCCGATGTTCCGCTTTGCACACTGTTGTCCGGCGGTCTGGATTCATCCGCGATCACAGCTGGGGCCCAGAAAATCCAGACGGGGAACAGCAAGGTTAGGTCCTTTTCCGTCGATTTTAACGACGCGGCAGATTCCCAAACCTCCCGCTCAGCACTGGATCGGAAATTTGCCCATGAGGCGGCAGCGTTCATCGGGTCGGAACATCGTAACATCGTCCTGGACACCTCGCTCCTGGCAGCGCCTGAAACCAGAGACGCTTGCGTTGCCGCACGTGACCTTCCGAACGGGATCGGCGACCTTGACTTAAGCCTTTTGCTTCTGTGTAGGAAAGTCAGAGAACACGCGACCGTCGCTCTTTCAGGTGAGTCTGCCGACGAGCTTCTCGCAGGGTATCTCTGGTTCCAAGAGCCAACCGCAGTCTGGGCGGATACGTTTCCGTGGCTGGCGGACAGTCCCGCTCACGGATATCTTCACCAACGAATCCTCAACGCATTCCAACCGGCCTTGCTTGCTGAGCTGCAGCTCGAGGAATATCTTCAGGACCATTACTCTGCAGCTTTGAGCAAGCTCGATTTGGATCCCGGGTTGTCTGCGGCGGACCGGCGTCATCGCGAGATCATGTATCTCGCGGTGACGCACTTTCTGCCGACACTCCTGGATAGAAACGATCGCCTGAGCATGGCAACCGGGCTGGAAGTGCGTGTTCCCTTTTGCGATCACCGCATCGTCGAACACCTGGTGACCTTGCCGGCAGCCGTCCACACGGCCGATGGCCGAGAAAAGTCCGTGTTGAGACAAGCTGCGAAAGATATGCTGCCGGTCGGTGTCCTCGAAAGGAAGAAGTCGCCTTATCCCTCTGTGCCCGATCCAACCTATTCTTCGCAGATCGCAAGCCAGATCGACGCGCTGACGAGCGATCAGCGCGCTCGGCTGCGCGATTTTTTCAGCCCTTCAATCCTCGACGGACGAGGCGCCGCCGGCATGACAGCGTCGCATGGTCTGATAAGCAACATAGAGGGGGAGCTTGTTTTGAATTTTGCGTCCTGGTTTACGCAATACAATGCGCAAATCGCGACCTGACAATGATGCCCGGACGTTCCAACAGCGAGGACAAAACATCATCAAGGAATTGGCCGTGCAGCGCATCGTCAGGATGGCGGTAACGACGTCTGCGAACGCCCCCGCGCGGATATCCGGCGGAGCGAATCTCGATGAGGGCGCAGAAGGAAGCTCGAAGCCACGCCGCAGGCGCAACGATTGTTGCTGGTTAGGCGCTGGCCGCGTTGACGATGTCCTCGAAGTTGCGCAGGCCAACGCGTGGCGCATTGACCAGCACCGCCATATTCCCCGGCTTGTGCTGGTTCTTCCACATCTTCGTGTGGGCTTTGGCGATTTCATCCCATGGAAAAACCTTGCTCATGCAGGGGGCGATGCGGCGATCGATCACTAACCGGTTCGCCGCGCTGGCCTGTTTGAGGTTCGCGAAGTGCGAGCCCGGATTCGCTTCTGGCGTATCCAGACGTATCGGGCATCGAACGTGATATTGAGCCCTGTCGTGCCGCCGCAGAATACCACCATGCCCCCGCGCTTAGCGACCAGAGTTGAGACTGGGAATGTCTGTTCGCCTGGATGCTCGAAAACGATGTCGACGTCGCGGTGTCCAGTGATATCCCGGATCGACTTGCCGAACCGCCGAGCTTCCTTGATCCAGGTGTTATACTGGGGCGAATTTACTGTGGGCATGGCGCCCCAGCAGTCGAATTCGTTGCGGTTAATGACCCCATTGGCGCCCAGCGCCAACACGTACTCAGCCTTACTGGCGTCCGACACGACGCCAATCGCGCTGGCGCCGGCCTCGGCGGCCAGCTGCACCCCAAACACCCCAAGCCCACCCGAGGCTCCCCACACCAGCACGCTATCGCCCGGCTTGAGGATGTGCGGTTCATGCCCGAACAGCATGCGGCAAGCTGTGGCGAGGGTTAGTGGGTAGCACGCGGCCTCCTCCCAGGTGAGGTGCTCCGGTTTTGGCATCAGCTGCCGCGATTGCACACGGCAGAACTGGGCGAACGAGCCGTCAGGGGTTTCGTATCCTCAGATCCGCTGGGAGTGTGAGAGCAGCGGCTCGCCGCCGTTGCACTCCTCGTCATCGCCGTCGTCTTGGTTGCAGTGGACGACAACCTCGTCTCCGACCTTCCAATGCCGCACCTTGGCGCCCAGCGCCCACACTACTCCGGCCGCGTCTGAGCCGGCAATGTGGTAAGGGGCATTATGCACGTCAAACGGCGACATCGGATGACCTAGCCCGGCCCACACCCCGTTGTAGTTGACGCCACCCGCCACTACGAACACCAGTACCTCGTCGTCCGCTATAGGCCAGGTCGGTACCACCTCGACGAGCATCGAGGTCTCCGGCGGCCCGTGACGCTCTCGGCGTATGGCCCAAGCGTACATGCGTTCAGGAACGTGTCCGAGCGGGGGAATCTCCCCCACTTCGTAAAGCCCCTTCCGAGCGGGGGCTATCGGTGACGTTTCGAGAGCAGCGGCTCCCATGGTGACCTCCTAGTAATCTATAGTCATTTTCTCAGATGCTGACGGTCCTGCCCCTAGCGCTTGACCACCCCCGCCTCGACCGTGGCGCAAAAATCACAGGCGCTAGCCCTCCCACGACACATACGTACGCGGCCCCGGTCGAATGCCATTGGCTGCCAAAACCCAAAGTTGGTAGTGGAGCAAAACGCACGAACTTACCGCACGAAAGGCATCTGACTGGCTTCAGCCTCGAGTTCGCATAGATGCTCCAGCATCTCATCGTGGCGGCCGAGGCCCGTCGCGGCAAGCCCTCCTTTTTGCAAGCAGTCGCATGAGTCTGTCAGGCTGGGGAGTTCATGTGTCCAGGATGAGGTGCAACCGAGCCGTTTCCATTCGTACCGGAATTAACCAGTGATGATATACTGTCCTTTAATATCAATCATTTAGTTCCATAATATCTATTATGCAACAGTTATTTGTAGCCGCAAAGTTAAAGTGTCCTGATTCTGCAAAGTTGGAATGTCACACTCCCCGCGTTTTGATGACCTGGGAGATTGCGGATGGGACTGATTGCGATGAGCGAGCGTGATCTGCAGCGGATCGAGGTTTTGTCGAAGGTCGTTGACGGCCGGATGACGATAGTGTCGGCGGCGCATGTGCTTGATCTGAGTACGCGCCAGGTGCGTCGTCTGCTGGAGCGGATCCGCGCTGATGGTGCGGCATCAATCCGGCACAAGGCGATCGGCCGGCCGTCGAACAACCGGATCAGTGACGGTGTCCGGGATTACGCCGTGACGCTGGTTCGCGAACGGTATGCGGACTTCGGTCCGACGCTGGCGGCCGAGAAGCTTGCTGCCCGAGATGGATTGCGTGTGTCGCGCGAGACATTGCGCAGCTGGATGGTGGATGCTGGCCTGTGGCGATCACGCAAGCAGCGGCGGACGTTTCATCAGCCGCGCTTGCGGCGCGAAGCCTATGGCGAACTGGTACAGATCGATGGCAGCGAGCATCGCTGGTTCGAGGATCGTGGCGATCCGTGCTCGCTGCTGGTGTTCGTCGACGATGCGACGGGCAGGTTGATGCAGTTGCGCTTTGTCCGCTCGGAAAGCGCGTTCAGCTACTTCGATGCGCTGGCGCTATACCTCAAGTGTCACGGTGCACCAATTGCCTTTTATTCCGACAAGCATTCGGTGTTCCGGGTGGCGAAGAAGGACGCAAAGGGCGGCCAGGGCATGACCCAGTTCGGACGTGCGCTTTGCGAGTTAAACATCGAGATTCTCTGCGCAAATTCGAGCCAGGCCAAGGGTCGTGTCGAGCGGATGAACCGGACGTTGCAGGATCGGCTGGTCAAGGAACTACGGCTGGCCGGGATCGATGACATAGAAGCGGGTAATGCGTTTTTGCCGGGCTTCATGGAGGACTACAATGCGCGGTTTGCGATCGTCCCTGCCCGGTCTGAAGACCTGCATCGTCCGATGAACCTGGCGCCGGATCGACTGACGGAGATCCTGTGCAAGCGCGAGCAGCGTTATGTCGGATCGCAGCTGACGTTTTCGTTTGAACGCAAGCGGATCATGCTGAAGGAGACCGAGGTGACGCGCGGTCTGGTTGGCCGTTATGTCGAGACCTATGCCTATGCGGATGGTCGCCTGGATGTGCGCTGGAAAGGGTATTCCCTGCCCTACACGGTGTTCGACAAGGACCAGCGTGTGACGCATGCGGCGATCACCGAGAACAAGCGGCTTGGCGATGTCCTGTCCTATATCAAGGAGCGCCAGGACCAGCAGGACAAGCCGACCGTAAAGAGCAACAGCGACAAAAATGGCTACGTGAAACGCGCTCGCGGCCCGGGCCGGAGGAAAGATTTCATGGGCGATCCAAAGGTCGTTGCGCGGCGAGAGAACGCGTTGTTGAGGCAACCGGCTGCCGAATAAAAGTCGTCGTCAATGCATGCTGATTGAGGCCTGCTTATCCGACGCCAGTTTCAGACAGGCCTCCCACAAGGGTGTCTTGCGGTAGGTACCGTCCTGCCAGATAGTCAGTCCTTCGCGCTCTTCGTGTAGCAATCCCAGCCAGCACAGCGGCTGGATGACGTCGTAGCGGAGCGACGATCGTTCCATTACGGTTTCGACCGTCATCTCTGCTGGCGCTGGATACGCTTCGCTCGGATATAGCTCGTTCGCCAGCTCTTCGAGAGAACAAGGCATATCTGCTTTCATATTGATAAGATTGAGAAAGACGTGCCACCAACGTATCCGGTTGCGCACATCTTCCTGCGTCTGCCCATGATGGATATAAGATAATCCGTGGCGATCAGATCGAAGAAGGCTCTCGGTCTCGCCAAGAAGTCCCGACCACGTTTGGTTGGCAGCAGGTTGTCCTTATTCCAGCGAAGAAGTTTGAGGTGATGAAGCATGTCGCGCACGGGCCAAAGCGGCGGCATGTCGCTTTCGTTGAGCACCTTGTTCATGCTGTAGAGGTCTTCGGCTGTGAAGCCGGGCCACTGGAAGTGCGTGGCGGCCCAATGCACAAACTTGCGGTTCATGGCGCCAGTCGCGGTCAACCCGATGCCGCCCTGACTGCCGGCGTAGGAAACCGAAAGGATCATCCCGCGAAGAAGTGGCGAGAGAGCGGCGACATCGACGTCACCCACCAGCTTGATTTCCGGAAGCATCGTGCCACTCTGATCCCTGCCCTGCAACATACTGCCGACAATAGTACAACCGGCGACCGAACAATTGCTACTGAGAAAGCTAAAGCCCGAAGGGGTGCCTCTCACCCGCCCCCTCCCTTCCCTTGCAACCCGGCCCAGCCGGTCCGGTCGGGGGCTTGCCTCAGCGCAAGTGGAGATGTCGAGTGTCGCATTTCTAAATGGCTGAAGACGCCGCCCAAAGTGACATTTTAACTTTGCGCAGAAGCGGACATTCCAACTTCCCCGCCACATTATTTGTAAGGGCTATTTAGTAATGCGACAGTTGGGCCAGTTAGAGATGCGACAGTCTCGCCTCTCGACGCACTGGTCAAAGCCAACGTTGGGAGCAAGGATGACGACCTTCAGCCTGGTCGAGACCATGAGCGGTCGGAGTCGTCATGTCCTGTTTGATCACCATGTCGCAGAAAGAATTGCATCGCCTCGAAGTCATCCAGAAGATCCGTGACCTACGCCTGAGCGTTGTCCAGGCTGCCGAACTACTCGGGCTCAGTCGAAGTCAGGTCCATCGGGTGCTGCAGGCCTATGACCGGGATGGTCCAGCCGGCCTCGTTTCGAAGAAGCGATCGCAGCCGAGCAACCGGCGCCACAGCGAGGAGTTTCGCAATGCAGCGCTGGATCTGATCCGCGAGCATTATGTCGATTTCGGTCCGACGCTGGCGCGAGAGAAGCTGATCGAGTTGCACCGGATCTCTGTTGCCAGGTTCGAATCCTCACCGTGAAGCCGAGCCATTCCGCGGCGGTCCATTTTCTCTGAAGGAGAAAGGTTCAGGGAGCACGATTTTCCGCCTCGATGTGCGCGATGCGGGGACCGTGTTAGAGAGGGCTCTTACTGCCGGAGCCGCCATTCGCAATACGGTTGAACTTGCCGAGGACGGCCGTCGCATTGCAGCGTTCTTCGATCCTTTCGGGCACATATGGGCCTTGCATGAGAAGTTCGTCGCAACGAACCGGCGAGCCGCGTAGCGCAGTATCAATCCTGTCGCAAACGATAGCCGCGAGATTTTCGCGAACATTTTTTGCGGCAGGATCCCCCGATATGCAAGGACCGTCATTGACGGACCGACATAGTCCTGGCCATTACGCTGTAGCGAAGGCTTGTCTAGTAATCCTCGATCCTTTCCGGACCGGATCCACTGCGAAGCATCATCGCGGAAAAGCTGCTCTGCACAAGACCGGCTTTCAACTCCCTATGATCGGGGCTATCCCAAAGGTCATAATGCTCGTTGGGATCCTCCTGATGATCGAAAAGCTCTCCTATCCCAACATCATGATACATGTTCAGTTTGTGGCGGCCATCGAAGTACATCGATGCCCGGGAGCCCCGGCTTCCGCGGAAACGCAGCGAATTGTAATACTCGCTGACGACGTATGGCTTGTGATGGTTAAGCGGGGATTTGCCCAGCAGAATTTGATCGAGCGACAGCCCCTGCATAGCCTCGGGGACCTCAAGCCCTGACAGCGACAGCAACGTCGGCGCAATGTCAACCAGCTCAACAAGCGCCTTCGAAACCGACCCATGTACCGGGCTGTCGGGCACGGAAATCACAAGTGGAACATGCACGATGCCCTCATAAAACCGGCAGCCTTTGTAGAGCAGACCGTGGTCGCCCATCATATCGCCATGGTCGCTCATGAAGACGATGATGGTGCGATCGAGCTGCCCCGTTTCCGTCAGAATATCGAGTATCCGGCCGACCAGATCATCGACCTGCGCCACTTCCGCATGGTAGGCCGCTCTCATCTCCCATATATTGAACGCGGTCGGCGGAGCCTCGTGCGTGGGTCCTGCCAATTCATCATTGTCGGACTCACCCACGTCCGTGGCCGCGCGCCAGGGGTCGATCGCACACTTCGCTTGCTGATCCACATTCTCGAATTTCTTCTGGTGTTCGAGGTCGATCGGCTTGAAGGCGGGGTCTGGCATGTCGGCAGGATCGAAACGCCTTAAATAGTCTTCCGGAGGATTGAGAGGCGGATGAGGCGCGTCTATGTTGATGGCCAGGTACCAATTGCGATCAGAATGCATCTGGATAAAACGCTCGGCCCGATCGCCCGCCCAGCGAACCTGCCGATACTCTGCTGCCGGTCCCGGGCCATAGTGTTGGTCAAGGTACGGTTTGTAGTAGGCCTCGGGATCGATGCCTTTTGACCACAACCACGCATGATAGTCGTGATTCCCCGACCACTCCGGAAATGGCTCAGGGCTCCAGTAGAATTCAGCATATCCGTCGTCGGGACGCTTTTCGATCATTTGACGCGTGGCGGACAGATGCAGCTTGCCGATATGCCCTGTATAGTATCCCGCACTCGCCATCAGTTTCGGGAGCAAAGTGAGGTGGGAAGGAAACACACCTGCACCGTTCTGATGCACTTGATGGGCGATCGGATACATTCCCGTCAGGAAGCTCGTCCGGCTCGGCGTGCAGATCGGGCTTTGACAATAGGCGCGAGCGAAGACTGTACCTCTGGCCGCCAACCTGTTGATATTGGGCGTTTGCGTGCCTTTGAACCCCAGGCACTGCAACGTGTCCCAGCGCTGTTGATCACTGCAAATCCACACGATATTAAAGTTGTTCAACTCTGATCTCCCAAAGGCCAACCGAGGGTCGTCAAGGCGCGTCATCGGTGGCGATATGATAAGGAGTTCAAGTATCCAGCCCGGATACCTCCGCATGGTTCTAACCAAGGTCCAAGGCGGCGTTCGGGCCAGGTTCCAACAACCGCCTTTTTCATAACTGCAGTCGTCTTCTGAGGGACCCAACAAGAAGCACGCTCCGAGCAAGTATCCTCGACAAACGGCAGGGCCAGCGCGACCTGGTCTAGGGGTGTAGCGTCTGTTCGAGCTCAGCTATACTCTTGTCGAACAGGTCCGCCAGCTCATCCGCCTCATCCTCAGACAGAATAAGCGGCGGTGCGAAGCCCAGGACGTCACCCATGCACCGTGCGATAAGCCCGTTGCGGTAAGCAATCCGGTCAAATGTCGCTCCGACCTGCTGATCAGCGTCAAACGGTTCCTTGGTGTGCTTGTCCTTAACGATTTCGATTCCCAACATAAGACCCGCACCCCGAACTTCCCCGATGACGGGAGATCTTGCCGCTGTCTCTTCGAAGCGGTTGCGCAGCCGGCGGCCAATCTTCTGGACCTGGTCCGGAATATTCAGTTCTTCATAAATCTTGATGGCTTCCAGGGCGACGGCAACCCCCACGGGATGGCCCGAATTGGTGAAGCCATGACCGAACGCCCCGCCTTGTTTGTTGAATTCGGATACGGCGTCATAGATTTTGGGAGCGAGAACGACTGCAGCGATCGGGAAATACGAGGACGAAAGACCTTTTGCCAATGCCATCATGTCGGGCTGCATGCCAACAAGATCCTTGCCGAACCACTTGCCTGTGCGCCCAAAACCGCAAACGATCTCGTCATCCAGGCACAAAATGTCGTACTTGTTCAAAACCTGCTGAATGCGCTGAAAATAACCTGCTGGCGGGACGATAATACCACCGCCGGCGTAGACAGGTTCGGCTATGAAGGCCGCAATGGTCTCGGGGCCTTCGCGGACGATCAGGTCTTCAAGCTCATGCGCAAGCCGTTCCACATACGCAGCTTCATCCTCCCCTTCCTGCATTCCACGATAGCTGTACGGTGCGCAGGTATGCACGAACCCGGGGAATGGGAGGCCAAATTCCCGATGCATGAAATTCAGTCCGCACATGGAGGCGGCCGCAATGGTCGAACCATGAAATGCGCGGTCGCGGGCGATTACCTTCCGCTTGCGCGGCTTGCCATGCACCGTGTGATAGATCCAGGCGAGTTTCACCATCGTCTCGTTTGCCTCGGAGCCTGACGTGGTGAAGTAGCTTTTCCCCCCTTTCATTCCGCACAGGTCTACAAGTTTCTCCGAGAGGTTGGTGGCGCCCTCCCCGGTACGCTGAAAGAATGTATGATAGTAAGGCAGTTCGTCGTACTGGGCCTTTGCGGCCGCGATCAGACGCTCATTTGAGAAACCGAGCGTCGCGCACCAGAGCCCCGCCATTCCTTCGATATAGGCTTTGCCCGTGTTGTCATACACGCGGACACCCTCGCCTCTCGTCACAATCAGCGGCCCTTGTTCCTCAAAACGCATGGGGTTCGTCTGGGAATGCAGCTGGAACTGAACGTCTCGCTGCGCGATTGAGTTCGATATAGTCGTCATTGGTATGCCTCGTTTGGACAGTGTTACACACGCAGACCAGTCTTCTGGTCGAACAGAAAAAGGTGAGAAGGATCTATGTCGAAGCCGATCTGGCTGCCGGGGTTCAAGCGGATGAACCCGGGAACGGAAGCGGTAAGCCGCCCCCCGGCCCACCGTAGCGCCACATGCGTAGAGGGACCCACAGGTTGAACGAAGAGAACTTCCGCTTTCCGTTCGAAGTCACCCAGTTTGACGTGCTCCGGCCGCAGGCCGACCTCCACACTTCGCGTGCCTTTCGGAAGGTCAGGTCGTTTTAGTCGCAGTTCGACGCCATTGATTTCCAGAATCGAGGTATGGTCCGACACGCGCAGCTTGGCCGGCAACAGTTCGATTTGCGGATTGCCAATGAACGTGGCGACATACCGCGTTCGAGGTTGAAGATAAATTTCGTCTGGCGACCCGAACTGCTCGACCCGTCCTTGGTACATGACGGCGATCCGGTCGGAGATTGAAAGTGCCTCTTCCTGATCGTGGGTCACGAAGATCGAGGTAACCCCCAGTCGCTCATGTAGTTGTTTTATCTCTGCCCGCGTTTTGACGCGCAGCGATGCATCCAGATTCGAAAAAGGCTCGTCGAAGAGAAAGAGCCGCGGTTCGCGCACGATCGCGCGGCCGATTGCCACGCGCTGCTGCTGCCCGCCGGACAGTTGCCCGGGCAACCGCTGCAAGACGTGTCCCAATTCCAAAGCTTCGGCGACGACCGCGACGCGCTTTGCAATTTCAGGACGGTCTAACCCGCGCATCTTGAGCGTAAAGCCGATATTTTGGGAGACGGTCATGTGCGGATAAAGCGCATAGTTCTGGAACACCATGGCAGCGTCGCGCTGGACAGGCGAGAGCTCGTTGATCCTCTTCCCGTCCAGAAGTATATCGCCCGAAGAGCAATCCTCCAGGCCGGCAACCATGTTAAGAGTTGTCGTCTTTCCGCAGCCTGAAGACCCAAGGAGGGTAATAAACTCACCTTTATCGATCGACAGGTTTATGCTCTTGCAGACCTGGACCGCGCCGAACGACTTGCAGACGTCTTTGAGAATGATGTGAGACATGGAACACCTACCCTTTTGTCATGCCGTCTGCGAAGCCACGGATGATCCTGTTACGGAACACGATCGCCAGCAGCATGACTGGCAAGATGCTGAGAGCTGCCGCAGCCATCATCTGGCCGAAGACGGTCTGGTATTGCCCGGCGAAATTGGCGATCACGAGCGGCACTGTCTGCGCGTTCTGGCGCGTCAGAATGAGAGCGAAGAAGAATTCATTCCAGGCCTCGACGAATGCGAATACGGCGGCGGCAGTAAGTGGAGGAACCGAAATCGGCAGGACGATGTACCAGAAAGTCTGAACCGCATTCGCTCCGTCGATTGCGGCAGCTCGCTCTATGCTTGGGGGTATCGCCTGGAAAAACCCGCGAAGAATCCAGATAACGATCGGAAGGTTGAAAGAGAGATATACAACACCCAAAGCCAGAACGTTGTCGATCAGGCCCAATTTGCTGATCAGCAAGAACAACGGAATGGCAATGGCGATCCCGGGCAACATTTGTGTCGCCAGCACCAAAAAGGCGATTGCATTGGCGCGTGGCAGGGAAAGGCGTGCCAGAGCATACGCTGCCGGTGCACCGAGCGTCAGGGCTATCGACGTCGAAAACGCGGAAACTACGAATGAATTCAGGATGCCGGATGCCAGCGATGCCGCGGATTTTGAGACCGTCACATAATTCTCTTTGGTTAGATCCGAAAGTGACAAATTCAACGGCTGCGCAATGAGCGCGTCTTGCTTGATGACACTGGAAAGGAAGAGCCAAACAATGGGCGCCGTCGACCAGACGACGAACAACGCAAGGCACAGGCCGATGAAGCTTTGAAAAAGCCATCCACCGTTTCGATGATGTTGGAAGCTCATCGGCCAGCCTCCATGCTCTTAGGCGAAATGACTGCGATGTAGACGACGGCAAGCGCGAACGTCGTGACAAAAATCAGATTGGCAATCGCAGCTCCGCTTCCGAATTGGAGGAAGTTGAAGGTCGTCCGATAGGCAAGAAAGTTCATGGATACCGTTCCATCTGCCGGGCCACCGCGGGTCAGAACAAAGACGATATCGAACACGCGCAGCGCCCAGATGGTCTGCAGGATGACCGCGATTGCGATTGCGGATTTCATCGAGGGCAAGGTGACCGCGAGAAACGTTTGCATGCGGCTTGCGCCATCCATGTACGCAGCCCGATAGAGCGTTTGCGGCACTCTTTGGAGACCGGCCAAGAGCAGCAGCGCAATGAATGGGACTGACTTCCAGATATCGACAAGGAGAAGGAAATTCAGCGCTGACCGCGGCGTTCCGAGCCAAACCTGGTTGTGCTGAATAAGGCCCAGGCCGGTCAGTAGACTATTGAGAATGCCGTAGTTGGAGTTGAGAATCCACTTCCACAACACGGCGTTGGCGACAGGCGCAATCGCCCAGGGAACGATCAACAGAATGCGAAATATGCCGTGACGCGCCAGGGGATGTTGCAGGAGAAGCGCGATACCAAGGGAAATGATTGCAACGCACACCACTTCGACAACGGTGAAGTATGCTGTGTTACCGAGCGCTTTTATGAACGTACTATCGCTGAATAACAACGCGTAATTGTCGAAGCCAACCCAGGATCGCTCAAGAAGCCCTCCCGCCAGACGGACCCGCTGAAAGGCAAGTCTGAATGATTCAAGGATCGGGAATGCGAGAACCGCAGTGAGTACGAATAAAGCGGGCGCGACAAAGACAACACCGACCAGCCGCCGGTGTCGCTCAAAAGTGTGAGAGGCGGACATCACATCGCCTCAGCCGCGTTGCTTCACAATAGCGGCAACCAGATCGTGGGCAGACTTCAACGCCTCAGCGGCCGTCGCTTGCCCCTGCAGCGCCTTTTGTATTTCCGTACCGAGCGCCTGCGTAACCTGATTATGCTCTGGTGTGATAAAGTTGTTGTAGGGATGTTTCGCCTGCTCCAGAACAGTTGCAGCGTGAGGCAGCTTAGCCTGGACCTCCGGATCTTGAAGAACGGACAGCCGGATCGGGAGCCAGCCGGTGTCAAGCGCCTGCCGTTTCTGAACATCCTTATCCAGATAAAATTCAACCAGTTTCTCAGCTTTGCCGATGTTCGGGCTGGTCTTTGAAATCACCCAAGCGTCGGTGCCATCCACCGAGGCAGTGCCGGCCGGACCGGCCGGTAACAAGGCACATCCCAGTTTGCCTGCCACTTTCGATTGCTTTGGATCCTGCGCGGGGTTCCACATGAAGGGCCAGTTCATCATCATCGATGCACGGCCAGACATAAAAACGTTGCTGGCGTCATTGATACCGACATAGGAAATGGAACCGGGATCTGTACCGGCAGCCGTCAGGTCGATCATCATCTGCAGTGCGGCAACGCCATGTTCGTTGTTGAAACTCGGCTGTCCGGCGTCGTCAAACATTCTTCCGCCAGCTTGCTGCAGGAATGCCATCCAGTAAGTGCCGCCGAGGCTGGCCGGGTCGCCGTAGTTAGCCACAAAGCCAAACCTATTATCGCGCGACAGCTCTTTGGTGTAGCGCTTGAATTCGTCCCAATCTTTTGGCGGCTCTTTGATACCGGCCTGATCGAGATGCTCCTTGTTGAAGAACAGGGTCAGCAGGGACAATGTGAACACCGCACCATACCGCTTGCCGTTCCATGTCACGGTCTCGAAACTGGAAGGGGGCATGTCCTGGACGAGGGCGTTTGGGAGCCGATCAGCGAAGGGCTCAAGGAAATCTGCGAACTCCGGCACCCAGCCGCACATGTAGATGACGTCCCAGGGGGACGAGCCTGACGCAAAGGCGGTCGCCATACGGTCATGAAGCTGCGGCCACGCCAAAAGCTCGTAGTTGACCTCCGAACCGTTCGCGGCCTTCCACGCGTTGAATGCGTCAAGTGCGAATTGCGCAGCCCCCGGTGGCGCCGGGTCGGGCGGAAGTGGGCCGAAGATGCTGAGGCTGGCCGATTGCGCTTTTGCTGCATCGAGACCGGCGCTCTGCATCGCCAGTAGCGATCCGCAGGCGACCGCCGATGAGAGGAATGTGCGGCGCGAGACGGAATTTGGTGTTTTCATGTTTTTGCCCTCTGGTTTTGACAAGGGAAGCTTGTCACAAGGAGCATAATCGGTCAATAATTATTCTGTCAACTTGACATATTAAGGTGAAATGATGGCTTTAAGTGCGACTAATGCATTGAAATCAAAGTCGATAAACCTCTGGGTCGTCTTCGAGGAAGTGCGTCAAAACGGTCCCCTCCCCCGCATCCGAATTTCGGATGCGACCGGTCTGTCGCGTCAAGCAACGTCTGACATCGTGGAGGAGTTGATCGACATGGGCTTTCTGCGGCAGGAAAAGACGCGCGTGCGGCAGGTGGGAAAGCCCCCTGTGCCAATTGCGCTGAATCCAAAAGGCGCCTTCAGCTTCGGTTTTCATGTTGATGAGGGCCGGCTTGCCTATGTGGAGCAAAATCTTCTCGGTGAGGTAATCAGAGGTGGTGATTTAGCCGTTGCTCGAATGGATATCGAAGACGTTGGCGAGCTGATAAAGCAACAAACGATTTCCATGATCGAGAGCACCCGATTCAAGAAGAGCCACTTTCTTGGCATCGGGCTTGCTACGCCCGGACCTTTTGGGGGAAGCGTTATCCATCCCCCGCACTTGGCAGGTTGGGACGGTGCCCTCTTAAGAGACCACCTGGAACGTAATCTGGAATACCCTGTCGTTCTCGCTAACGAGGGCCAGTGCGCAATCACCGCCGAAGCATATTTCGGGGAAACCGCATCGAAGTATACGGACTTTGTCTATATTTCGCTTGGAAAGGGGCTGGGAAGTGCCTCGATGATCGATCGGATGGCGTTCGGCGGCGCTTATGGAAACGCCGGCGAATTTGGCCACACGATAGTGGTCCCAAACGGAAATAAATGTGTTTGCGGAAAGCAGGGGTGCCTTGAGACCTATGCATCGATGACCTCATTGAAGCGATTTCTTAACAGCCACGGCGACCCCGTCCAATCTTTCGCTGAACTGGAGGCGCGATATTCTGCTGAAAATCCAATTATTGCCAAATGGATTCAGCAAGCGGCGGAGGCTTTGCGCAATGGCCTGAGTACTTTGGAAAATCTCTTTGAACCAGAAACGATGATGTTCGGAGGAGATGCACCCATCTGGCTGATCGATGCACTTTTCCAAATGGTTCAGCCACTCTACCCTTCTCTTCGTCGAGCGGATTGTGCTCGGCCACGATTGATCAGGTCGGAGTTTGGGGCGGATGCCATGCCAAGGGGGGCCGCATATCTGCCCGTACTCGCGCACTTAAATCCGCGCTTCAGTGCCTCAAGTCATCGCGCAAGTCTCTTTTCAAAACCGGACGGCGACAGCAGTGATGTTTAACGAAAGGGGCGTGTAGCGAGCAGGTTGGGAGCCGGTGTGCCGTCAATGGGCGCCATCGTCGATCGATCCAGATGACACCGCCCTTAAACTGTCTGCAAGTTGGGCAACGGCGGCTTTGAAGTCGGGCCGCAGGGCCTCAACTTCCCTTCAGGCACCCGGCGATGCATTCGCTCAAGAGCGCCATTGAAGGCATGAGCCTTGCCGATCCGGCTTCCGGCCAAGGGCCCGAGGAGCTCAACAATAGAACCTCATCGGCGACTTCAGTGATCGCGGATTTTGCACGTGTCGTGATTGCGAGCGTATGCGCACCTCGGTCGCGAGCTGTCCTCAGAAATTCTACCGTCTCTTCGCTCATTCCCTCGTAGGAAATGCCGATGGCAAAAGTCGAAGCATCAAGTCCGTGCGCCAGACCGCGGCCGATGTTCACGATCCCTGTCGAATGAATGGGAATGCCGAGCCAGACCAGGCGATGCGTCAATAACTCGGCGCAGACTGCAGAGACACCCATGCCAAAGGCTTCGACGCGCGTTGCACCTCGCAGTCTCTTCGCGACGCTTTCGATCTGCTCATAGTCGAGAAGGCGAGCCGAGGCCGCTACCGAATGCTGGAGAGCAGCGCTCAGATTGCCAATTTCTGGCCTTACATGTTCATCATCACTGCCGAGATACTGGGTTGCTCGCCGGGCTTTGTCGCGCTCAATCTCTCCGGTGAACGCCATCCTGAACTCGCGAAACCCGGAAAAGCCGAGTGTACGACAAAAGCGCACGATCGACGCATCCCCGCTGTTGGTGTGACGGGCGAGCTCGGAGATCGATAGATCCCCGACGACTTCCGGATTCTGAGCGATGTAATGCGCGATTCGTGATTGCGAGCTGGGTCCGCTGGTGACCAGAGCGTATACGCCATCCCGCACCAAAGTTGGTGATGTATCCGCATTCTTCATTGTCTTGTCCGTAGGGTCGCCGGGCATTCCAGATCTCGTCTCACCACATTATCATTTCTGCATATCAACAATTCCATGGCTCAACGTTGCGACCGCCCGAGCGCTACGCCGTCAACACCCAACCAACTTCCCTCCTCGGGGTAGAGAAAAGCTTTGAGCTCCTCCAGGTTCAGGAACAGTGCCTCGGGCTCAAACGTCCGCAGGATATCCCTCAACGCGATGGAATGGTGGCGGCCGCCCCCGAATGCGCAGTAGCGCATGTTTGCGTTGCGCGCAGCATTGAGGCCGTTGACGCTGTCTTCGATGACGAGACAGTCGCTCGGGCATACGCCCATGACTTCCGCTGCAAAAAGCAGCACGGAGGGGTCCGGCTTGCGGACGCCGATGTCATCGGCGGAAAAGATCCGCGGGCCAACGAGCCCCAGGAGATTGGCAGCCCTCATGCGCCGGATGAGATTGAAGCGCGATGTGTTTGAGGCGACGCAAAAAGGAATGCTTAGCCACTCAAGCAGTTCTATCGCACCGGGTGTTGCCGCCAGCTGCGTCGAAGTGGCCTGCTGAATTTCCATCTCGACCGCCTTCATGAAATTTGTTGGCAAATCGACGCTGAAATAGCGCTCGAGACGAGATTGTAGATGGTCCCGCTCAATGCCCGACAGCTCGGTCGTGATTTCATGCGGATGTGCGTTAATCCCGCGTGCGGCGAGCTTTGCCGAAATAATCTCAGAGTCAATGATTTCCGTTTCCGCAAGGGTGCCGTCAAAATCAAAGATGATGAGCTGCGGGCGGGGACGAGCCAAGGCTGTGGTCGAGGGTGTCGCGGTCATTTCGGGTCACCGGGGCGAATGACGGGCAATGTTTCGAGCCCCTCGTGGCGATGGACGACGACGTCAATCCCATCCAACATGACGACATCATATGAGGGCGCGGCAGCAACGAATATCGGCTTCCCATACTGTTCCCAGTCAAGAACGATATGCTGCGCCGTGCCGCGGCTGGCGGTAAACGGTATGCCCGACAAGCTGCCTGCCGCAGCGACATGCCGATGACCGCACAGCATGTGGCGAACCGCTCCATTCCGCCTGGCAATGGAAAAGAACCGATCGATCTCCTTCATACCGCCCATTGCAAAGCAGGGCACATGCAGGTCCCCAGGGGTATGATGCATCGCGACCAGCACGGGGCGACCGTCGGCATGGACAAGCTGCTCTTCGAGCCATTCAAAGCGGCCACCGTCCAGGCATCCGAAATGACTTATCGCGTCCTTGGTGTCGAGCAGAACCACCCGCCAATCGTCGAGATCGAGTGCCGCCTGAACGAAGCCCTCCCCGCCGAAAACGGCTCGAAACGCCGTGCGATCATCATGATTGCCGATCGTCAAATAGACGGGCAGCTGAACTTGCGACAAAATCTCGCGCAAGAGGGCGTAAGCCGCCGGATCGCCCGTATCGGCAAGATCGCCGGTTATCAGGATGAGCTTCGCATCCGCGTGTACGCGTGAGACGTGGTCCAGGGTGTCCCGCAACCGCTGCGCCGGATCGATGCCGTAAAGCATCGTTTCAGGCGCAACTAAATGGGGGTCGGTTATGTGAATGATTTTCTGCATTTGCTCGACATTTACAAGGGCCCGACTCCTGATGGAGCCGGGCAAGAGAAAAGTTGAAACGGTCAGTTGAGGAGGCTGTTCGTCGTTGAGATCATTTCCTTCAGGCCTTCATCCGGGGACAAAGCTCCGCGCTGGACCTGATCGATGATTTTACGTTGCGCACGCCAGATTTCGGCACCTTTGCCACCTGGGTAACCGTACCATGGCGCGCTGAGCGGTACTTGGGCGAAAGCCGTCGCATAGATTGGATTGCTGGCGTAGAACGCCTTGAGAGCTTCGCCGGACTGCTTGTTGGTGGGCATATACCCCGTTGCTTTTGCCACGTCGGCTTGTGATTGAGCACTGGTGACAAACTTCACATAGTCCCACGCGGCTTTCTGATGCGCCGGGTCTTGGGCCGTAATGGTCACGACGTTGCCGCCGGTCGGCAAGGTGCCATTGGCTGCGCCGATCGGAAATGGCGCCGTTCGCATCGTGAACCTGTCGCCGACACTTTGAGCGAAGTTTGCAACAGCAGATGGTGAAGCAATTTTCAATGCCTCCATAGCCTTCGAATCTGCAGTCGAACGCAAGTCCGTAAGAATTGGAAGCTGCAACACAACGGGTCTGGTGCGGATTATCGATGCCTTGCAACGTGTTTGCAAGCCCACGGACCTGCGAATTTGTCTCGCGCGTAGTGCATCCGACACGGACAAAGCGTACAAGGGATCGCCGAATGCTTTGACATTGTCTCTCGGCCCATCACATCATGCAACTGACCTCAAGCGGTTCTTTCCCGACTTGTCGATTATCAGCTTCGCCTCACATGCCCCGACCAACCATGGTCATCTCATCCAACTTTTCGTCACTTGTACACACCCCGTCAGTGCTGCTGCGGTCCGTGACGCGCTCGCTACGAGCCCGCGCGTGGTTCTGCTGACGGGAGCTCTCGGCTCGACTGCCGATGTCCGGAATTTGGCTGGCAGCGGCTCCCGCAACGATGCGTACGCCGTTGTCGTCTGGGCCGAAAGTGTCGTCACCCAAGGGCACGAGATCGCCTTAACCGCAGCCGTTCACATGGAGGCGATTGTCGTGCCTGAAACAATTGACGCTATTAGAGCGATCGCCGGTCGCGAATGGTCAGCGAAAGACTCACGATACGCTACCGACTGCGCACTTCAGGTACGCTCCGGGCATATCGAGATCTCTGGTGGAGGCGAACCATGTTGATTGCTTACAGCGGCCAATTCTCCGCCGCCTTGCATGCGAATATAAGTCGGACCGCCGAGTTTCTAGCAATTGAGACCGTTCTCGCCGCAGGCCGCGGTGGCGAGGTCGCAGTTCTCGTCACACGAGGCAGTCTACGGGTCGATGAAGCAATCCTCGACTGCCTAAAGGATTGCTGAGGATTGTGAAAGCCGGATCCGGCCTAGATACGATTGATCTCGAAGCATGCGAACGCCGCGGAATTACCGTCTCGCGCACCGGTGGGTCTGAGACAAGCGTCGCGGAGTTGACCCTTGCCCTCATGCTGGCTTGTTTACGAGAAATCTCCCGTCTCGATCAGAGTGTGCGAGCCAGGAACTTCGCTGCGAAGACGGGGGCGATTGGAGGTACTTTAGACGGGCGCACTGTTGGCATAGTCGGCTTCGGAGCAATAGGTGCCAAAGTGGCGAAATTACTTGCAGGTTTCGGCGCCCACATCCTGGTTTTCGATCGCTCGATCCATCAGACCGACAAACGCACCATCCTTACCGCGCTTGGGGCCACCCCAAATTTTGACCTCGACACGTTGCTCAAAAAGGCACAAGTCCTCACCTTGCATGTGCCCCTCACGCCCGCCACACGTGGGCTGATTGATGAGCGGCGGCTTTCGCTCCTTCCTTCAAACGCGATTCTTGTAAACACGGCCAGAGCCGCTTTGGTTGATCGCCTGGCACTAGAGGAGGCCCTTGTTCAGAAGCGGCTCACCGCCGCCGGTCTCGACGTTCACTTTGAGGAAGATGGCGTGACCAATTCCCGGCTTCTGGACCTGCCCAACGTCATCTCCACACCTCATGTCGGTGCGCAAACGTACGAGGCACAAGAGGCCGTTGCGGGGCGCATCGTTTCCCTCATTGCGGACACCCGGAACAGATTGGAATTGGCATGACGCGACGCGAGAAACTCAAGCTCCTTCTTTTGCCCGGCGACGGTATCGGTCCTGACATCTGCGAGACTGCAAGATCCGTGATTGAGTTCCTGACCCGTAGCTACGATCTCGGGCTGATCGTTGAAACTCACCTCTGCGGTCTCGCAGCGCTCGAGAAAAGCGGCTCCACTTTTCCCCCTTCAACGATCGAGGCGGCCCTGCAAGCCGATGGCATCATTCTCGGCCCGCTTTCAACTCTCGAATACCCCCCAGAAAACGAGGGCGGCGTTAACGCTTCGGCTTGGCTTCGTACCCATCTGGGATTGTCCGCCAATATCCGGCCGTCAAAGGCACTCGTCAATTGTGCCGGGGAAGCAGCCAACATTGATCTAGTAATTGTCCGGGAAAACACGTATCGAGACGGAGTATTTCGACCCAACACAATTGGCTGATCTACAAGGGCGGCTTCGTGAAGGGCGTACCAGGTTGGTCTGGGTCGAGGCTCCTGGTTCGACAAGCATGGAAGTTTGTGACATCCCTGCCATTTCCCGCTTGTGCAAGACAGCGGGCGCGTTCCTCGGATGCGACAATACCTGGGCGACCGGCCTGTTGTGCAAACCGCTGGAACTGGGTGTCGACATTGTTGCCGAGGCGCTGACGAAATACGTCGGTGGACATTCGGATATCTTGCTCGGAGCGATCATACTGCGTGACATGGAACTCTACGGAAGAGTGCGCAACGCACTCGGCTGTCTCGGGGTGGGCGTCTCGCCTGATGAATGTTCGCTCGCATTGCGAGGCTTGCAAACCTTGGGCCTTCGATTGCGGCATGTGGGCGCGATTTCGGAAGAGTTTGCTCATCGCTTGACCGGTAGTGGCAGCTTCACGGTGCTCCACCCCGTTATAGCAGAAGCCTCTGGCCACGACTTGTGGCGGCGCGACTTCAAGGGCAGTTCTGGAGTGTTCAGTCTTAGGCTGGAAGAGTGCCCGCGGAGGCCATTGACCGTGCCTTGGATAGGTTGCAGACGTTCGCAATCGGCGCTTCATGGGGCGGAACGAGGAGTATCATCGTGCCGATCGTTCTGGCTGATCGTCATGTCATGCCATGCAGTGACACGGCAACCTATCTGCGAATTAGCATTGGTTTGGAAAACGCAGATCACCTCTGGTCGGATCTGGAACAAATGGTCGTTTCATTGCAATCGAAGTAGCAACTGCCTTACGCACTCGCACACCGCCCTGCAAATTCAGCTTTGTCTCGCCGGCGGAATCGCTGTCGGCGAACGCTTATCATGACAAGGAGCAACCGAGCTATGTCCGAGAAACTCAACACGGTCCCATTCGTGAGCGTCGACCATATGATGAAGTTGGTGCTCGCAACCGGCGTCGAACGCTTCCTCATCCAGCTTGCCGCCTACATCGAGGAAGATTTCCGCCGCTGGGAATCCTTCGACAAAACGCCGCGTGTGGCCTCTCATAGCGCGGAGGGTGTCATCGAACTGATGCCGACCAGCGACGGCGAGACGTACGGCTTCAAGTACGTCAACGGCCATCCCAAGAACACGCGCTCCGGCCGCCAGACGGTGACGGCCTTTGGTGTGCTCGCTGATGTTGGCAACGGCTACCCGATGCTATTGACCGAGATGACGATCCTCACGGCGCTGCGGACCGCTGCCATGTCGGCTGTTGCCGCGAAATATCTAGCGCCCAAGGGTGCGCGCGCCATGCAAGGCTGGGGCACTGTGATGAGCATCGTGACAATCCGTACAAGCGACGCCGAGGTCTGTCTGATGATCCGGCCCGCGTGATTGGGAAGGACGGCAGGTCATCGGCCGTTGGAGTGACGTTGCCCGTGAACAAAGACCTGAAAAGCTCCAACTTCGCCTTAGAGGTCATTTCGCCCCCAACCGGAACCGACCCCAGCTTCCGGCTTTGGAGAAGGGATCGGCGCCAGCAGCTGGTTCTGCGACCCAAACTCGCCCTGGCAAAAGGCTGTCGAGCACCAACAAGCGAATTCGACGCTTCCTGCCTGGCGATACATCTGTCTAACGTCGTTCAGCAGCAACTTGTCGACCTCGCCCATCTCCTGAATTCGCTGCCAAGAAAGTGCCTACAAGCACCGCGCCAAGGTGTTCATGGCGCACTTGCGTGAATGCGGCCGATCCCCTACCCTTCACACGCCCATGTTGCACTTGGTGTAGATTCTCCAAAACCGCGGAGAGTTTCCGATGAGAACAAACTAGGGATATTGGCGTTTGAGTTCATGAAATTGCGAGAACGGACTTGTCGATAGCGAATTTTTGATCTCCAATTTGCTGTCCGAAATAGTGGGGGCACACAGGTCAAGTGAGAAATCATGAAAGCGTGATTGAAGGCTGGGAGGCCCTAACTGAGGACGAGGCCATCGAAGCTGCGATCGACAAATTTGGCAAAGATCCGACGACATCAGTTGCCTATTGTGCGTTCGCCTCAGACAACGGTTGGAAGCCACCCGAATATCGGTTTTGGTTAGATCTGTTTCTTAAGCTTACAAAGGCGGCTCATGTGGGATGGGCGTAGGTATCGGTCCGTGGCAGGAGCATCCTGATGACCAAGAAACAGTCCGACAGCGACTTTCTCAGAGCCGCGAAGCAGAAGCTCCGGAATCGCGTTCTGGCGAACCTGTTCACAACCCTATTGACAGATTCAATGGCGCTGATCACCTATAAGCTGCGCTACACTATCGTCTCAAGTCACCGGATCGAACCGAACCTCACTGTTTCGACGACGGAGTCCGGAGATGAAGTTTTCCTACCGGATCAGGAGACGTCAAACTTTCCGGAAGATTTTTTAGTTTGCGGGCAGCCCAAGCCGCCAACTTTTCCTCATGCGTCATGCATGCGCTTACTATTTCAACGAGGCGCACAACGCTGGCAAGTCAGCTTCGGACGCCAATTCGTCCGTGATTTCAGAAACTTACGAACACGAGCGAAAGAGTTTATCCATCAATTTGAGGAACGGTAAGCAGAATTGTCTTCCATCGCTGACAGCGGCCAAAGTGGCGCACGGGTAGCCTATTACACGAAACTTGCAGAATTTGGCGTCGCTTACGGTTCGCTTGCCTTAGGGGTCGTCCTGGAGGATCAGATCAGTGGTCGCGTCGCCAATTCCTATTTCATGGCGGTGGCCGAAAGAGAAGGCGTTTCGGTCTCCTCGGCCCAATGGGCAGCGGTCGGCGACGCCTTGATGCACGCGGATATCGTGGCCAGACTTGCGGCGCCGACGACCATCATCAATGGCGAAGAAGTGACGCCGGACCTCGGGTATGAGGCCATCCGTAACTACCATCAAACAGTGTTTTCCAGCCTGGGCGGGACAGTCGCTGCTGGAGATGGCGTATCTATCAATGCCTGGACTGCCTATGCCCCGGTCGAAACTCTCGGTCCGGGGACCTGGACCCAGATGCTTTCCGATGCCACTCTCTACCAGCACGCCTATGGAGCAGCGCTGCTCGGCGATATGTGGTTCTATTCCATGTTCGAGAACGATTCGCTTGCAAGTGAATGTCGACGAAATCGACGGCGTTTTTGCAATGAGATATCCATTTCCCGACGAGGCTGATGGCGCACTTGGCTGCACTTTCAATGACATCTGGCCTCCGCACGTCAGACGCGGACGTCTTCGCAGTTGCACTTAATTTGAGATTTTCTTCGCCGCGAATCTCAAATTATCTGCCAAATGAGATGTAAACAGCCGCATTCTTACGTTTAAGTGCCAACCGACATAGCAGCATGAAGCTGGTTTTTGAGTTCAAACGCCTTGGACGTCAAAAGAAACACCGCGACCATTATCTGAGAGATAGGGGGCTGGGGCGCTTCGTCACGGGAATCTATAGTCGCAAGCAAGCTGTTGCCGCGATGGTCGGAGTACTTCTTGACGCCGAACCTGATGTGGTTCCGCCCATCAGAAAGGCGCTCGAAGAAAAAACTCTGGCGTCAATACTGCGATTGAAGCTAGCTCAGAGCGGAGAACCGTTCATCAAACCTTCGAGCCTTTTTACTGCAGCCGATTTCGATACCGAACACGAGCGAGATCCCTCCTTGGGTCCGACGCATGGCACTATCCGTGTGTCCCACTTCTTCTTTTCGTTTGGGTACCCAACCACAACGTCGAAGTCCAAGACGGCTAAATCAGGTCCAACGGAATAATACCCATCCGTCGACGTAGACGTGGCCGTCAACCACGCGAGCGCACTTCGTCAGGAAGAGCAGTTTCCACCCGCTCCCAGTCACCTAAGGTCCATTCTCTTTCGGTCGCTTCAACTCTGACCGTGTAGTCCAGCCGGCAAGCTTCATTTAAATCTTTGGCTTCCAATTCGAACGAAATGACAACTTCGAGCGGAAGCGGCCCCTCGGGTATGATGGCGATTTTGTCGGAGTGGCGCTTTCCCACACGAAACTCTTTGTTCGACAGATTGGCTCGCCGAGAGTTTTTGTCGTCGGGGACGATGTCCCATTCGAACGACACCGCGCCAGGAAATCTTATCCTGGGTATTTGCAAAGACGAAATCGCACCGAAGCGAACCCCGGAAAACCCGTATGATGCTTCAACGCTCGGCGCACTTGGGAACTCCAACGCCGAATTTTCCAGGTCATCCCTATCATCCTCAGGATTTTCTCCTTCATCAACGTAAAGGCGCGCATCGCCCTCTAAGCGAATGGATACGTCCGCGTTTTCGAGGGTGACACGACCACCGTTGATAACTTCAAAAGGAATCTCGAGCGCCATCGGGATCGCGTTCAGTTTTTCGTGGAATCCGGCGGCATGCTGTTTCACTCTTTCGACAAATGACGCATAGTTGATCTCATATTTCACCCAGTCGATTGGATGAGGCCGCCGCGACAAGGACGCTGTCCCGATGTCATTTCGTGGTTTCTTCAACCGCGGGTTTGCTTGAAGGATACGGCGCACAAGTTCGTCCTGCAGGTCCTCAGGCATTGGCGGTAGAAGCGGTCTGACTAGGACGACGGGATCACTCGGACACCCGAGCTTCAACAGCATGCGTGGCCGCTTATCTTCCAGATTTTTGATGATTTGTGTAAGTTCGCGGACTTTCTTCTTGTCAGGCGACTCCTCGGGAGGCAGACGGAACGCCACCGGCGGCTGAAGTGACTTAACGCCGTATTTTGATGCCTTGATGCGGGGGCCGCTGTCATCGGAAACGAGCACCGCATGGCTGTCTTCAATTAGATGCGCAACGAGCCGATCGTCAGGATCGTTTTCGTCCAGCAGGTGGTACTCCTGCCATTCGTGTAAGCGCGGAAAAGCTATCTCCAGCGTGACAACGTAAGGCTGCTTTCGGAGGATCGATTTGCCCTCATTCGGAATGCCGTCAATTAGATGAAGCGCCGCGCGCGTGCGCTTGCGACGACGTTCGGTGCGGTCATTTTTGAGCTTGTCGAGCTCCTTTATGACGTGCATCGAGACCACAATGCGCAGCTCTTCGAGACCGGGAAAGAGTGCGGTCCAGTCGAGCGATCCAAGATCCTTCATCTCAATGAATATGTTCGCGTCAATAAAGACCCTGGTAACGCTCATTCAGTCTGCCTGCGTATTCCGATGAAGCCGGCCATCGATTCCGATTTGAAGCCGGCCAGTCATTCCGATTTCATTCCGGCCAGCATTCCGATTTGAAGCCGGCCATTTTCCGGACTGATCCTGGGTCTCGTTGATGTTTGGGTTGGGTTTCGTTTCAGGTCAAGCTTGGAGTGTATCGGACGGTATTGGTGGTCGCTGTTTTCGCATGCTCTCGCCAGTGAGATCGATGCGATAGGCGTTGTGAACGAGGCGGTCCAAGATGGCATCTGCCAGGGTCGGGTTTGCGATGATCTCGTACCAGCGATCCAAGGGCACCTGACTGGTGATGATCGTCGAGCGACGCTCGTAGCGATCTTCGATGATCTCAAGGAGATCGCGGCGCTGATCATCGTTGAGTTTTTCCGGGCCCCAATCGTCGAGAATGAGAAGGTCGGTCTTGGCGAGAGATTTGAGGATCCTGCCGTATCGCCCGTCACCTCTTGCAAGCGCGAGCGTGGCGAACAGCCGGGGAACCCGGTGGTATGCGACGGAGAAATCCTCCCGACATGCCTTGTGGCCGAGTGCGCAGGCAAGCCAGCTTTTGCCAACACCGGCTGGCCCGGTGACAAGAAGACTGTGATGCTTTCTGATCCAGTCGCAGCCGGCAAGCGCCATGAACAGATTGCGGTCGAGGCCGCGTGCAGCGCGGAAATCGGCATTCTCGATCTGTGCATCGTGACGCAGCTTTGCAGCCCTGGCGCGGGCCTCGAAACGCTTCTGGCGGCGCATGGTAGCCTCGCGTTCGAGCAGTATGGCAAGCCATTCTCCGTGCTCGAGGCCGCGCGCTTCGGATTGCGCATCGAGTTCCTGGAAGGCCGTGGCCATGCCGTAAAGGCCGAGTTCACGCAGCATGTCGATAGTAGGATTGATCAGCATAGGTTTGTCTCCTCAATGAAAGTAATCAGGACCACGCAGATTGGCGTGATCGATAATGGCAGTTGGTTCGGTGGAATGGCGTGCGGCCTTGTGATTGGCGATGAGCGAGGCGATGCTCTTGCAGTTCAGGCCACCGATCTCGACGGCGCGGGCTGACACGGCCTCGGCCCGATCGCGTGTGATATCGCGAAACAGGCGCAGGATGCCCAGGCATGTTCGGAAGCCCTGTTCGGGATGCGGACGGCTGGCGAGAACAGCGATGACCAAACCTTCGGTCTGGGGACCGATGGATGCGGCCCAGCGCCGAAAGCGATCCGGTGTCCACTCAGCATATCGCCGGTGGGAACTGGGCATATGATCCGGATCAGTTCCATGGTGAGGGCCGCCATACCGGCGCTGATGCACGGCAATGCGCTTGCCGCGGTGGAAGATCTCGATGGTGCGTGCCGTAGCCCTCAGATCGACCTGCTGGCGAATGAGGTTGTGCGGCACGGAATAAAAGAAGGTCTTGAACTCGACGTGGTAATCCGTCGACACGCGGACCAAACGCCATTCGGCGAATTCGTAGTCTTCGCCCGGAAGGCTGGCGAGTGCGGGACGCTCGACACTCTCAAACAGCTGCCGGCGACTGACGCCCAGCCGGCGCATGACGTGGTCGTTGATGCGATCGAGTGCCTGGCCAATGGCGGCATTGGCTTCAGCAAGCGAGAAGAAGGTCTGATTGCGCAGACGCCCCAGAATGCATGACTGGGCGAAACGGACGCCGTTCTCGACTTTCGATTTGTCCTTCGGCCGTCGCGGCCGTGCCGGAAGAACACCAACGGCGTAGTGGGATGCCATCATGCCGTAGCTGCGATTGATCTCGGGATCGTAGAAGCTGGCGCGGCTGACGCCCGACTTCAGATTGTCAGGGACGATCAGTCGGGGAACGCCCCCGAAGAAACGGAACATCCGGACATGCGAGCCAATCCAGTCGGGGAGTGTTTGCGTCCAGGTCGCTTCGGCATAGGTGAAACTGGAGGCACCGAGCACTGCCACGAAGATCTCCGCCTCGCGGATCTCACCGGTCTTGCGATCAACGATCGGGATCTTCTTGCCGGAATAGTCAACGAAGACCTTGTCGCCGGCCGCATGCTCCTGGCGCATCGTCGGCGAAAGTCGCTGTTCGAAGCTACGAAAGAGTTCGCAGAAGCGGCTGTAGCCGTATCCTTCGGGGTGCGACCCACGATACTCCTCCCAGAGAATGAGCAAGGTGACGCCTGGCTTTTTGAGCTCGACGGCAAGATCGGCCCAGTTCGGTTCGGTGCGTCGTCTCGTGCCCTGTTTGATGCCGTTGCGAGCGAAGAGTTTGTTCTCGAGCGCATCGTCAGTGAGTTCGCCCGGCAAGGGCCAGCTCAATCCAATTGCTGCTGCGCGCTGAAGGTTATCCTGCACCGTACTTCGTGCAATTCCCAATACGACCGCAATCTCGCGGGAACTGGTCCCGCTTCCGGCAAGCCGCAGCATTTGTCGTAACTGTCTCATGGTCAGCCTTCTCTTTGCCGGCATCAAAATCTCCACGTTTATCGTGGGGCATTTGATGCCAAAGTTGCTGACCCAGGGGGAATGTTCAGTGCCGAAAACTGGCCGGTCTTTGATTGGAATGGTGGCCGGCTTCAAATCGGAATGGTGGCCGGTCTTTGATCGGAATGGCGGCCGGCTTCACGTCGGAATCCGCAGTCTGCCCAACTTGTTGCTGCCATGTACCGGTCAGAGGGTGAGATCTACTCGGCAACGATGGAAACAACAAGCGGTCCTGGTGAGGCAGTTTTACCTCCTTCTCGGGATCGTAACGGCCGGCGTGCGATTGGAGCGTGATCAGAAGGAACTATGCTATAGGCAGGGCCGAAAATAGATACAGTCCAAGAAACCTCAGAAGCGGCCATTCGTTTCGCAGGAAGGCCGAAGCGCCCTAGTCGGTCATGCCGTCGACGATGACTGAAAGCCCGGTGTGAGAGCCCGCAGTGGGGCGGCGATTTACCGCACTCAAAGATCAGTGCTCAGAATATCAAAACGAACGAAGAATTCCTTTGGCGCCGTCCCGACTTGGAAATCTTCACTAAGGATCTCCGGGATCGGAATGAAAATCCGGCCTTTGGTGATCAGCGTTGTCGTCGGAAACATTGCGCCACCGGTCTTCGATTTCTGAATCTGACCCTTAAGCTCAATGTCGTAGTACAGGCTCAACGTTTCCGTCTCTTCCGTAAAAATGTAAACGACGCGGTGGCCGCCCCAGATGATACGGGTCGTGTGCGGCCGGTTGAAAAACTCCGCTTCGCTCTTCATGAGCTTTTCGGACACACCGAGGAACATGGTGAAGTTGTTCAGCAGCGGGTAGTGTTCGTTCGTCGTCAGGATCTTCATCTCCGAGACGACGTTGTCGCGGACGATCGGGGGGCTAGCATTGAACCCCTCGCCTGCGGGCGAGGGATTGGGCGCTGCATCCAGCACGGGTGAATCGACAATTCCAGGAAGTTCGGTTTCGATCCGCCCAACCTGTTCGGCCGACACGCGCTGGGTTTGCGGACGCGTCTTCGAGCGGGCCACATTCAGGACCTTTGCAAAGCTCGACTCTCCCGAAAGGTAATCCCCGAGGATGCCCTCGATATCTCCGCGGTCGGCCTCTTCGTAGCGATAGAGCTCCTTGCTTTTCAGCAACAGCTTACGCAGGGCGTCGACGCCTCCCTTGGTCGAGCTTGGGACATATTGCTGCACCGACGGATAGATGGCGACCCGGACATAGTCTTTCATGAACTGGGAAAACAGCGTGTAGGCAGTTTCGTAAACGCCAAGCAACGGCAGGATCGCCGGGCTCGATCGTGCTATGGAGATTTTCAGCTGTTCGCCGGCCTTTTCCGGCAACACCGTTACATTATGAGAGATATTGGCGAACCGGACTTCGACTTCGGGGATGAGATAATCGTCCCGAAGGATGGAGGCGATCCTCAACAGCACCGAAGCCTCTGCGAACGTCAGATCGCTCGCCGCGTAGATCTTGAGGATCTGCGCAGACGTCGGAACTTGCGACACCTTCAATACCTCCGTCACATAGTGCAGTTGCACGCGTCGCCGGGGATTGTTCTGGGAAACTTGCAGGACACTGCAACTCTCATTGGCAAATGTATTGATAACCTGCCCGGTTGTACCAGTGTAATAGAGATATTGATGTTGCCCGATCGTCTCCCTCAGCTTGCCGAGCGGAACACTGTCTTGCCCGGGATGGACTGAAATCGTGATGTTTTCGGCGAGATCGTAACGGCTATGGGCGACCAGCCATCCAAGGAAAGCATTGCTGCGATCGGCCATAGCAAGAGGGGCGATGGTCTCTGATGCCGCTCCTTCGGCAAGATTGATGAGGCGGTTGACCTGTTCGATACTATCCCGGCTGAGCGCCTCGCGACCTGCTGTCGGATGCAGGAAACCGAGGTTGGCGTAGCCGCCAAATTGGTAATGGCCGCTTGCCGGAATGGGTGCGAGCCCGAAGAACGACCTTAGTCCCATCAGCTGACCGCCGGTTTGCAGCAGTGCCATCGAGCCCTGGATCTCTGTTCCCTCGACCTTTACATTGTCGACCAGCACGAGAACCTGGGAATTGGAATCGACATGAACACTGAAGTCAGCCGATAGCGTTCCGTCGCCCAGCGATTGCGTCCCGAGCTTTGAGAAACTGCGTCCCTGCTGGTAAAGCTCTTCAATCTTTTCTCCGCTGATGAGCTCGTCATTGATGTAGACCGGAACCGGCAACATCCGCACATAAGGCCTAAGATAGTCGCGTGCCTGCGAAAGCGTGATCGTGCTACGATCGTCCAGCGTTGCCGTGATCGTCGTACCGAAATCGCGTTCGGTCTCGACAATCTCAAAACTGATGCATTCTTCCCCGATCTTCAGCGTTTCGAGCTCAGCGATGCTACGCAATACCTTGTCCTGGTCGAATGCCCGGGTTTCGACGACCAACCGGCTGCAAACGCCGAAGTTCGCCATCGCGCCAATCCCGAAAGTGCCGACGACACCAGCCCTGCGGGCGCGATCAGACCGCTTTCCGCTCGATCCAGCCTTCCAGAAGTTCTCCCGCAGGGTCTCTTCCGACATTCCGATGCCGTTGTCGACGATCGAGACAGATCGATCGGTAAGAGTTACTCGGATTTCGCCGCCGTCGGAGAGGGTTCCGTCCATCGCAAATCTTTGGCGAACCGCGTCATAGGCGTTCTGCAGGTTTTCCCGCAGCATCGCCAGGGGCGAGTCATAGATCTCATTTGCCAGGATGGCCAACACGCGCGGTGTGTCGACCTGGAAAACGATCCCACTCATTTCGCGATCTTCCTCTTCAAACGGGTTTTGATTTCCTGCAAGCTCGCATCCGTCTCGCTCATGACGATGTCAAGCTCAAGAAAGCGACGAGCGTCACTCGCCTCGCCGCTTTCAATGATTGCTGTTCCAAGGATGACCGCCTCAACAAGATTCTGCGGATTGCTCAAGCCGTGCATGGTGTGCGAGTTGTCGCCGAGCTCGGCCAAGGCTTCAACGAAAAACCGGCGCGCCAGCGGATCTTCCGTTGCACCATCTAATGCCTCGATCACTTCCTGCCATTTCTTCTGGCCAAAAAGGTCCGATACGCGTTCGAGGACGAGCTGCAGGTCGAGAGAAGGCGATCGCCGTTGGATCGGTGGGCTTAGATCGAAATCCATGTAGGATTTACCGGTATCGATGAACTGGCCCGGCCCCCAGGTCGGAAGGTTTTGCAGTTGATTGACCATCTGTCGCATGTGAACGCGTCCAGCCAATCGGTCGTGGTCGACCTCCACGACATTGTAGCCTCGCGGTATGCCCGGACTGAGATTGGTTGGACCGGCGCACAGCGTACCTGCAGCGACGATCGTCATCTTTCGGGGATCGTCGCCAAGCCTGTTCTTTTGTTCGAAGCAGTCCGATCGGTGGCGGTGGCCGTGGAACCCAATGGTGACTCCAGCATCGATGAGCAATTGGATGAAGCCGGCGTCGAGGAAATCTTCGTGGCCGGCTCCGCCCGCAATATCGTGATGCCAGCTCGCTCCAAGGCACCATCCGGCGCGGGATGGGCTTCGAAGCGCTCGGCAGGCTGCGGCAAGTGCGGCCGGTTGAATCGTGCCGACGCGGTTCATCGGGTCGTTTCTATGACAGCTATTGAGTGCCAGAAGGCAAAAGCTCAGGTCGGGAAAATCGAAGACGTCGAATTGTTGGGACGGGTCGAGGGAATAAGTGCGCTCCCCCTTGTAGAAGCGCTCATACATGCGCGCGAATTGGCGGAGCCGACTATTGTAGAGTTTTTGGTCGTCAACGCGAAAAAACTGCAGTTTCGACCATGACCATCGCAACGCCGAGTTGGCTGAAAACAGTTCGTTGACGAGAGCACCCTTGTCCTTCGCCGACTTGGGTATTGCCAGATAGCTTCCCGACTGAATCATGGCCGAATAGTCGACATCATGATTTCCGGGCAGAAGCACGACGCGATCACGCTTGCCCTCGAAGAAGCGATTACACAGTCCGACGAGAAACTCATGCGCCTGTTCGTACTGGCGTTCGAGTTCATCGGCCGCGTTTGCAGCACCGGGTCCCACGCCATAGACCAGATCGCCGCTGACGACGCAAAGGTCAGGGAAAGGGATATGCGGCGGCTCGGTGCGCGCATACCGCTTGAAGTCATTGTCCAGCGTATCCAGTAGCCAATCCGGAGGGATTTCGTCTTGCAGGTTCTGGTGAAGGTCGGAAATATGCAGAATTGAAAACATGTTCCTCCCCAAATGAGCGGCGTGAAGACTCGCCTAGATGACGGTATAGCGCTCCACTGCAATTACAACATGTATATTCCTTTCAAACTCATCTTGTTGCAAAGCAATACTCTCGATTGGCCAGGGGGGCTTACGCACCGGATTGCCCCGCCGATGTTGCACCTTAGCTTGCTCTCGCTTTCTCTCGACCTCGAAGCAGCTGAACCGAAGCCGAACGAGATTCATGTCGTTTTGCAACCAATCGTAAGACTCTCACTTCAATAGTTTCAATATGATAGCGCGGCACTTAATTTGAGACGAGGCAGTTAATGTGAGATATTCGTGCGGATTTTAGCATTTAATATGAGAACCAGTCGTCGACGAAATCGACGGCGTTTTTGCAATGAGATATCCATTTCCCGACGAGGCTGATGGCGCACTTGGCTGCACTTTCAATGACATCTGGCCTCCGCACGTCAGACGCGGACGTCTTCGCAGTTGCACTTAATTTGAGATTTTCTTCGCCGCGAATCTCAAATTATCTGCCAAATGAGATCTAAACAGCCGCATTCTTACGTTTAAGTGCCAACCGACAAAGATGCCATCGACTCCGAGATCTGAGTGGCATCAGGTGCGCCTAGAGTCCACACCACCTAAGGCTCGTGATATGGAGCGTGCCAGAACTACGCGGTTTTGTGGAACGCTCATCAATGTTTCGTGCCTACCTGGGATCGGCACAGCATGAATGGCCGCCGCACCTAGAACCCGGTCCCAACCGCGCATGGGTGAGCTTGCCTCTGGACCTATTGAGGCTTCATCAGGTGGTACCCGACGACTGATGAGAGGCTCAGTGGCATAAAACTGATGTACCTCAATTGGCAGCGACGGAACCCGATACGACTGTAGCGCCGCATGAAATTGCGCGCTTTTTTCATACATCAGAACAACGTTTTGGAGATCACGATCCAGAGGTATCGCCCCGATTTGCTGTGCCTTTTCAAGCAGCTGTGCGATCGAACTTTGTCCAGTAAAGCGTTCCAACACTTCGAAGCTCTCATCATCCAAGGATTCAAAAGAATCCAGTACTACTTCTCGTATCATTTGGGTGGGCGATATGCTTGATGGATTTGCAGGTAGCGTAACATCGATGAGAGCGATGAACGACACAGCGTCATCGAGACTCAGCAAGCGCTGTGCGATTGCGTAAGCCAATATTCCGCCTGATGAGTATCCAGCCAAGCGATATGGACCCCGCGGCTGAATCTCTCTGATCGCCACGATGATCTCCGCGGCTATCGCCTCAAGGGTTGGTGGACGAACTTCATCGAAAGACGGCCATGGCAAAGCATAGACGGGACAGTCTACGTCCATTTCCTTTACCAAACTGGGGACATAGGAACAATCGCCCAAACCTGTGGGAACAAAGAACAGCGGCGGCTGCGAGCCGGTTGCTTGAACGGATATCACTCCTGGATTGCTGAGCTGTGGTTCCAAGTCAATCTTCGATGCAAAGTCCGTCAGAACAGGGGCTTGGAAGAGGTCGGCGGTGCTGAACTTCAGCCCAAGATCTGATGCTCGGCTGAGCAGCTGCATCGCCAGCAAGGAATGTCCGCCGAGCTCGAAGAAGTGGTCGTGGCGTCCGACCCGCTCGACCCCGAGGAGCTCCGCCCAGATCTCGGCCAGCGCCGTCTCGATCCCGCCCTGCGGCGCCTCATAGCTGCGGCGCGCATAGGCGTCGTCGGCCGGCGCCGGCAGCCCCTTGCGGTCGAGCTTGCCGTTCGGCGTCAACGGCAGCGCCGATAGCCGCACGAACGCCGACGGCACCATGTAGTCCGGCAGCCGCCCGCCCAGATGCGCCCGCAAGGCGACGGCCAGCCCGCTTCCATCCTCGTCGTCCGATCCGGCCTCGGGTCCACACACGACATAGGCGACAAGGTGCTTGTCGCCGGCGCGGTCCTGGCGCGCCACCACCGCCGCCTCGCGCACCCGGGCGTGCTCGCAAAGCCGGGCGGCGATCTCGCCCGGCTCGATGCGGAAGCCGCGGATCTTCACCTGGTCGTCGTTGCGGCCGAGAAACTCCAGATTGCCGTCCGGCAGATACCGCCCCAGGTCGCCGGTCCGGTACAGCCGATCGCCCGCCACAAAGGGACTGGCGATGAACCGCTCGGCCGTCAGCTCCGGCCGGTTGAGATAGCCGCGCGCCACTCCCGCCCCGCCGATGTAAAGCTCGCCCACCGCCCCGAACGGAACCGGCTGGCCATGAGCGTCCAGCAGGTACACCCGCGTGTTCGATATCGGACGGCCGATCGGGACGACTGACCCATCAAAATCATCGGGACAACTCCAAACCGTCGCGCAGACTGTTGCTTCGGTCGGGCCATAAGCGTTGACGATAGATGCCGGGGCCAGACTTCGGACGAGTTCTGCTTTCGGCAGTTCGCCAGCAAGAATGAGAACTTGCGATGCCAAACATCCCGGATCCCTGCTTGCCTGAAGCAAGGCTGGAGGTAACGTCGCATGGGTGATGGATTCGCTTCGCAGGTAATCCGATAGCTTGTTACTCGCGTGGCGGAGCTCGTCCGCAGGCAAGTGCAATGCGGCGCCTGAGCCAAACGCCATGACAAGCTCCCAAGCACTTGCATCAAAACCGAAGGAGGCGAACTGCACGACACGGCTTTTGGAAGAAGCGCCAAAAAGCCCGATCTGAGCCAACCCCAGATTGACCAACCCCCGATGCTCGACCATGACGCCCTTTGGGGTTCCGGTTGAGCCTGAGGTGTAGATGACATAGGCGAGATGGCGTGAGGTCAGGCCAAGGGCGCTCGGGTCCGGGTTCGAGGCCAGCAGTTCGGCCCAGGCCGGGGGCGCCGTCTCCAGATCGACCACCGTCAGATCGGCCGTCGCCTCCGGGCCGAGTGCTGCGCGTCCGACGGCATCGCAAAGCAGCAGGTGCGGTGCGGCATCCTCGAGCACCTGCCGCAGCCGCGCGCACGGATAGGCCGGGTCCAGCGGAACATAGGCGCCGCCCGCCTTGAGGATCGCCAGCAGCCCCACCACCATCGCCGGGCTGCGCTCCAGGCAGATCGCCACCGGCTGGTCCGGCCTGACCCCGAGCCCGATCAGATGATGCGCCAGCCGGTTGGCGCGCTGATTGAGCTCGCCATAGCTCAGACGCTCGTCCTCATGGACCACCGCCACCGCCTCCGGCGCACGCTGCACCTGTGCTTCGAACAGTTCATGGATGCACCGCTCCGACGGATAGGCCGCTTCCGTCCGGTTCAGCTCCTCCAGCAGATAGGTCCGCTCGTCGGATGACAGCAGCTCGATGCGACCGACCGGCTGCCCTGCATCGGCAGCCATCGCCCGCAGCAACGCCAGCAGATAACCACGCTGCCGCTCGATGGTCGCTTGATCGAACAGCGCCGTGGCATAGCCGAACGTTCCGGCGATCTCCTCGCCATGCTCGCCAAGGCTCAGCTCCAGATCGAACTTGACCTGATCGAGCCCCTCCCCGGCCGCCTCCACGCTCAGCCCGGCAAGGTCGAACGACCCGACGGTGTTGTTCTGCCAGGCCAACATCACCTGGAACAGCGGCGTGTGATCGAGATGCCGGGGCGGCTTGACGATCTCCACCACCTGCTCGAACGGCAGGTCCTGATGCTCCTGCGCAGCCAGGGCCGTGCGCCGCGTCCGTTCCAGAAGCTGCGACACATCAGGCTCGCCCGACAGGTCGACCCGAAGCGCCAGGGTGTTGACGAAGAAGCCAATCAATTCTTCGATCTCGCGCCGGCCACGATTGGCGGTCGGCACACCGATCACAATGTCGTCCTGCCCCGACAGACGCGACAGCACCGCCGCCCAGGCCGCCAGCACCGTCATGAACAAGGTCGTGCCATGCTGCCGGCTTAGCCGCTTCAGCCCCCGCGTCAGGTCCTGATCGATGACAACAGGCACACTGGCCCCGGCAAACGACTGCTGGGCCGGACGCGCACGGTCCGTCGGCAAGGCAAGACGGGCCGGAGCGTTTGCCAAGGCGTTGCGCCAATACTGCGCCTGGCTCTGCAGCCGTTCCCCCGACAGCCATTGGCGTTGCCAGGCGGCATAATCCGGATACTGGATCGCCAGCGGCGGCAAGGGATCGTCCTCTCCAGCCTCGAACGCCCGGTAAAGCTGACTGAGCTCCCGCACCAGCACGCCCATCGACCAGCCGTCGGAGACGATATGATGCTGGGTCAGCAGGAAGACGTGTTCGTCCTCCGCCAGCCGGATCAGCCGGCCGCGGATCAGCGGCCCGCGCGCCAGGTCGAACGGCGAGTGCATCTCTTCGTCGCACAGCTCGGAAAGCACGGCATCCGCATCCGGCAGCCCGTGCAGATCGTGCACTGTCACCGGCAGCCCCGCATCCGGCGGCAGAACCTCAACCCGGGGCTTGCCCTGCGGTGCGACAAAGACACTGCGCAGCGCCTCATGACGGGCAAACAAACGGTCAAGGCTGCGCTGCCAGACGGTGCGGTCGAGCCTACCACGCAGCCGCAAGGCCAGCGGAATGTGATAGTTGGTGCTGCCCTCGTCCAGCTGCGCCAAAAACCATAGCCGCTGCTGCGCAAACGACAGCACAAGCGGCTCATGACGTGACACGGCCACAATCGCCGTCAGCTCTTGCGGACCGGCGCGGCTCAACACCTCGACGATGCTTTCTGCCAGATCGGAAAGCACCGGCGTGGCAAACAGCCTCGTCAGCGGCAGTTCCACACCAACAGCCTGTGACAGCCGGCTCAAGAGCTGCACCGCCAGCAAGGAATGGCCGCCGAGCTCGAAGAAGTGGTCGTGGCGTCCGACCCGCTCGACCCCGAGGAGCTCCGCCCAGATCTCGGCCAGCGCCGTCTCGATCCCGCCCTGCGGCGCCTCATAGCTGCGGCGCGCATAGGCGTCGTCGGCCGGCGCCGGCAGCCCCTTGCGGTCGAGCTTGCCGTTCGCCGTCAACGGCAGCGCCGATAGCCGCACGAACGCCGACGGCACCATGTAGTCCGGCAGCCGCCCGCCCAGATGCGCCCGCAAGGCGACGGCCAGCCCGCTTCCATCCTCGTCGTCCGATCCGGCCTCGGGTCCACACACGACATAGGCGACAAGGTGCTTGTCGCCGGCGCGGTCCTGGCGCGCCACCACCACCGCCTCGCGCACCCGTTCATGCTCGCAGAGCCGCGCGGCGATCTCGCCCGGCTCGATGCGGAAGCCGCGGATCTTCACCTGGTCGTCGTTGCGGCCCAGGAATTCCAGATTGCCGTCCGGCAGATACCGCGCCAGATCGCCGGTCCGGTACATCCGGGCGCCTGCCTCATCGCTGAACGGATCGGCCAGGAACCGCTCCGCCGTCAGATCGGGACGGTTGAGGTAGCCACGCGCCACCCCCGCCCCGCCGATATAAAGCTCGCCCACCGCCCCGAACGGCACAGGCCCACCATGACCGTCCAGCAGATACACCCGCGTGTTCGATATCGGACGGCCGATCGGGACGACTGACCCATCAAAATCATCGGGACAACTCCAAACCGTCGCGCAGACTGTTGCTTCGGTCGGGCCATAAGCGTTGACGATAGATGCCGCCAGACTTCGGACGAGTTCTGCTTTCGGCAGTTCGCCAGCAAGAATGAGAACTTGCGATGCCAAACATCCCGGATCCCTGCTTGCCTGAAGCAAGGCTGGAGGTAACGTCGCATGGGTTATGGCTTCGCTTCGCAGGTAATCCGATAGCTTGTTACTCGCCTGGCGGAGCTCGTCCGCAGGCAAGTGCAATGCGGCGCCTGAGCCAAACGCCATGACAAGCTCCCAAGCACTTGCATCAAAACCGAAGGAGGCGAACTGCACGACACGGCTATTTGAACAGACGCCAAAAAGCCCGATCTGAGCCAACCCCAGATTGACCAGGCTGTGATGCTCGACCATGACGCCCTTTGGGGTCCCTGTGGAGCCGGAGGTGTAGATGATGTAGGCGAGATGGCACGCGGTCAGGCCAAGGGCGCGCGGGTCCGGGTTCGAGGCCGGCAGTTCGGCCCAGGCCGGGGTCGCCGTCTCCAGATCGACCACCGTCAGATCGGCGAGCGCCTCGGGGCCGAGTGCGGCGCGGCCGGCCGCATCGCAAAGCAGCAGGTGCGGTGCGGCATCGTCGACAACCTGCCGCAGCCGCGCCGACGGATAGGCCGGGTCGAGCGGCAGATAGGCGCCGCCGGCCTTGAGGATCGCCAAAAGTCCCACCACCATCGCCGGGCTGCGCTCCAGGCAGATCGCCACCGGCTGGTCCGGCCTGACCCCGAGCCCGATCAGATGATGGGCCAGCCGGTTGGCCTGGGCGTTGAGCTCGCCATAGCTTAGGCGCTCCTCCTCATGGACGAGGGCGACGGCTTCGGGTGCGCGCCGGACCTGCGCTTCGAACAGCTCGTGGATGCACCGCTCCCACGGATAATCCGCCGCCGTCCGGTTCAGATCCTCCAGCAGATAGCTGCGTTCGGCGGCCGGCAGGATGTCGAGCTCGCGCACCGGCCTATTGGGGGCATGCTCCAGCGCCTCGGCCAATTGCTCGAGCACCTGCTGCATGTAGCCGCAGACCCGATCCGCAGACACGGGCTCCGCCACCTGCGCCGTCAGGCCGAGCGCCTCGCCAAAATCCTCCACCGACAGGGTCAGCGGATAGTTGGTGCGCTCCTCGCCGCCCAGCCATTCCATGCCGGACAGGAGATCATCCGCTTCGCAGGCGAGCGCCGGCGTGTTGTGACGGTAGTTCAACAGCGCGCTGAACAGCGGCGCCGGCGCCGCCACCCCGCTGCAGCGTTGCGCCAGCGCCAGCGAGGCATGCTCGTGCGCCAGCAGCTCGGAAAGCCGCGCATGGGTGGTCCGCACGCTCGCCTCGACCCCGGTCCCGTCGAGGTCGAGCCGCACAGGCAGGGTGTTGATGAACAGGCCCAGCGCCCGGTCGGCGCCCGCACCCGCATGCATGCGGCCGAACAGCACCGTGCCGAACACCACCTGCTCACGGCCGCTTGCACGCGCCACCACCTGCCCCCAGGCCAGATGGCAAAGGCTCGCCAGGCTTACCCCGAGCCGCCGCGCTTGTTGCCGCAGCCGATCGTTGAGCGCCTGCGGCAGCATCCGCCGCGCCTCGTGAGACCCGATGCCATCACCATAGACCTCGCTCAGCCCAAACGGCATGGTCGGCTCGTCGATGTCGGCCAACTGTTCCTGGAAGAACTCTTCATGCGCCTTGGCATCAACCCCCAGCCGCGCCTGCGCCACCAGATTGCGGAACGGCTGCGGCGCTGCCAGCTCATGCGCACGCCCGTCGAGCACGGCCCGCACCTCGGCATGCATCACTTCCAGCGTCGTGTGATCCCCGATCAGATGATGCTGCAGCTCCAGCAGCAGCCAGCGCCCGCTGCCCGGCTCGCGCGCGATCACAAACCGCAACAGCGGCGCCCGGCCAAGGTCGATGCGCTGCCGGCGTGGATCAAACCGGCGCCGGAGCTCCTCGGCGCCGGAACCGTCACAGTCATCCAGCTCGACCTCGCTCACCTGCAGCGGCGCTTTCCGCCAGACCACCTGGGCCGGGCTCGACAGCCCCTCCCAGACAAAGGCGGTGCGCAGGATGTCGTGCCGATCCACGACTTGCTGAACCGCCGCTAGATAGCGCTCCAGCAGACCCCGGTCGGCGAACGCCATCTGCGAGACCAGCAGATATGGATCGCCCCGGCTGGCCAGCAGATGATGGAACAGGATGCCGTCCTGCAGCGGCGACAGGCCATAAATGTCCTGGATGTTGCCGACGCCGCCGGGAACCGTGGCGACGATCCGGTCGATCTCCTCCTGGGTCAGCGCGATGAGCGGCAGCATCTGCGGCGTAATCGCCGTACTCTCCTCGGTGATCAGGTTGGCAGGCACCGCCACCTCGTGATGGCTGCCCAGGCTGGCGGCGAGATCGGCCAGCACCGGCCTGGCGAACAGGGTGCGCACCTCCACCCCCAGCGACAGCCGCCGCAGCCGCTCCATCAATTGAACCGCCAGGAGCGAGTGGCCGCCGAGTTCGAAGAAGTGGTCGTGGCGTCCGACCCGCTCGACACCGAGGAGCTCGGCCCAGATCCCGGCCAGCGCCGTCTCGATCCCGCCCTGCGGCGCCTCATAGCTGCGGCGCGCATAGGCGTCGTCGGCCGGCGCCGGCAGCCCCTTGCGGTCGAGCTTGCCGTTCGCCGTCAACGGCAGCGCCTCGAGCCGCACGAACGCCGACGGCACCATGTAGTCCGGCAGCCGCCCGCCCAGATGCGCCCGCAACGACGCAGCAAGCCCGGCGCCATCGGCTTCGTCCGACCCGTCCGTCGATCCCGCCACCACATAAGCGACCAGGCGCTTGTCGCCGGCGCCATCCTCGTGCGCCACCACCGCCGCATCGCGCACCCGTTCATGCTCGCAGAGCCGCGCGGCGATCTCGCCCGGCTCGATGCGGAAGCCGCGGATCTTCACCTGGTCGTCGTTGCGGCCCAGAAACTCCAGATTGCCGTCCGGCAGATACCGCGCCAGATCGCCGGTCCGGTACATCCGGGCGCCTGCCTCATCGCTGAACGGATCGGCCAGGAACCGCTCCGCCGTCAGATCGGGACGGTTGAGGTAGCCACGCGCCACCCCCGCCCCGCCGATATAAAGCTCGCCCACCGCCCCGAACGGCACAGGCCCACCATGACCGTCCAGCAGATACACCCGCGTGTTCGCTATCGGACGGCCGATCGGGACACTGAGAACTCCCCCCTGAATCGGACGCACAGTGTAGGTAGCCGCAAAGGTCGTCGTTTCAGTCGGACCATAGCAGTGAATGAGACGTACAGGACCTTGTTCTCTCAGCAACTTTAGGAAGGCGGGGGAGGCATTCCGCTCGCCTCCACACAGGAGGTATTTAAGCTGTGCTAACGTTGGGGCAATCGATGACGTATACTCGTTGAATAACGCCGTTGTTAGAAACAGGGATGTCACTTTCTGACGTTCGAGCGCTTTGGAAAAGCTTGCTGCATCTAAGACTGTGCTGGAATCCATTGCAACAATGCAACCACCGTTAAGCAGCGGCGCCCAGACTTCAAATGTGCTGGCATCAAAGGCAGGATTACCCGCCCATGCCACACGATCTCCGGCATCGATCTTCGCATATCCATTGCTGATCACGAGCCGGTTGACGGCACGATGAGGCACAACAACTCCCTTCGGAAGGCCAGTTGAGCCAGACGTGTACATCACGTAAGCGGCAGCGTCGGCGCTCAATGCGATGCCAAGATCGGCACTGGCCCCGGTTCCAACCATGAGCGGCTCAATGGGCAAAACAGGGATCGTCGCCTCGACCAAATCCCCATCGTCACTCTCGCTAAGCACCAAGCGTGCAGCACAATCGGCAATCAGCCATTCTTGTCGCGCAGATGGAAGAGCGCGATCGATCGGCACATACACTCCCCCAGCCTTCAAGATCGCCAGCTGCGCCACCACAAGAGAGACGGAGCGGTCCAGCATTGTTGCAAGGCTATCACCGGGCTTGACCCCGAGGGCGATCAGATGATGGGCAAGGCGGTTGGCACGGGCATTCAGTTCCCCATAGCTCAGCGTCTCGTCCTCATGAACCACCGCCACGGCATCCGGCGCACGCTGCACCTGCGCCTCGAACAGTTCGTGGACGCACCGCTCCGACGGATAGGCCGCGTCCGTCCGGTTCAGATCCTCCAGCAGGTAGGTCCGCTCCTCGGCCGGAAGAATGTCGATGCGGCCGACCGGCTGCCCGGCATCGGCAACCATCGCCCGCAGCAGCGCCAGCAGATAACCACGCTGCCGCTCGATCGTCGCTTCATCGAACAGCGCCGTGGCATAGCCGAACGTTCCGGCGATCTCCTCGCCATGCTCGCCAAGGCTCAGCTCCAGATCGAACTTGACCTGATCGAGCCCCTCGCCCGCAGCCTCCACCCGCAGCCCCGGCAGGTCCAATGACCCGACGGTGTTGTTCTGCCAGGCCAACATCACCTGGAACAGCGGCGTGTGATCGAGATGCCGGGGCGGCTTGACGATCTCCACCACCTGCTCGAACGGCAGGTCCTGATGCTCCTGCGCAGCCAGGGCCGTGCGCCGCGTCCGTTCCAGAAGCTGCGACACATCAGGCTCGCCCGACAGGTCGACCCGAAGCGCCAGGGTGTTGACGAAGAAGCCAATCAATTCTTCGATCTCGCGCCGGCCACGATTGGCGGTCGGCACACCGATCACAATGTCGTCCTGCCCCGACAGACGCGACAGCACCGCCGCCCAGGCCGCCAGCACCGTCATGAACAAGGTCGTGCCATGCTGCCGGCTCAGCCGCTTCAGCCCCCGCGTCAGGTCCTGATCGATGACAACAGGCACACTGGCCCCGGCAAACGACTGCTGGGCCGGACGCGCACGGTCCGTCGGCAAGGCAAGACGGGCCGGAGCGTTTGCCAAGGCGTTGCGCCAATACTGCGCCTGGCTCTGCAGCCGTTCCCCCGACAGCCATTGGCGTTGCCAGGCGGCATAATCCGGATACTGGATCGCCAGCGGCGGCAAGGGATCGTCCTCTCCAGCCTCGAACGCCCGGTAAAGCTGACTGAGCTCCCGCACCAGCACGCCCATCGACCAGCCGTCGGAGACGATATGATGCTGGGTCAGCAGGAAGACGTGTTCGTCCTCCGCCAGCCGGATCAGCCGGCCGCGGATCAGCGGCCCGCGCGCCAGGTCGAACGGCGAGTGCATCTCTTCGTCGCACAGCTCGGAAAGCACGGCATCCGCATCCGGCAGCCCGTGCAGATCGTGCACTGTCACCGGCAGCCCCGCATCCGGCGGCAGAACCTCAACCCGGGGCTTGCCCTGCGGTGCGACAAAGACACTGCGCAGCGCCTCATGACGGGCAAACAAACGGTCAAGGCTGCGCTGCCAGACGGTGCGGTCGAGCCTACCACGCAGCCGCAAGGCCAGCGGAATGTGATAGTTGGTGCTGCCCTCGTCCAGCTGCGCCAAAAACCATAGCCGCTGCTGCGCAAACGACAGCACAAGCGGCTCATGACGTGACACGGCCACAATCGCCGGCAGCTCTTGCGGACCGGCGCGGCTCAACACCTCGACGATGCTTTCTGCCAGATCGGAAAGCACCGGCGTGGCAAACAGCCTCGTCAGCGGCAGTTCCACACCAACAGCCTGTGACAGCCGGCTCAAGAGCTGCACCGCCAGCAAGGAATGGCCGCCGAGCTCGAAGAAGTGGTCGTGGCGTCCGACCCGCTCGACCCCGAGGAGCTCCGCCCAGATCTCGGCCAGCGCCGTCTCGATCCCGCCCTGCGGCGCCTCATAGCTGCGGCGCGCATAGGCGTCGTCGGCCGGCGCCGGCAGCCCCTTGCGGTCGAGCTTGCCGTTCGCCGTCAACGGCAGCGCCGATAGCCGCACGAACGCCGACGGCACCATGTAGTCCGGCAGCCGCCCGCCCAGATGCGCCCGCAAGGCGACGGCCAGCCCGCTTCCATCCTCGTCGTCCGATCCGGCCTCGGGTCCACACACGACATAGGCGACAAGGTGCTTGTCGCCGGCGCGGTCCTGGCGCGCCACCACCACCGCCTCGCGCACCCAGGCGTGCTCGCAAAGCCGCGCGGCGATCTCGCCCGGCTCGATGCGGAAGCCGCGGATCTTCACCTGGTCGTCGTTGCGGCCCAGAAACTCCAGATTGCCGTCCGGCAGATACCGCGCCAGATCGCCGGTCCGGTACATCCGGGCGCCTGCCTCATCGCTGAACGGATCGGCCAGGAACCGCTCCGCCGTCAGATCGGGACGGTTGAGGTAGCCACGCGCCACCCCCGCCCCGCCGATATAAAGCTCGCCCACCGCCCCGAACGGCACAGGCCCACCATGACCGTCCAGCAGATACACCCGCGTGTTCGATATCGGACGGCCGATCGGGACGACTGACCCATCAAAATCATCGGGACAACTCCAAACCGTCGCGCAGACTGTTGCTTCGGTCGGGCCATAAGCGTTGACGATAGATGCCGCCAGACTTCGGACGAGTTCTGCTTTCGGCAGTTCGCCAGCAAGAATGAGAACTTGCGATGCCAAACATCCCGGATCCCTGCTTGCCTGAAGCAAGGCTGGAGGTAACGTCGCATGGGTTATGGCTTCGCTTCGCAGGTAATCCGATAGCTTGTTACTCGCCTGGCGGAGCTCGTCCGCAGGCAAGTGCAATGCGGCGCCTGAGCCAAACGCCATGACAAGCTCCCAAGCACTTGCATCAAAACCGAAGGAGGCGAACTGCACGACACGGCTATTTGAACAGACGCCAAAAAGCCCGATCTGAGCCAACCCCAGATTGACCAGGCTGTGATGCTCGACCATGACGCCCTTTGGGGTCCCTGTGGAGCCGGAGGTGTAGATGATGTAGGCGAGATGGCACGCGGTCAGGCCAAGGGCGCGCGGGTCCGGGTTCGAGGCCGGCAGTTCGGCCCAGGCCGGGGTCGCCGTCTCCAGATCGACCACCGTCAGATCGGCGAGCGCCTCGGGGCCGAGTGCGGCGCGTCCGGCCGCATCGCAAAGCAGCAGGTGCGGCGCGGCATCGCCGAGCACCTGCCGCAGCCGCGCCGACGGATAGGCCGGGTCGAGCGGCAGATAGGCGCCGCCGGCCTTGAGGATCGCCAAAAGTCCCACCACCATCGCCGGGCTGCGCTCCAGGCAGATCGCCACCGGCTGGTCCGGCCTGACCCCGAGCCCGATCAGATGATGGGCCAGCCGGTTGGCCTGGGCGTTGAGCTCGCCATAGCTTAGGCGCTCCTCCTCATGGACGAGGGCGACGGCTTCGGGTGCGCGCCGGACCTGCGCTTCGAACAGCTCGTGGATGCACCGCTCCCACGGATAATCCGCCGCCGTCCGGTTCAGATCCTCCAGCAGATAGGTGCGCTCGGCGGCCGGCAGGATGTCGAGCTCGCGCACCGGCCTATTGGGGGCATGCTCCAGCGCATCGGCCAGATGCTCGAGCACCTGCTGCATGTAGCCGCAGACCCGATCCGCAGACACGGGCTCCACCACCTGCGCCGTCAGGCCGAGCGCCTCGCCAAAATCCTCCACCGACAGGGTCAGCGGATAGTTGGTGCGCTCCTCGCCGCCCAGCCATTCCATGCCGGACAGGACATCATCCGCTTCGCAGGCGAGCGCCGGCGTGTTGTGACGGTAGTTCAACAGCGCGCTGAACAGCGGCGCCGGCGCCGCCACCCCGCTGCAGCGTTGCGCCAGCGCCAGCGAGGCATGCTCGTGCGCCAGCAGCTCGGAAAGCCGCGCATGGGTGGTCCGCACGCTCGCCTCGACCCCGGTCCCGTCGAGGTCGAGCCGCACAGGCAGGGTGTTGATGAACAGGCCAAGCGCCCGGTCGGCGCCCGCACCGGCATGCATGCGGCCGAACAGCACCGTGCCGAACACCACCTGCTCTCGGCCGCTTGCACGCGCCACCACCTGCCCCCAGGCCAGATGGCAAAGGCTCGCCAGGCTCACCCCCAGCCGCCGCGCCTGTTGCCGCAGCCGATCGTTGAGCGCCTGCGGCAGCATCCGCCGTGCCTCGCGGGATCCGCGGCCGTCGCCGTAGACCTCGCTCAGCCCGAACGGCATGGTCGGCTCGTCGATGTCGGCCAACTGTTCCTGGAAGAACTCTTCATGCGCCTTGGCATCAACCCCCAGCCGCGCCTGCGCCACCAGATTGCGGAACGGCTGCGGTGCTGCCAGCTCATGCGCACGCCCGTCGAGCACGGCCCGCACCTCGGCATGCATCACTTCCAGCGTCGTGTGATCCCCGATCAGATGATGCTGCAGCTCCAGCAGCAGCCAGCGCCCGCTGCCCGGCTCGCGCGCGATCACAAACCGCAACAGCGGCGCCCGGCCAAGGTCGATGCGCTGCCGGCGTGGATCAAACCGGCGCCGGAGCTCATCGGCGCCGGAACCGTCACAGTCATCCAGCTCGACCTCGCTCACCTGTAGCGGCGCACGCCGCCACACCACCTGGGCCGGGCTCGACAGCCCCTCCCAGACAAAGGCGGTGCGCAGGATGTCGTGCCGATCCACCACCTGCTGAACCGCGCCAAGATAGCGGTCCAGCAGGCCACGCTCGGCGAACGCCATCTGCGAGACCAGCAGATATGGATCGCCCCGGCTGGCCAGCAGATGATGGAACAGGATGCCGTCCTGCAGCGGCGACAGGCCATAAATGTCCTGGATGTTGCCGACGCCGCCGGGAACCGTGGCGACGATCCGGTCGATCTCCTCCTGGGTCAGATCGATGAGCGGCAGCATCTGCGGCGTAATCGCCGTACTCTCCTCGGTGATCAGGTTGGCAGGCACCGCCACCTCGTGATGGCTGCCCAGGCTTGCGGCCAGATCGGCCAGCACCGGCCTGGCGAACAGGGTGCGCACCTCCACCCCCAGCGACAGCCGCCGCAGCCGCTCCATCAATTGAACCGCCAGCAAGGAATGGCCGCCGAGCTCGAAGAAGTGGTCGTGGCGTCCGACCCGCTCCAGCCCCAGAAGCTCGGCCCAGATCCCGGCCAGCGCCGTCTCGATCCCGCCCTGCGGCGCCTCATAGCTGCGGCGCGCATAGGCGTCGTCGGCCGGCGCCGGCAGCCCCTTGCGGTCGAGCTTGCCGTTCGCCGTCAACGGCAGCGCCTCCAACCGCACGAACGCCGACGGCACCATGTAGTCCGGCAGCCGCCCGCCCAGATGCGCCCGCAAGGCGACGGCCAGCCCGCTTCCATCCTCGTCGTCCGATCCGGCCTCGGGTCCACACACGACATAGGCGACAAGGTGCTTGTCGCCGGCGCGGTCCTGGCGCGCCACCACCACCGCCTCGCGCACCCGGGCGTGCTCGCAAAGCCGTGCGGCGATCTCGCCCGGCTCGATGCGGAAGCCGCGGATCTTCACCTGGTCGTCGTTGCGGCCCAGAAACTCCAGATTGCCGTCCGGCAGATACCGCCCCAGGTCGCCGGTCCGGTACAGCCGATCGCCGTCCACAAAGGGACTGGCGATGAACCGCTCGGCCGTCAGATCGGGACGGTTCAGGTAGCCCCGCGCAACGCCTGCCCCGCCGATGTAAAGCTCACCCGCCGCCCCGAACGGCACGGGCGCACCATGACCGTCCAGCAGATACACCCGCGTGTTGGCAATCGGACGGCCGATCGTCTCAACGACAGCCTCTCCCCTCGGCATGCAAATCCAGGTCGAGTACGTCGTCGTTTCCGAAGGAGCGTACAGATTACAGATCTTCTCTACGCCACTGCTCTCGAAGACCCTCTCGATCAGATCTGCCTTCAGCCGCTCACCCGCCAAATTGATCACGCTGGTCGAAGCCGGCACGGCTTGCTGGTCGACCAGAGCGGCGATCGCCGAGGGGACCGTGTTGATCAAGGAGACATCCAAAGGCGTCTGCGCCAGCGCCAGTGCATCCTCGACAAGATACAGCGTGCCTCCTTGCGACAGCGGAACGAAGCACTCATAGACGGACAAATCAAAACTGATCGAGGTAGAAAACAGCGTGCGGCTGATCTCTGACTCCGCAAACACGCCGCTGCTCCAATGCAGCAGGTTGACGGTGCTGGCATGCTCGATCATGACGCCCTTGGGCGTCCCTGTGGAGCCTGAGGTGTAGATGACATAGGCGAGATGGCGTGAGGTCAGGCCAAGGGCGCTCGGGTCCGGGTTCGAGGCCAGCAGTTCGGCCCAGGCCGGGGGCGCCGTCTCCAGATCGACCACCGTCAGATCGGCCGTCGCCTCCGGGCCGAGTGCTGCGCGGCCGGCCGCATCGCAAAGCAGCAGGTGCGGTGCGGCATCCTCGAGCACCTGCCGCAGCCGCGCCGACGGATAGGCCGGGTCCAGCGGCAGATAGGCGCCGCCCGCCTTGAGGATCGCCAAAAGTCCCACCACCATCGACGGGCTGCGCTCCAGGCAGATCGCCACCGGCTGATCCGGCCTGACACCCAGCCCGATCAGGTGATGGGCCAGCCGGTTGGCCCGCGCGTTGAGCTCGCCATAGCTCAGGCGCTCGTCCTCATGGACCACCGCCACGGCCTCCGGCGCCTTTTGCACCTGCGCCTCGAACAGCTCGTGGATGCACCGCTCCGACGGATAGGCCGCCGCCGTCCGGTTCAGATCCTCCAAAAGATAGGTCCGCTCCTCGGCCGGAAGAATGTCGATGCGGCCGACCGGCTGCCCGGCATCGGCAACCATCGCCCGCAGCAGCGCCAGCAGATAACCACGCTGCCGCTCGATGGTCGCTTCATCGAACAGCGCCGTGGCATAGCCGAACGTTCCGGCGATCTCCTCGCCATGCTCGCCAAGGCTCAGCTCCAGATCGAACTTGACCTGATCGAGCCCCTCGCCCGCAGCCTCCACCCGCAGCCCCGGCAGGTCCAATGACCCGACGGTGTTGTTCTGCCAGGCCAACATCACCTGGAACAGCGGCGTGTGATCGAGATGCCGGGGCGGCTTGACGATCTCCACCACCTGCTCGAACGGCAGGTCCTGATGCTCCTGCGCAGCCAGGGCCGTGCGCCGCGTCCGTTCCAGAAGCTGCGACACATCAGGCTCGCCCGACAGGTCGACCCGAAGCGCCAGGGTGTTGACGAAGAAGCCAATCAATTCTTCGATCTCGCGCCGGCCACGATTGGCGGTCGGCACACCGATCACAATGTCGTCCTGCCCCGACAGACGCGACAGCACCGCCGCCCAGGCCGCCAGCACCGTCATGAACAAGGTCGTGCCATGCTGCCGGCTTAGCCGCTTCAGCCCCCGCGTCAGGTCCTGATCGATGACAACAGGCACACTGGCCCCGGCAAACGACTGCTGGGCCGGACGCGCACGGTCCGTCGGCAAGGCAAGACGGGCCGGAGCGTTTGCCAAGGCGTTGCGCCAATACTGCGCCTGGCTCTGCAGCCGTTCCCCCGACAGCCATTGGCGTTGCCAGGCGGCATAATCCGGATACTGGATCGCCAGCGGCGGCAAGGGATCGTCCTCTCCAGCCTCGAACGCCCGGTAAAGCTGACTGAGCTCCCGCACCAGCACGCCCATCGACCAGCCGTCGGAGACGATATGATGCTGGGTCAGCAGGAAGACGTGTTCGTCCTCCGCCAGCCGGATCAGCCGGCCGCGGATCAGCGGCCCGCGCGCCAGGTCGAACGGCGAGTGCATCTCTTCGTCGCACAGCTCGGAAAGCACGGCATCCGCATCCGGCAGCCCGTGCAGATCGTGCACTGTCACCGGCAGCCCCGCATCCGGCGGCAGAACCTCAACCCGGGGCTTGCCCTGCGGTGCGACAAAGACACTGCGCAGCGCCTCATGACGGGCAAACAAACGGTCAAGGCTGCGCTGCCAGACGGTGCGGTCGAGCCTACCACGCAGCCGCAAGGCCAGCGGAATGTGATAGTTGGTGCTGCCCTCGTCCAGCTGCGCCAAAAACCATAGCCGCTGCTGCGCAAACGACAGCACAAGCGGCTCATGACGTGACACGGCCACAATCGCCGTCAGCTCTTGCGGACCGGCGCGGCTCAACACCTCGACGATGCTTTCTGCCAGATCGGAAAGCACCGGCGTGGCAAACAGCCTCGTCAGCGGCAGTTCCACACCAACAGCCTGTGACAGCCGGCTCAAGAGCTGCACCGCCAGCAAGGAATGGCCGCCGAGCTCGAAGAAGTGGTCGTGGCGTCCGACCCGCTCGACCCCGAGGAGCTCCGCCCAGATCTCGGCCAGCGCCGTCTCGATCCCGCCCTGCGGCGCCTCATAGCTGCGGCGCGCATAGGCGTCGTCGGCCGGCGCCGGCAGCCCCTTGCGGTCGAGCTTGCCGTTCGCCGTCAACGGCAGCGCCGATAGCCGCACGAACGCCGACGGCACCATGTAGTCCGGCAGCCGCCCGCCCAGATGCGCCCGCAAGGCGACGGCCAGCCCGCTTCCATCCTCGTCGTCCGATCCGGCCTCGGGTCCACACACGACATAGGCGACAAGGTGCTTGTCGCCGGCGCGGTCCTGGCGCGCCACCACCACCGCCTCGCGCACCCAGGCGTGCTCGCAAAGCCGCGCGGCGATCTCGCCCGGCTCGATGCGGAAGCCGCGGATCTTCACCTGGTCGTCGTTGCGGCCGAGAAACTCGAGATTGCCGTCCGGCAGATACCGCGCCAGGTCGCCGGTCCGGTACAGCCGATCGCCTTCGACAAACGGGCTGGCGATGAACCGCTCCGCCGTCAGATCGGGACGGTTGAGGTAGCCACGCGCAACGCCTGCACCGCCGATATAGAGCTCGCCCTCCGCCCCGAACGGCACCGGCTGGCCATGAGCGTCCAGCAGGTACACCCGCGTGTTCGATATCGGACGGCCGATCGTCTCGACGACGGCCTCTCCCCTTGGCATGCAGATCCAGGTCGAATATGTCGTCGTCTCGGATGGAGCATACAGGTTGCAGATCTTCTGTACCCGACTCTCCCCGAAGATCCTCTCGATCAGCTCCGGCTTCAGCCGTTCGCCTGCTAGATTGATGATGCTTGCCGATAGCGGCACGGTTTTCCTGTCGAGCAGGGATGTGATCACCGAGGGCACCGTGTTGATCATGGAGACATCCAGGGACGTCTGCGCCAAGTCCAATGCATTCCCGACGAGATAGAGCCTGCTTCCCTGCGACAGCGGCACGAAGCACTCATAGACGGACAAATCAAAATTGATCGAGGTGGAGAACAGCATGCGGCCGATCTCTGACCCGGCGAAGGCGCAGCTGTTCCAAAGCAGCAGGTTCACGGTGCTCGCATGCTCGATCATGACGCCTTTTGGTGTTCCGGTTGAACCGGATGTGTAGATGACATAGGCGAGATGGTGTGCGGTCAGGCCGAGCGCCTGCGGGTCGGGGTCGGAAGATGGCGCATCCGCCCAGGCGGGTATTGCCGCATCCACGTCGACCACACTCACGGCCGCAAGCGCCTCGGGGCCGAGTGCGGCGCGTCCGACGGCATCGCAAAGCAGCAGGTGCGGTGCGGCATCGCCGAGCACCTGCCGCAGCCGCGCCGACGGATAGGCCGGGTCCAGCGGCAGATAGGCGCCGCCCGCCTTGAGGATCGCCAAAAGTCCCACCACCATCGCCGGGCTGCGCTCCAGGCAGATCGCCACCGGCTGGTCCGGCCTGACCCCGAGCCCGATCAGATGATGGGCCAGCCGGTTGGCCTGGGCGTTGAGCTCGCCATAGCTCAGACGCTCGTCGTCATGGACCACCGCCACCGCCTCCGGCGCCTTTTGCACCTGCTGCTCGAACAGCTCGTGGATGCACCGCTCCGACGGATAGGCCGCCGCCGTCCGGTTCAGCTCCTCCAGCAGATAGCTGCGCTCGGCGCCCGGCAGGATGTCGAGCTCGCGCACCGGCCTATTGGGGGCATGCTCCAGCGCCTCGGCCAATTGCTCGAGCACCTGCTGCATGTAGCCGCAGACCCGATCCGCAGACACGGGCTCCACCACCTGCGCCGTCAGGCCGAGCGCCTCGCCAAAATCCTCCACCGACAGGGTCAGCGGATAGTTGGTGCGCTCCTCGCCGCCCAGCCATTCCATGCCGGACAGGACATCATCCGCTTCGCAGGCGAGCGCCGGCGTGTTGTGACGGTAGTTCAACAGCGCGCTGAACAGCGGCGCCGGCGCCGCCACCCCGCTGCAGCGTTGCGCCAGCGCCAGCGAGGCATGCTCGTGCGCCAGCAGCTCGGAAAGCCGCGCATGGGTGGTCCGCACGCTCGCCTCGACCCCGGTCCCGTCGAGGTCGAGCCGCACAGGCAGGGTGTTGATGAACAGGCCAAGCGCCCGGTCGGCGCCCGCACCGGCATGCATGCGGCCGAACAGCACCGTGCCGAACACCACCTGCTCTCGGCCGCTTGCACGCGCCACCACCTGCCCCCAGGCCAGATGGCAAAGGCTCGCCAGGCTTACCCCCAGCCGCCGCGCCTGTTGCCGCAGCCGATCGTTGAGCGCCTGCGGTAGCATCCGCCGTGCCTCGCGGGATCCGCGGCCGTCGCCGTAGACCTCGCTCAGCCCGAACGGCATGGTCGGCTCGTCGATGTCGGCCAACTGTTCCTGGAAGAACTCTTCATGCGCCTTGGCATCAACCCCCAGCCGCGCCTGCGCCACCAGATTGCGGAACGGCTGCGGTGCTGCCAGCTCATGCGCACGCCCGTCGAGCACGACCCGCACCTCGGCATGCATCACTTCCAGCGTCGTGTGATCCCCGATCAGATGATGCTGCAGCTCCAGCAGCAGCCAGCGCCCGCTGCCCGGCTCGCGCGCGATCACAAACCGCAACAGCGGCGCCCGGCCAAGGTCGATGCGCTGCCGGCGTGGATCAAACCGGCGCCGGAGCTCATCGGCGCCGGAACCGTCACAGTCATCCAGCTCGACCTCGCTCACCTGTAGCGGCGCACGCCGCCACACCACCTGGGCCGGGCTCGACAGCCCCTCCCAGACAAAGGCGGTGCGCAGGATGTCGTGCCGATCCACCACCTGCTGAACCGCGCCAAGATAGCGGTCCAGCAGGCCACGCTCGGCGAACGCCATCTGCGAGACCAGCAGATATGGATCGCCCCGGCTGGCCAGCAGATGATGGAACAGGATGCCGTCCTGCAGCGGCGACAAGCCATAAATGTCCTGGATGTTGCCGACACCGCCGGGCACCGTGGCGACGATCCGGTCGATCTCCTCCTGGGCCAGCGCGATGAGCGGCAGCATCTGCGGCGTAATCGCCGTACTCTCCTCGGTGATCGGGTTGGCAGGCACCGCCACCTCGTGATGGCTGCCCAGGCTTGCGGCGAGATCAGCCAGCACCGGCCTGGCGAACAGGGTGCGCACCTCCACCCCGAGCGACAGCCGCCGCAGCCGCTCCATCAGCTGCACCGCCAGGAGCGAGTGGCCGCCGAGTTCGAAGAAGTGGTCGTGGCGGCCGATCCGCTCGACCCCGAGGAGCTCCGCCCAGATCTCGGCCAGCGCCGTCTCGATCCCGCCCTGCGGCGCCTCATAGCTGCGGCGCGCATAGGCGTCGTCGGCCGGCGCCGGCAGCCCCTTGCGGTCGAGCTTGCCGTTCGCCGTCAACGGCAGCGCCTCGAGCCGCACGAACGCCGACGGCACCATGTAGTCCGGCAGCCGCCCGCCCAGATGCGCCCGCAACGACGCAGCAAGCCCGGCGCCATCGGCTTCGTCCGACCCGTCCGTCGATCCCGCCACCACATAAGCGACCAGGCGCTTGTCGCCGGCGCCATCCTCGTGCGCCACCACCGCCGCATCGCGCACCCGTTCATGCTCGCAGAGCCGCGCGGCGATCTCGCCCGGCTCGATGCGGAAGCCGCGGATCTTCACCTGGTCGTCGTTGCGGCCCAGAAACTCCAGATTGCCGTCCGGCAGATACCGCGCCAGATCGCCGGTCCGGTACATCCGGGCGCCTGCCTCATCGCTGAACGGATCGGCCAGGAACCGCTCCGCCGTCAGATCGGGACGGTTGAGGTAGCCACGCGCCACCCCCGCCCCGCCGATATAAAGCTCGCCCACCGCCCCGAACGGCACAGGCCCACCATGACCGTCCAGCAGATACACCCGCGTGTTCGCTATCGGACGGCCGATCGGGACACTGAGAACTCCCCCCTGAATCGGACGCACAGTGTAGGTAGCCGCAAAGGTCGTCGTTTCAGTCGGACCATAGCAGTGAATGAGACGTACAGGACCTTGTTCTCTCAGCAACTTTAGGAAGGCGGGGGAGGCATTCCGCTCGCCTCCACACAGGAGGTATTTAAGCTGTGCTAACGTTGGGGCAATCGATGACGTATACTCGTTGAATAACGCCGTTGTTAGAAAAGGGATGTCACTTTCTGACGTTCGAGCGCTTTGGAAAAGCTTGCTGCATCTAAGACTGTGCTGGAATCCATTGCAACAATGCAACCACCGTTAAGCAGCGGCGCCCAGACTTCAAATGTGCTGGCATCAAAGGCAGGATTACCCGCCCATGCCACACGATCTCCGGCATCGATCTTCGCATATCCATTGCTGATCACGAGCCGGTTGACGGCACGATGAGGCACAACAACTCCCTTCGGAAGGCCAGTTGAGCCAGACGTGTACATCACGTAAGCGGCAGCGTCGGCGCTCAATGCGATGCCAAGATCGGCACTGGCCCCGGTTCCAACCATGAGCGGCTCAATGGGCAAAACAGGGATCGTCGCCTCGACCAAATCCCCATCGTCACTCTCGCTAAGCACCAAGCGTGCAGCACAATCGGCAATCAGCCATTCTTGTCGCGCAGATGGAAGAGCGCGATCGATCGGCACATACACTCCCCCAGCCTTCAAGATCGCCAGCTGCGCCACCACAAGAGAGACGGAGCGGTCCAGCATTGTTGCAAGGCTATCACCGGGCTTGACCCCGAGGGCGATCAGATGATGGGCAAGGCGGTTGGCCCGCGCGTTGAGCTCGCCATAGCTCAGACGCTCGTCCTCGTGGACCACCGCCACCGCGTCGGGCGCCTTTTGCACCTGCGCCTCGAACAGCTCATGGACGCACCGCTCCGACGGATAGTCCGCGTCCGTCCGGTTCAGCTCCTCCAGCAGATAGGTCCGCTCGTCGGATGACAGCAGCTCGATGCGACCGACCGGCTGGTCGGCATCGGCAACCATCGCCCGCAGCAGCGCCAGCAGATAACCACGCTGCCGCTCGATCGTCGCTTGATCGAACAGCGCCGTCGCATAACCCAACGTTCCGGCTATGACCTCATCACACTCGCCAAGGCTCAGCTCCAGATCGAACTTGACCTGATCGAGCCCCTCGCCCGCAGCCTCCACGTTCAGCCCGGCAAGGTCGAACGACCCGACGGCGTTGTTCTGCCAGGCCAACATCACCTGGAACAGCGGCGTGTGATCAAGATGCCGGGGCGGCTTGACGATCTCCACCACCTGTTCGAACGGCAGGTCCTGATGCTCCTGCGCAGCCAGGGCCGTGCGCCGCGTCCGTTCCAGAAGCTCCGACACATCAGGTTCGCCCGACAGGTCGACCCGAAGCGCCAGGGTGTTGACGAAGAAGCCTATCAACTCTTCGATCTCGCCCCGGCCGCGATTGGCGCTCGGCACGCCGATCACAAGGTCGTCCTGCCCCGACAGACGCGACAGCACCGCCGCCCAGGCCGCCAGCACCGTCATGAACAACGTCGTGCCATGCTGCCGGCTCAGCCGCTTCAGACCCCGCGTCAGATCCTGGTCGATGACAACAGGCACACTGGCCCCGGCAAACGACTGCTGGGCCGGACGCGCACGGTCCGTCGGCAAGGCAAGACGGGCCGGAGCGTTTGCCAAGGCGTTGCGCCAATACTGCGCCTGGCTCTGCAGCCGTTCCCCCGACAGCCATTGGCGTTGCCAGGCGGCATAATCCGGATACTGGATCGCCAGCGGCGGCAAGGGATCGTCCTCTCCAGCCTCGAACGCCCGGTAAAGCTGACTGAGCTCCCGCACCAGCACGCCCATCGACCAGCCGTCGGAGACGATATGATGCTGGGTCAGCAGGAAGACGTGTTCGTCCTCCGCCAGCCGGATCAGCCGGCCGCGGACCAGCGGCCCGCGCGCCAGGTCGAACGGCGAGTGCATCTCTTCGTCGCACAGCTCGGAAAGCACGGCATCCGCATCCGGCAGCCCGTGCAGATCGTGCACTGTCACCGGCAGCCCCGCATCGGCCGGCAGCAGCTCGACCCGGGGCTTGCCCTGCGGCGCGACAAAGACACTGCGCAGCGCCTCATGACGGGCAAACAAACGGTCAAGGCTGCGCTGCCAGGCGACGCGGTCGAGCGCTCCCCGCAGCCGCAAGGCCAGCGGGATGTGATAGTTGGTGCTGCCCTCGTCGAGCTGCGCCAAAAACCAAAGACGCTGCTGCGAATAGGACAGCGCAAGCGCACCATCACGTCCAACTGGCATAATGGCCGGTGCTGCCTGCGCACCAGAACCGTTCAGCACTTCGCCAACACTTAGCGCCAAATCGGCCAATGTCGGCCTGGCGAACAGGGTCGCCAGCGGCAGCTCCACTGCCAAGGCCTGTGTCAACCGGGCAAGCAGGCGCACCGCCAGCAATGAGTGGCCGCCAAGTTCGAAGAAGTTGTCGTGGCGGCCGATCCGCTCGACCCCGAGCAGCCCTTGCCAGATCCCGGCCAGCAGCGTCTCGACCTCGCCCTGCGGCGCCTCATAGCTGCGGCGCGCATAGGCGTCGTCGGCCGGCGCCGGCAGCCCCTTGCGGTCGAGCTTGCCGTTCGCCGTCAACGGCAGCGCCGATAGCCGCACGAACGCCGACGGCACCATGTAGTCCGGCAGCCGCCCGCCCAGATGCGCCCGCAAGGCGACGGCCAGCCCGCTTCCATCCTCGTCGTCCGATCCGGCCTCGGGTCCACACACGACATAGGCGACAAGGTGCTTGTCGCCGGCGCGGTCCTGGCGCGCCACCACCACCGCCTCGCGCACCCAGGCGTGCTCGCAAAGCCGCGCGGCGATCTCGCCCGGCTCGATGCGGAAGCCGCGGATCTTCACCTGGTCGTCGTTGCGGCCCAGAAACTCCAGATTGCCGTCCGGCAGATACCGCGCCAGATCGCCGGTCCGGTACATCCGGGCGCCTGCCTCATCGCTGAACGGATCGGCCAGGAACCGCTCCGCCGTCAGATCGGGACGGTTGAGGTAGCCACGCGCCACCCCCGCCCCGCCGATGTAAAGCTCGCCCACCGCCCCGAACGGAACCGGCTGGCCGAAGCGATCCAACAAGTACAACCGAAGATCGGGGATGGGCTTTCCGATCAGATTGGCCGAGTTGGAGGTGTCAGATTGATTTAGAGGCCGATAGGTTACATGCACGATCGCTTCCGTGATGCCGTACATGTTGATCAATTGCGGGGCACTGTCTGAATGCCTTTCATACCACGGCTTTAGAATGGATGGCTGCAGAGCCTCCCCACCAAAAATCACATATCGAAGGCGGTTTCGAACATTGCTCGGGAATTCTACATCCATGAAAGCTTTAAAAGCCGAGGGCGTCTGATTGAGAACCGTGACGCCAGACTTGCAGACTAGCTCATGGAAGTCTGGAGCAGAACGGGCGGTATTACTCGGCACAAGAATCAAACGCCCGCCATAGCGCAGTGCGCCCCACAATTCCCACACCGAGAAGTCGAACGAGATGGAATGGAACAGGCACCATACGTCGTGTTCGGTGAAGCCATACCAGTCCTGGGTCGCCTCGAACAGACGAGCCATCTGAGCATGCTCGACCATGACGCCTTTGGGCGTTCCGGTGGAGCCTGAGGTGTAGATGACATAGGCGAGATGGCTGGGGGTCAGGCCAAGGGCGCGCGGGTCCGGGTTCGAGGCCGGCAGTTCGGCCCAGGCCGGGGTCGCCGTCTCCAGATCGACCACCGTCAGATCGACAAGCGCCTCGGGGCCGAGTGCGGCGCGGCCGGCCGCATCGCAAAGCAGCAGGTGCGGTGCGGCATCCTCGACAATCTGCCGCAGCCGCGCCGACGGATAGGCCGGGTCCAGCGGCAGATAGGCGCCGCCCGCCTTGAGGATCGCCAAAAGTCCCACCACCATCGCCGGGCTGCGCTCCAGGCAGATCGCCACCGGCTGGTCCGGCCTGACCCCGAGCCCGATCAGATGATGGGCCAGCCGGTTGGCCCGGGCGTTGAGCTCGCCATAGCTCAGCTCTTCGTCCTCATGGACGAGGGCGACGGCATCCGGCGCACGCTGCACCTGCGCCTCGAACAGTTCGTGGATGCACCGCTCCGACGGATAGGCCGCCGCCGTCCGGTTCAGATCCTCCAGCAGATAGGTGCGCTCGGCGGCCGGCAGGATATCGATGCGGCCGACCGGCTGACCGGCATCGGCCGTCACAGCATATAACAAAGTTTGCAAATGCTGCGTCATACGGTCGATCTGCTCCGGTGCTAATCGACTTGCATCAAAATGCCATCGAAGGCTCCCATCCAGAGCGCAAACCTCAAACGTCAGCAAATCGCCGCATGGGGCTGACCCAGCACTTTGGCTTGTCGTCAGATCGCCATCGAGAGAACCGCTGTCTGTGGTGATTGTGATGCCAATCGGCCAGGGCTGGTGCGACCGTAGCGCCTCCACACCACGCAATGTCGGGCAGCGCGCGATAAGATCCCGGGCAAAGCTACCGTGCTCCCTCAACTGAGCGAATTCGGCCGCCACGACTTTGCGCATTTCCTCAAAATCATGTGCAAGGCCAATGGTAACTTCCATCGGCACGACAGAGGCGATAAGCACCTCCACCGCTTTCAAACCGGCTTGCGATCGATCCGATGCAGGCGTCCATCCCAGTTGAAGCTCTGTTTCTCCGGTGATGCGGGCGAGATAGATCAGCCAAGCCGTTACCAAGTATTCCGTGCGATCATTTGGCGACAGCTTAGCCAAAGCACTTGCAATGAACCACGAACTCGACTGCCGTTTGGGCGGCGCCTCAGCCACGCACGACGACAGGAAAGGAAACTGCAATATTCTAAGCTGCTCTAGCCGCTGTCGCCAAAAATCCTCTGAAGGCGCCAGCAATTCATGGGTCGCAGTTATGCTCCGCGCCTCATCTTCGCTCAAAATTGGAAGGCGACCACCTTCATCCAGATTGGAGTGCCTGGCGAGGGCTCGCGCGTCCAGCCCCTGACCATCGGAGCTGCCAAGGCAAACATCGACATCCTGTGTACCCGTCGCCACCCGCCAGTGGCTGGAGTGGATTTCAAGCAGAGAACCTGCCGGGAGGCCCGAGCGTTGAGGCAGCACCTCCAAGCGTCTGACTGTGACCACCTCATCGCCTACGAGAGCCTTGGGCAGACCCAATGGATTGGGATGATATGGGCCCAAGTTCAAGGCACGCGTCATCGCTGACAGATCTTGCGCGGGCCGATCCCATCGCAGACAGCCTGCCGCATCCGGGCGTCGACGTCTCGGAAAGTAGCTTCTGCTCACCAGCGCCTGCGGATAGGCAGTAAGCTCTCCCTTCGCCAAGCCAGTTAAAAGCTCGCGGAAGCCCTCGATCGCGGCTTCATAACATTTAAGGTTCAGGGTCAGTGCCGTATCGGCCGGCGCAATCAGCACTTGGCGCTGAACCACGACGTCACCCGTATCAACACCATCATCGATCCGATGCCACGTGATGGCATATTCGGTCTCCTGCGCCAGCAGCGCCCAGGACGTCGCGTGCGTTCCCGCATATCGTGGCAATGGACCGTCGTGGTAATTGAAAGCACCTTGACGCACTCGCCCAAACACGTCCGGTGGCAATATGAACGGATTGGCAACGGAGAAAATCCAATCTACCGGTTCGGCCTCCAAAAAAGACGAGAGCTCTTCAACGCTCCCTACACACGGGATGTTGGCGCGCGTCGCCCACTCTGCGAATATGGCGTCGTCGCACAGGGCCGCACCAATGACGTGGCCCATCTCCATTGCCAGCTGAGCGCAGCGGATAGCAAGCGTACCACTGCCAACAACGACGCTGGAGGAGATCGATCGGGCTGCAGGATCCATGCCCTGATCGCCAGGTTGACAGGCACGGCCGCGCGTCGGAGAAGACCGATATACCATCTTCACCCCTCAGCCAGTCCACCCAGTAGGCCGGGCAGTGCCCGCCCTAGGCGCCTCGCCACGTAGTGGCCCAAACCAGTCACAGCGGTTCGGATCTGCTCGGGGGTAACCGCGCTGAACGCTAATCGCATCCGGCAGTCTTGAGAGTTATCCAACGCAAAGAAGCTCATCGGCATAACAATGACATTGTCACACCTTACTCGTCCACGCTGTCCGCGCCAAATCTGAAAGGAAGAGTAAGAGTCAGGAAGAAGCCGCCAGAGGGTCGATTCCATCGAATCTGCTCCGGGAAACGCGAAAACACACTACGCAACATGACGTCGCGCTTCGCACGATACCAATCCAGCGCCGGCTGAACCCAGCCACGCAAACTTATCCCCTGTTCGATCAACAGCCCTGCCACGATCGCTTGTGTTATTTGGCTCGTATTGAGGGTAACGAAACTCTTGCGCTGAACCAGATCTTCCCAAAGTGCCCGGCAAGCCCCCGCGTCTCCAAAGATCGTCTCGGGCAGTATCGCTGCTCCCACGCGGAGAGCTGGGCTTAACGTCTTGGAGAATGTGGACAGGTAAACGTCCGCACACATCAATCCCGTTCTTATCTTTTATGTGCAAACGACGTCTGAGCGTAACGCCAAGGACATCTCGAAACAGACAGATAGCGTCATCCAATTTATGCACCGCTGCAATGTGATCAATGCCATGAAATCGTGGGCTCAGATGGCCGACCACTTCGCAAGCGCTTTCCGGACCACCATCAATCGACGAATTCACATAATCAGTCATTTTCAGTCCTTCTATTTAGTGACGTAGTCAATTTAGTGATCACCAAATGCTTTGGCGACAAGCTAATGAGATGAGTAGCTTTGAGAATCTTTGAACGGTCCGTTTTAGACTACCGAGTACCTTCTGACGGACTCGTCACGCTGGGAGACATCACCTGCCCATCATCGCTTGTGAAATGCGGCAGATATAGCGCAGGGCACTTGCCCGCAGCGAGCCCAAACGCGGCATTCGGCCACGCAGGGCCACTGAATGCCGAATTGGTCGGTCCAGCGCTATCCTTTGTTGGCCATCGAAATCAGCAGGCACCCGAAAGCGGAGAGTAACGGCGCTTCCCAAAGTGCTTAGCAAGCCCCCGCCCTCTGCAATACTGTATCGGCAGTATTGCAACCACCTTGACTTCGTCTGGCTTCCAGTGAGCGTGATCAAGGGACCATTTCTCCTTATCCATGCGCGTTCATAGGTGAACGCGCATATACCGTGCCAAAGGAGAAAGTCATTTTAGAACAATATGGTGGCGTTAACACTGCTATGTCGCATGTTCGACATTGTCGGACATCGGACAACGCGGACCCGCCAGCCGCAGCTCCTTCACCAAGCGGTTCTAATTCAATCTATTTCGATCAGGATCTCAAATACGCCAAACCGATTACATTTTTGGAAATAAGTAGCTCTAGGAAAAAAGGCGCGACACGCGGCGGAAGCTTTTGGTGCAGCGTTCGCGCAGTGGCACGCCTTGCAGGCGGCGCGGTTGGTGTAGTCGATCTTCACATTGTCGCGTGACTTGCCGTAATGACGGGGCGAGAGCACCTGCTCTCCGGGGCAAAGGAAAATGTCCTTGTCCGGATCGTAGCGGAATTCCTCCTTGGAAAAGAAGCCCTCGCGCACGGCAGGGCCCGGATCGGCTTCGGCACATAGGCGGTGATGTCCGCTTTCTCGCAGGCCTCGATATCCTCGATCTTGAAGTAGCCCCGGTCAGCAACCGCTTCGATCCGATCGACGCCGAGTGTTTCCATCGCCGCCTCGACCGTCGGTGCAAGAAGCCCCATGTCGAGAACCTGGTTGCTCACCTCTTGCTCGGCGATAAGCTTGTGCTTTACATCGACGGCGAGTTGGAGGTTGTAGCCGACGCCGACCTTGGTCATACGCGCCATGGCGCGGGCATCCGGATCGGTCAGCGATATCTGGTCCTCGCCGCTGCGGTCCAACTCGTCCAGCAGCGCCTTGTGGCGATCTCGCTTGCCCTTGATCGCCGCGATCTTCTCCGCCATGCCGCCGCCCGAACCGTTGCTGCCGGTTGCCTTCTCCTCGTCAGCATCGCTCTCGTCGAGGCGCTTCATATAATCGGCCAGCTTCTCATCTGCCTCCCGGATGAACTTCGAGAGCGATCCGCGCGTGAAGTTGCGATCCTTGTTGTTCACCGCCTTGATCCGGGTGCCATCGACGGCCAGAAGCTCACGACCGAACAGGTCGAGCTGACGGCACAGGATGACGAACTCCCGGAACACCTGGCGGAAAGCCGACCGGTTGACCCGTCGGAAATCGGCAACGGTGCGAAAGTCAGGCTTCAGGTGTCTGAGCAACCAGATCACCTCGATGTTGCGGCGCGTTTCCGCTTCCAGTCGCCGGCTGGAACGCACACGGTTGATATACCCGTACACGTAAAGCTTCAAAAGGTCGGCTGGGTCGTAACCCGGACGGCCGGTCTCCTTCGCCGCCACTCGCACGAACCCGGCGGCTTGGAGATCGAGGCCGTCAACGAAAGCCTCAATTGCGCCTCGACCTCTCAGGGAGTTGGTTACGCGTCGCTCGATCGTCGTGATCAATCTCGATGTCCCCGTCAGGCAGCAATGCTCTGCCGGTAGCGCGGCCGCAAAGGCTCATCTGTTACTCGATAGCGAGGCGCAAATTTTGAACGAGATGAAAGCGATCCGCCACCTGAGACGCTTGCGGCGCCCCTTCACGAGCCGCCTGCGCGTAAAGCCCGCATCGATCTCGGCTCACGACCTCAATAGAGGGGGGTGCCGCTTCAACCATTGTGCAACGCTTATCACGCTCCGATCTTTGAGAATGTCCACGACCTTTCGACGCTCAAGATCGACGATGATCGTGCCGTAGCGCCATGATTTCCTCCAACTCCAGTCATCGATGCCGACGATCCGCGGCGGGGCGTCGTCGTCGGCTCGTGCAGCATTGCGCTTCAAGTGCCGAAGGATGGTGTCGTCGCTGATCGACATCCCAAGCCGCTTCATCAAGCGCTCTCCGGGCCGCCCGCCCGTATTTGGCCAAGAAGTCCGACCATTTCGGCGACCCTCGTTGTCCTGCGGGCATAGGGGGAGGCTATCGCTGGGATCCGGTCAGTGAACGTTTGCCGTCCGCACTGCCGATATGTGCAACGCCAGCGGCTCAACTGGAGCTTCACCGTCACGGCACTGCCTTGGATAGGCAGGTCCTGAAAGTTGCGGTACGACCAGCCGTGTCGACTTCTGCTCCGGCATCGGCAATCAGGGCATATGCCAGACGTTGGCCCGTAGGCAGACACAACCCAGTCGCCTTCATCGCTAAATACAACGCTCTGCACTTTAATACCCGGACCGGGCGACCATTTCGATTTCGTTCGCATGCCAGCCCATAGCGGCGTCACTGCTAACGATTTGTTAACCACACAAAGTGAGGAAGACCCGATTAAATGCCATGGGCTGCAGGAACCGCCGCATTCTTACGATTAACTTCTGTGGTTGCCGTCCGTTGCGCAAGTAGTGTCTGACCCTTTTTGACGTGTGATCGAGTGCGGTCTTCTGTCAGGCCTTTATTTGCGGCACTTTCAGCAGCCGCGGGCCGGTATGGTGATCTGCGGATCGGGTCCAAATCTGCCAAACGAGCTCTACGCCCTCAGTTAATTTCTGGTTTTCCCGGTCCAGATCTGTTCGATCATGCGCCCCATTCAGGTCATCGACTTCTCACACCTCCTTGCCAGTCCTGGTTATCCGCGGTGGTTCCTTGTCACGCCGCTACAGCCAGAGCCGGGTCTCGATAATCTTCCTGCTTCGTCAGCATGGCCCATATTTTCCGAGCCATCTTGTTCGCCAGTGCGATCGCCACCAGCATGCGCGGCTTCTTCGCGAGCATCCGCGAAAGCCACGATCCTTGGGCTGGCGGTTTGCGACCCGCCCAACTCACGCGGGCCATTGCCCCGAGGATCAGGAGCCTGCGGATGTCGGCCTGACCAGCCTTCGACACCCGGCCGAGCCTTTCTTTCCCGCCAGAAGAGAACTGTCGTGGAACGAGGCCGAGCCAAGCGGCAAAGTCCCGACCGCATCGGAAGCTCTGCATCGCTGGCGCGAAAGCTTCGACGGCCAGTGCGATCAGCGGCCCCACACCCGGCATGGTCTGAAGCCGGCGCGCGGTTTCGCTCTGCCGGGACAGTTCCGCGAGCTTCTTCGCCTTTTCCTCGATCCGGGCCGTCTTCTCGCCGATCTGAGCCAGAAGGTCGCGGCATTCCTCCTGCACAAGCTCGGGCAGGCCGATCTCAGCATTCTCGACAATCGCCTCAATGCGCTTGATGTGACCAATCCCCTGCGGAATGACCTGCCCATATTCGTAGAGAACGGCGCGCAGAGCGTTCACCAATTCCGTTCGCTGATGAACTATACGCTCGCGCGCCCGAAACAGAACGCCCGCGCTTGCTGATCGGCGGTCTTCGGCTCGACAAAGCGCATTTCAGGCTGACGGGCCGCAATGACGATTGCCTCGGCATCGGCCGCGTCGTTCTTCTGCCGCTTCACGAACGGGCGCACATATTGCGGCGCGATCAGCTTGACTGCATGGCCCAGCTTCACCAACTCGCGCGCCCAGTAATGGGCGCTGCCGCAGGCTTCCATAACAACAAGTGCCGGTGGCTGCTCTGACATGAACCGGAAGAACTGCCCGCGAGACAGTTTCTTGCGATACTTCACATCGCCTGTCATCGACGCCCCGTGTAGCTGGAAAACATTCTTTGCCAGATCCACTCCGATCAACGTATCCTTCATCCGCCGTCCTCTCTGTTCTGTGTGGCCTACACCACATCACCTTGGCACATTGCGATGCCGTTAGGGGAGGACGGCAACCACCCCATCTGCCAAACGACATTGTGGGTGCCCAACGATCAAATTGGATGACCGTTTATCGAGTTTCACCTTACATCTCGGGACTTGCCGGGATCGACGTTTGTACCGCGCAACTTCTTGACAGATTAGTTAGTTTGCGCTACGTACAAACAAACTATTCAGGTAATGGCTTTCAGATCCAGGGTCGGCAAACAACGAGGAGGTTTTGACAATCTGTTGGCTATGTCGCGCCCGGTTCTCCCGCGCCACGCCGCGCCGTGCTTTGATAAAGATGCCTGCCTTTCGTGGGCCCGGAGCGAGCGTCAGCGCATAGTTCACACATTTAAGCAGTCACAACTGGAGCTAGGGATGCATTGCAATCAATATGCCGCAAAAGCCAGCCTGCTCGCGAACCTTTCTAACAAGGTTCGCCTGCAACTGCTTTCGATTATCGTAGAAAAAGAGGTGTCAGTCGGCGACCTGGCGCAAAAGTTGAACATTAGCCAATCGGCATTGTCACAACACCTTGCGAAGTTGAGGGGAGAAGACCTCGTCAGTACCCGCCGAGAGGCGCAGACTGTATATTATCGGTGTGAGGATAAAGCCGTCCAAAACATTCTTGGGGCTTTGGAAGAGATCTTCAGGCCAGAGACCGGCCCCAGGGCCGCTGCAACGGCTCTTAGCCCCCTCCGACCGACCGACTAAACAGTCATGTGCGATATTTGGAGCGCTTGTCCACTAATCGTTGCGGCTTGCGGCGCCCGTGAGGTTTAACTGCGCTGCCGAGGCCCCCCAACGTTACATTTCGCCTTCGAAGCTATCTAAACCTCCGCGCGTCCAGACGTGCGTTCAAAAACATCCGGTAAGCATTTCACGAGATTGAGTCAAAGCGGCCCTCAGTACCCTTACGCCACATTGACACGCATGTGTTGTACACCCTTTCCTGAGCGAGGTTTTGCGACGCACGCGCTCGACTGCTTCAACATATTGGGTTTATTAAACAAATAAGCCAATATTCACAAAAGTGTGAGCGGGATATGTCGCTATTAGAATTATTCTTCTTCCCTGATGGCTTTGTGTTTATTAAACCATAGGTAGGGTATATGGAGAGCCGCATCAGGCGTATGAGCCTCCGGGGACAAAACCGGCACTACGCCTGACATTCGGCATCCAACGGCTTTCCGTCATGCAAAGCTGCAAACGCTTCGTTGATTTCCAGCAGCGACTTCACTTTTTCGAAAGGCAGTTCTTCAATGTATCTCATCAGTCAGTGGCGAAGGTTCGCCTCATCCTCCGATCCTCCCAACGAGTAGAGAGCCGCCGCAAAGATTAACCCTAGGCGTTATAACTAAACAGTCTGCCGAGCTCGATTCCTCCCTCGTCCGGCTGGCGGCGAGGCTGGACCTCCCTCCACCATCCAAGCGGCCTGCCCTCATCGAGCTTTTTAAGGAGGCAAAGCTGGTTCAAGCTTTGATTGTCTGCTTATGGATACCGACGCACACGACGTCCACTGCATATTCCGGAAAATTGGCTCCGCAGGCATCGTCATTCTTGAGCGAGATGGCATTCTCCTAAAGCACAAGCTTCTTCAAAGGGATCTGATGCTGGGCGATATCAATGATAAACTTGTCGAGATGCTGCGACAGCTGCGCGAGCAGAATGTTCTCTTTGGATTCCTCTCGCGCCAAACAGGCGTAGCGGGTGGCTTCGATGATTGGTCGGAATATGTCGGCCTGACGAGGATGCTCGACGAGTTGCTGAACGTGCGAGGGGCTTTGCCTGATTTCTGGCTCGCCTGGTCTGCTCGAAGAAGGAAAGCCGAACCTCAACATCGAAATAATACGTGGCGCAGGCCGGACGCCGGAACGATCTTGCGAGCTATCGAGTGGTATGGGATTGATAAGAACAGAGCTGTGGTTGTCAGTAGTTCCTCAGCAGGCGTTCTCGCTAGCAAAGACGCCGGCATCACGGGCATCCAATATTCTGGCTGGCGAAACTATCAGGCCGATCCTGGCAGGGCTACAGAAACGCCTCGAGTTGCGTTGCCGCCTGAGATAACCGAGGTGCGAGGGCTTCGCGCCACCCTCGAACGAATTCTGGGATTGGGTCGTTGAGCGGCGTTTAGCATCTCGTAGCGATGCCGGGACCGTAGCCACTCTAACGCAGGCAGCTACGGAGAACCGGCTCACACTATTCCATGCATCCCGCTGGCCGATCATCAGTAGCTCAGCGGCTTCGGTCCCGGTCCTTATCTTGGGGCGGGCGAAGCTTGATCGATTTCGGTATCTCGCGATCGCGCTGTTGGGTTTTCTCGCGCTTGCGATCCAAACGATCCGTTTCCGGCCGATCTTGCTCGGCGTTGGACCGGGCCACGCGCGATGCATCGACCGTACGATTGTTCGAGCTCCTATTGACGGCGCCCTGCTCCGCAATGTGATCGCGACCGGCGGCCGACTTGGTTTCCAAGCTTTCCGAGTTGCGTTTGTCTCTGCCATCTTCAGCGCGAACCCGGTTCTTCGCCACCCGCGAATCGAGCTGTAGCCCAATGACCTTTCCGATGATCTTCGTCGCCTGCTCGAAGATCAAACGATCGGACGGATTGGTAATTTTCGCGGCAACGCTGAGGGCGGTATTTGCCAGCGTTTCCTTGGCTGCCTTTGCCTGGGCGGCATTGATGGGTGTGGCGCGTAACATGTGCTCTTCACCTTTCTCTCCAGTGGGGTCGCGTCCTTCACGGACGGCCGTTTCAAGCCGCCGGTATTCACGTTGCAATCCGATCGATAGGTCATGGCTTAGTTCCCGCGCCGTGCTGGGCGCAGTTCGATCTTTAGCAATCCCTTCCAGCATTTGAATGACCCGACCGACCGAGCGCCGGCTCCGATCGAGCCGCTTTGTGGCCTCTTCAAGCTTCGGCGCCGTTGGAAGGTCACGAACCTTGGAGATCACCTTTTCAACGACGTTGCTCGGCGCCGTTGCTCCCATTCGCCGGAACATTTCCCATTCCCATCTCTTGACGGGTGGTGGTCCTGCACGCTCGAGACGCTTCTGACGATCGATTGCAATGCCACGCTCACGCGCCTTGTCAGCAAAGCGCACACGCCATTCGGTAAAATCGCGGATATTAGGATTGAGCATCTTTCCGTTGCTGTTGCGCAGTGCGACGATCACGTGCAGGTGTGGATGCTTCGCGAGGTCGTTCCGATTGTGGATGGCATAGGCATAACGGTGACCGGAAAACTGTTCCCTCAGAAAATCACGACCCGCCAGGATAAACCGATCGCGATCGACGTTGGCCGGCCCCGACAGCAATAGGTGCATGAAATCCCGCGGTTGCCTGGTCTCCATAAGAGCACCGACGATCTTGCCCTCGGCCGTGAGCTGCTTGTGATCCTTGGTCATGATCTCGCGCCGCTCGGCGCCGTGCTGGTATCGGCCGCTCTTGCCAGGGCGCTCCTCGATATGCGTTTTCGTCGAAAGCGTCACCTCAACGCCTGCACGCTGCATAGCGTGGAAGGTGGCAATCAAGCCTTTCGGACCGGACGCGAACTCGGCCGGATAGCGCGAGATCGGCGTGATCCCTTCCCCCCGCATAGCCTTGTCCAGGCGAGCATCGATCGCGTGGACGTTGTCGATGTCGGCAGCAATGCGATTGCGACTGCTCCGATCCGATCGGTCCTTCTTTTCATGGGCAATGACCAGAGCGAAATGGAGACGGGTCTGTCCCTTCACCCCTTCGCTCACGCTAAAGGCATAGGTCCTATCGGTATCGCCCGCATCACGAAACCCCTCCTCCGCGAGCGAGCCAAGCGCGCTGGCAACGCGTTCCCGATCGGTGTTTTCGAGTTCGTAGGTCAGACGGAGAATGTCCTTGCTGCCTTTCCGGTTGCCAAACTCCCGCTCCCAGGACCGCAAGGCGGCATTGAGGTCGGTGACTTCACGGCCGTCCTGGTCGTGTGCCTTTTCTTCCTTGCTCTGGTAGGCAAGGACGTTGCGAGCCGAACTTGCGCCGGCGCCGTAGGACAGGACTTTGACAACGACGGCGTTGTTGCCGGCCGCACGGCTGACAGCGGTGGCGGCGCCGGCGTGTCTCGCGGACGGTAGCCCAGTTTTGGCCGATACCGGCCTCTTTTTCGCACCTCCACCGCCGCCGCCCCGCCGACGCAGTTCGTCTTCGATCAGATCGAGATAGCTCGGCAGCCGGCGACCTTCAGGTCTAGACCGGGAGCGACTTCTGGATAGGTCGTTCATCGTGCTTCCTGATCAGGTCGGCGATATAGGTGGATGGTCGGACGAAGGCTGCGTCGCGGATGGAATCCAAGGCGACCATCACCTCGTCCAATTTTGTTATGATCGTCTCAGCCGCGGCGATGTGTCCTCCCTTCTCGGCGAGGAATTCCTCGTTTCGAAAGGCAAGTTCCCGCAGAAATTTGTGCATGTTTCCCAGTTGCCGGTCATGCTCTTCCAAGATTGCCGGAATATGCATGATCTCCCTGGTGACGATCAGCTTGGCGACGATGTTGACGGAGATATCGAGCCGCCTGGCAAGGGCCTCGACATTGCTCAGGACGTGAGCAGGCAGGCGGAACATGACGGCTGGTTCCCGCATCTTCCTACAGCCCCCTCGCCTTTAAAGCCTCGAGGATCAGCCTGTGCGTGGCGGATGACAGTTGCTCGTGCCGTTCCAACGATACCCGAAAGATCTTCGTCAGCACGTTGTCGTCGAGATAAAGGGAGATACGCTTGCGTTTCGTGGCCCCGCCGACCGCCGTCGCCTGGCCCTTCGTCGCCAATCGCTCCCTGCGTTCGTTTTTGCTTGGAGAGCGCCGTTCCTGTGCACCGGCGTCCGCAATGACGCTTTCCTCTGGTGCTTGAGGAAAATCCTCGGGCATGAGCTTTTTGAGATCGACATTGATCGGCATATAAGAGGTCGCGGTTTCCTCCACGTCCTTCGCCTGGTCCTCTCTCGATCGAGCAAGAGCGAGGATGTTGCCGGCCGGCGTCCTTTCTCTCGACATCGCGCTCAAGCGGCCTCCGCCTGCAGGAGACTGATGAACTCGTTGTTGATCCTCTTCACGAGATCGATCGCGTCGAGCACGCTTTCGGAGGCCCGACGCTTGGCCGACGGCGTTAGCGACGGATTACTCTCGATGCTGGCCAGCTTGGAATAGAGCGACCCGAAGCCGGCGCCGACATCGCTGAAATGGTTGCTCTTCCGGATGACGGTATCCACCATCGGGATGCTGCCGCTGGTCAGGATCGCGTGGACCTCGGGAAGCGAGCGGTTGTGTTTGAGGGCAATCATGTCCACGTAATTCCAGATCGCCGCGTAAGGGATCGGTCCCCGGGCCCGCTTCCGGGAGATCTCCTTCAAGATTGTCGCCACTTTGATGGCGGAAGTCGCAGCCGTCGGTTCCGGTATGACGGGGATCAGAACGGCATCGCACTCGTGATAGACTTCGATCGCACGTTGGTGGACGTATCCACCAACGTCGTAAATCCGAATGTCCGCCTCCGGGGAGTTGGCGAGGCGATCCACAAATCTGTCGTCTGGGGCGACCCGCAGATGCAGCAGCGTGCCGTCGGTCGGAAGCAATCCTCTTTTCATGGATACGTTGTACCAACGGGTCGAGGATTCCTGTTCGTCGCAATCGATGAGCAGTGTTCGATGTCCCTGTTGCGCGAACTCGGCTGCGAGATTGACGTTCAAGGTCGATTTCCCGGCGCCGCCTTTGAAAGTCGAGATGGCAAGCGAAAGTGGTTTGATTGTCATGGAATCCTCAATCCCGCCGCTTCGCTCGTAGATGCTCCTGCTGGCTCGCCGCTATCAGATCGTCATTAAGCCTCGTCGCTTCGCGCTGGCGAGCCGCATCCGTCTGCGGGTCCCTAGCCGGCCAGAACCTCAGGATCGGTAGAAAAAGAAACACGAAGCAGGTGATCGTCGCGGCCTTAAACCAGATGGACTGCGCATAAAGATCTGCGGCCCACTGCCACAGCGCTTGCGTCCATGCCGCCGGAAGGAAGGCGTATGAAATCGTCAAAGCCAGAGCGTAGGCAATGAAGGCCGCGAATACGGCGCAGACGGCCGATACCAGCAAGAAGTTCGCAATTAGAACCAGGATCCAGACTGCCCAAAAAGGAAAAGTTGCGATCCTGACGGCATTTCGGTAAGCCGACATCTGCCTTTCTCCAAACGCTCATTCAGTGTCTGAGTAGACATATCGCAATCCATGAGCGTTTTCCAGACTTGCACTGCAGTATAATTTGTGCATGCTTGAGATAGCCAACTGACGACGGATGCGAGCATGAATCTTGGCGCGTGGCGGCTCGACAGCCTCCCCTTCTCCACCCTTGCAATCACGATGATCGCCCTGCCGCTCTCCGCGCGGGACGACACGGCTACGACGTTTGTCGGCTATTATCAGGCTGCCTACGCGCAGGGACGAGACCTGATCCTCCCACCTCAAACAGCGCTCGATACGTCATCCCTCGCCACTCGGCTTGACCTGCAAACGATCAGACCCGAAGCGGCGCTGACCGGCAGCGCGTTTCTGTCCTCAGATGGAACGATCGTCAAATTAGCCGGTGCCCAAGGCTGCCTCTCGACCGAGCCAATGGAATTCGCTGGCCTGCAGGCGACATGCGCCATGGTCTCGCTCGCCGGCATGACCAAGACCCTCGATGAGGCAATGGCTGCCGCCGGCAACGCTTTTCCGTGCCATTTCCTCGGGCAAAATCCAGGCACGCCGACTGTGCGCTTTGCCGAGTGCTTTTTCGTCAAAGACGGCACGGTGCAATCGCTCTCCGAGACGCTCATCAGCAAGGGGCTGGCGTTCGCCGCCCGTGACCGGGCGGGCCGGGCAGTATTTCCGGAATATTTGCAAGTGGAGGAAGACGCACACAGGGGAAGAGCTGGAATTTGGGCGAACGCTCATTTCATGCATCCCTACGGCGAACGCTATCGCGCCAATCCTTCAACGAACTGATGCGGATGAGGTCCTTCATGTTGATGTCCACACTCACCGCTTCCGGCCTCTATGCAGGTATCACCGTCATGCCCATGCTTGGCGGCGCCGGTCACGTTGAAGGCTCCCATCTTCAGCCTTCGATCATTCCTATTCAGGCACACCAAAGCGAGATTCCAGCCGAAAGCGGCCAGGGCGGCGATCAATCCGGATTCACCCCATTTCCGGCTGAGGCGCAATTCGAGACCGGCGACACCTGGATCTCAGGCAGCCGGCGATATCGTCTGTATGGCCTGCAGGCCTGTCTTCGAGGAACCGCTGCCACGATTTCTCCCGGCGTTGTTCGAGACTGCGGAGAACTCAACCTGATCATGGCGCAGGCATTGATCAGAGATGCGAGACCGGTTTGCACGAGCATCAAGGAGATCGACCAGAACAACGCGGTGGCCGTATGCCAGACGACGACAGGCAGGCGGCGTTATGATCTGGCAACCTATATGATCGCCCAAGGATGGGGCTTCGCCGCCGTCGACAATGCCGGCCATTTGATCGTTCCTGGCTACAGGGTCGCGGAGGAAAGTGCGCGATCGGCGCGCGCCGGGCTTTGGGCCTACTCGGACATGCCGCACCCAGTCTCGATCCTCACCCAGCAGGCCGGAGCGCAGCGATGAAAATTGCCTCGATCTCGATCATATTGCTCACGTTGAGCCCGACGGCTTCGCTGGGACAGAACCGGCCAGCCGACTTGCCCCGCCAGATTTATGGCAAGGTCCAAGTCGTGGACGCTACCACGTTAGAATTCAAGAAAAGCGGACAGACCGTCCGCCTTGCTGGATATGAAGCATCCCGCCTTGAGCAGACGGCAACGAGCGATGGAGTGGAGTGGCCGGCCGGTCAGGTCGCGCGCGCCTGGATGGTCCTTCGCACCCTCGGGCAAGACGTCAACTGTGCACCGATTGCCCGTGATGCGAACGGTGTGATTATCGCTCATTGTTTTGTCGGAGAGACGAACCTTGCCGCCACCGCGATTGCGGAGGGTATCGGTTACGCTTTCAATTATCGCAACGAACCTCAGGTCCCCGCCTATTTCGACATCGAGAGGAAAGCCCGAGGCCTAGGATACGGCGTTTGGTCTTCGCCCGACCTGCTTCCTCCGTGGCTCTACACCGCATCGATGGCCAATGAGAACATGGCCAAAATCCCTTCCTCAGAACCCGACAGCGGCTTGCCCCTGCCGTTGCCTGTAACCCCTAACAATTCGCTATCGCTCAATGATGTGCACGGAGGTTGAATGTATCGCTTTTTTGGAACCGTCGCGATGATGTCGTTGCTCTCCGTATTTTCTCCTTTGGCCACCGACGCACAAGACGGCGCCACCCAAAAGCAACTCGAGCAGCGCGATCCTGACTTTTGTGGTGCGGGAGGCGCTGGCTGCGATCCGGCGGACGTGCAGCGGTGGAAGGCGGTTGGCAACAAGCTTGCGGACCTGTCTTCGGCGGACCTCAGCCAATATGCCTACGCCTGCGCCAAACATCGCGACTGGAAGAGGGACTGTGAGACCGATCCGGTTCTTATCCTGAAGCGCCTGGGAATTGAAGGATATTGAGGGTACCGATGAGCAAGTCCCCTGATAGAGCGGTTTTTGCTGCGGCGATCGCCTTCCTCCTTGGAACAGCTGGAGGCTACGCGATCAATGAAATGGTGAAAAGCGGCCAGACGGAGGAGCTCGAACAAGAGATCGCCCGGCTGCAGAACGAGGCTCAGCGAAAAACGCAGGTAGACGCTCCCAACGACGAGGAGGCAAGTGCGGCGATTGCGAAGTCCGGACGTTCGATGCGGATTTCGGAGTGCACGCCGCGCGAAGCTCTGCCTGGTGTCACCTGCACCGGCATCATTACCACCACGACAGGCTCATTTGCCGGAACCACGCAGCCAGGAGTGCTGTCGTTTGCAAAAATCGACGGCGCCTGGACGCAGATTCAATGAGGCATTCGAAAGGAGACGAATTGTGAGACCGTTCGTGATCGTGGCCACAGTCCTGGCTGGCTCAACCTTTGCACCGCCGGTCACGCCAGCAAACGCCGAGGACGCCTCTTGGGGATGCCAGGTTCTACTCTGCGCGGCATCGCAGAAACCCTCCTGGCACGGCGTTCCCTATTGCGTTCCGCCCATGACAAGGCTGATTGCTGCAATGTCGAAGCCCGGTTTTTCGTGGCCGATTTGCCATGAAGCCAATGCTGGCAAGCCGGGGCGCGAGACCTACGAGGATTGCCCACCCGATACGACGGTCGGCTACAGCTCGCAGGGCGACAATGGTTGGCGGGGAGAACCTGACCAATGCATCAAGACGGTCGATATTTGTCGGTCTCCGAACAAGCGCGGTATCGATACAGAGCTGAAGAGTGCAACGGTTCGCCGCGTTTTCGGTGACCGAGGCGATAACTGCATCCGGCAAATCGCAATACCGCGGCCGCGACGCACGGACCCCTACTTCTTCGATATTCCGAACGACAAAGGCGTGAAGGAAAGATTTTGGTTCAATCTGAACAACTAGGCGCAGGGCAGCAGATGCTGGCACGACGGCGAAGCTCAGGACGATGGCTGGGCGGTCTTCCTTTTCGTGCGGCGCGCTTTCGCAGCCGCGATCCGGGCGAGATCGTCTTCAGTGACCGTGAACAGATCTTCGATCGTGACATTCCATTCGCGCGTCATCTTGTCGAGCGTGGTCAGCTTCACGTCCCGCATTCCACGGGTCACTTGCGACATATAGGCTTCCGACACGCCGAGTTGCTCAGCCAAATCCTTGTTCGTCAATCCGCGCTCAGACTTCAGCCGCCCCAAACCGATGGCAAGTCTATCCTGGAACGAAAGGGTGTTCAGGTCCGTGACGTTCACCGCCTTGCCGGGGATGTCGCCTTTCAAACGAGGCATGGGACGTCATCCTTGGCCGCAGATGCCATCGAGTTGGCATGATGCCGAGGACAGCGGATCCTGCCATGGCTGAAGGCGCGTAAGGTTCTTGAAACTATATTGCTCATCCGATGCCCGACGTCGTCCAGAAACCGGCCAAGCGTCAACGCTGTGTTGCCTATCTCTCGCATTCAGCTATTCCCAAGTTATCAGGCGTCTTACACCGCGACGATCGGCCCGTGCAAGAGGACCGGAGGCGGCGTTTCGGATCGCAACGCCACCGTCGCGAGAAACTGCCTCCCGCTGGCGACGAGTACCGAAGCGTCCGCCTGCGCCAGACTTGTCGGTTGACCGATGCTCCAATCTCAAAACTGCAATTTAACTGCAGTCAAAGTTCTGCTCAATTCAGCTTAAAGGAGGCGGTTGATGACATTGCTCGAAAGGTTTGGCTACCAGTTTGACTTGCGGCGGCTGGCAATAGCGATCTTGATCCTTGCGCTGGCCTTCCTGATTTTTCGTGTTGCAATCAGGGATAGCCTTACTTTGGGCTATGCCATGGTAGTCCCTTCCTATGTCTTCCTATCGGCTGCAATAGAAGGTGCTCGTCTCGAAAAGAGTAGCTTTCGCGAGATCCGTGGGTGGGCAGAGACGATCGTCGCTGCCGTTGGGGCAGCTGGCGTGGGATATCTCGGTTATAGCCTTTGGTCCCTCGGTTATTGACCGCGCAACATGCGTATTGTCGTTCGCAACAGCCCGGCTCACGCATTGGCGGAACTGACAGAACGAGAGGCCACCGCGTTGCGTGCCTGGTACGGCAATGCGGCTTCCAACGAGGACGAGGCAATCGCGCTTGCTATTATCCGGCGCGTGAAGGTGATGAACGGCTGGATCGAGTGCGACTGCTTGGTCGGTCGACACCAGCCGTTGCTCGCACCAATCCAGCAGGAGCGCACCTTTGCCCTGCGACGGCTAACGCCGAAGGATGAGACCCCTGACCGACATGAAGAACGCCCGAACCATGCCCCTACCTGCCCATTTCACGTCGACAAGGATACCGACCCCGCCCTCTTCGATCGCGGCTATCACCTTCGCCCGCTGCCTAGGTCCGATCGCACCTACATCGATGCACTTCCCGCCATTCCCACCCGCCTCGCCGATGTCGCGAACCGAGATCAGTCCCGATCGACGGAGAGGAACGACAGGCCGTCTAGACTTGGTGGCATCCTATGGCGAATGATCGAGAAGGCGGATACGAACGTCATCCCGCCGCTGCAGGACGATCCCGATCTTACGCTCGGCACTCAGCTCGCCAGGCTCCGTTCGGCGGCACGCGAATTCAGAGTGCTGCGGACTTGGACGCTGAACGCGCTTTTGTCGACGTGGGCCGCAGACTATTGGAATCCTGGCAGCAGATGGCAGCGGTTGCTTGGGACGTCGCGCCCGGACTGGCCGGAGGCGCTTCGCCGAACCGGCTTCATGTTGCTGTTCTCGACGAGCGTATCCGCACAGGCGATCATGCCCGCCTCTTCGTCGCGAACAATCGACATCCTTGCCAAAGTGCGGCAGCCGCTGCGGGGCGATCCAGCACGTCGTGGTCCATTCCTGACTTTGCTGAATGTGGATTTTCAGGAGGATGACGAGGGGCCGGTTCGCGCGGTGCAGGCCTACGCCCAGCCGGTCTACAACGGCGACACGCTATTCCCGGTCGAATCGGGGTTTGAGCGGGATGTATCGCACCTTTTGTTCTGGCTCCAGCAATCGCTGTTCGACGCCGCGCCGGAGCTGCGGGTCAAGATCACCAAACCGCTTTTCGCATCGGAAACGCGCGTCGGACTCTGTAGGCCGGACTTCGTTTTGGAGGTGAGGTACAAGGACTATCCACCCCGGAGACTGATTGTCGAGGCCTTCGGGATGGAGACGGACGAATATCGGGAAGCAAAGGAAAAGACGATCCCGCGAATGAAGCATCTTGGGCCGATCTTTAGTATTTTTCCAAAGGATCTCGCCGAGATCAATTCCGAAGGCACCGGGCGGCGGCTGCAGGCGTGGGTCGTCGATCAGATTCGCACGGGCTGAAACAACGACGCGACGAGTGGTTGATGGGCGGAAAGGATAGCTCGGAGATTTTCAGGGGTTTTAGGTCGGCTGCGCCATGTCTGCATCCAGCTCGGATTCCGCAGCCAAGAGCAAAGCCGCCTGAGCACGGGACTGCATGTCTGGCGGGCAGCTTCCGAATATGGTGGACACAAGCTCTTCCGTGAGTTCGGTGATCGTCGGCGTCAACCTCGTCGGAAACAGGCGATCAATGTCGCTTGCGTCCACTCCCAACCGTCCGAGCTCGGACTTGAGCGCGCGCGTTTCCATCGCGCGCTCTTTGACCATCGGCCAAAGGCCGGCGTTGGACCTGGCTGCTGCGACTATCCGGTCGAGAACGTCATGTTTCGAAAGATCCCGATTGGCGAGGTATCTGATTTCGCCCACGGCATTTTCCTCCCTCTATCAGTCGGACCGGAACTGCAAAAACGCTTGTAAGATTTCCTATCGAACGCTGCTCTCGCGGACATCGTCGCCACCTATTCGAAGCGGTTCTCGGTCTCGGTTGGCTCTGTGTCTTCGCGTAGCGGATCCCGAGCAAGATCGGCAAATTCGCGCAGATACGTTTTCGAACTATCCTCGGTCAGACGCTCGGAGAGGGTTCCGATCAAGAGCTCAACGTCTGCGTTCAGCTCGATCGGCTCGACTAAGCCCGCGTCAGCCTGCTCAAAAATCGCGGCGTTCAAGGCTTGGATGTCACCCCCGAATGCGTCGCGAACGTCCTGTCGCCGCAGGAGAGCCGAGGTGCCCGCTTCGGCCTCGACAGCAGAGGCGCGATCACGCCGATTAAGTGCTCCTCGCGGAGACCCTGTATAGACGCTGCGATCCAGCTTCGCCTGATCGATATCGAGATTGACGCCATCAACTGGGATGGCTCCGGAAGCTTGGGGAGCGCTCCGCTTTCCTTGCCGGCCGGCCGTCGCAGCCTGTTGCTTCTTCCGCGTCACTTCCTGCTTTTCTTTGTGAAGTTCTTCCTCTGTCACTCCAGCCTCGCGCTTCTCGTCGAGATCCAGACGCCGACGGAGTTCGTCGAGCGATGATATATAGACATGGCGCACGCCGTCCTTGACAATGAAGCGCATATTCTGTGGTTGCTGCGGTCGGTTGACGGCGCCGAAATCGATGTCCATTCGAGGGCCAGGCGACGGGCTTCTCTTTTTCCGAGGTAGGGCCGTCTCAGCGTCCGACGCGATTGGCTGAAATGCGTCGCTATCCGCGATCGTCCATTCGACCGGCTCCATACAGGGCCTAGTTACCGGCTTGAACTTCCGCACCTTCGAAAACATCCGCTCGCCGCCGGAATCGAGTTTCATGATGCGCATCAGCGGCATGCCGGTGACCTGCAGGATTGCCTCCTCGGGTTTCATCATCATCAGCGTGTTGACGGGAAGAAGGTCGACCGAGATCGGCACTTTCGCAATCGACCGGTCTCGACGCCCGTGGCGATGGGTGTAGGAGGATTGCTCAACCCATTCCGTCGTCCTGCCGGCGGCCATCGACACCGCCGTCGCATCCCCCTGGTTCTGGAAGTTCATGAACAGCTTGATCGTCGAAGCGCCCATCAGGATCTTCTGGCCAGAGCGCTGGTAAAGCCGCTCGAGCTGGGCGCCGTCCTGCAGGATGAAGACGAAGCGGACGCCGTTCTTGCGGATCAGCGGAGCGAGCGTCAGCACCGTGTCGATGCGGCCGCCATTGCCGAATTCGTCGAGCATCATCAGCACTTCGTGCTCGCCATTGCGCAGCGGTCCCATCTGCACGAGCTTGTCGGCCATTTGCTGGATGAACATCGAGATCAGTCGCTCGTAGATCTGGATGGCGTTCCAGTCGGCCTGGACGAAAGTCACCATTTTCCGCTTTCTGATGCTGTCGATCGGGATTGACGTGATCGATGTCAGGGCCTCGACGAGCGGGTTCTGCAGGAAATTGAGCTTGGCGACGATCTCCGCCGCGATGCCCTCCCCCAACTTTTCGTGGCGGCCGGCGAACTTCGTCAGCTGCATGCGGGTCTGGTCGGAAAGGACTGTCTCGTAGTTTTCCAGGAGTTGGATGATCGCCTTCCGCTCGTCCGACATCGAATTGAGGATGCGGTAGAGTTCGCTCAGCGACTTGCGGGTATCAGGGCATTCGAGCACGAAGCCGAGCATCGCCGTCAAAAGGATCCTGGCGCTCTCTTCCCAGAAGTCGGAGGAATCGGAGCGCAGGCGCTCCGGCAGCAGCATCTGCGTCAGCTTCTGCAGGTCGGTAATTCTCTGGTTCGGATCGGCGCTGATCAGATCGAGCGGATTATAGCCGTCGGTAAATTTCGATCCCGGCGCCAGCAGGAAAATCTCGTAGCCTTTGTCCTTCAGATAGCCCGAGGTTTCCTCGAAGAGCTCGCCGCTCATGTCGAGCACGACCTGCGACCCCTGGAAACTCATCATGGTGGGGATGACGAAGCCGCGCGACTTGCCCTGCCCCGGCGATCCGATGACCATCACATGCTGGTCGCCGTCGTTGCGCAAAAGCAGGCCCTGTTTGAGCCCGAGCACGATCCCGTGCTTGTCGCGTAGCCGGAAGTCGGCGGCATCTTTCAACGTTGCCAGCCGCGCCTTTCCCATGATCATACGCTGGCGTTTCTGGATCGCAGCGCTGATCGGAAAGCCGACCAGCGCGCCTGCGGCCGCTAGACCCGCCAGTGCCGCCAGCACCGTCTGTCGCGAAGGCCGCTGATAGGAACCGGCCGCGTCGGTGGCTCCAAAGGGCGCCTGATACATCGCCGCAAGGTGGTTGCCATAATAGTCGGCGATCGCGGCGAGCCCACCAGCCCTGCTCGCGACAAGGTAAAAGATAATTCCGTAGACGATCGCGGCGGCGTAGGCGGCCGCGAAAATGAGTGCCGAGTGCGCAATCAGGGTAAACATCGACCGGATATGCAGGAGGTAGAGGATCTTGCGCGACAGCGCCCTGCCGCCTTTGAGCATCCACAAGCACAAAAGGAAAAACAGAAACGGCGAGGCGAGGACAAAGGCCAGGATCGAAAGCCCGACCGTGTTGCGGACCCGGATGATCGACCATGTGTAGGCGATGCTGTCGAGAATGGAAGCCTGTGCGATGTAGTCATAATAGGAGGTCGACTCAAAGGACGAAACATAGGCGTCGTAGATCAGCGTGAAGAACAGCAGCCATATCGCGGCGGCGCCGAACACGGCGACCGGAAATGTGAAGACCGAAACCTCCTGAAGCTTCGTCCACTTCGGGCGTTCAGCCCCTGCGTCCGTGTATACGCTTGCCATCTTCGTCCACCTCATCGGCAAAGTAGATCTCGCTGACACCGCGGCCGCCGGCGGCATCGCTCTTCTTCAACTGGACCACGATCGGAATGATCGAGCGGATGTAGCGGATGATATCGTCGCGCTCCATCCGGACGTTGCTGTTCAGCACCAGCGTCGACAGCCGGTTGAAGGCGTGATGCGGCGAATTCGCGTGGATTGTCGACATCGACCCCGGATGACCGGTGTTGATCGCGTTCAGGAAGTCGAAAGCCTCGTCGCCGCGCAACTCGCCCATGAATATCCGGTCGGGTCTAAGGCGCAGTGCGGAGGCAAGAAGGTCGGTCATCGTCACCCGCGCCTCGCCCTGCCCGCCTTTCGAAACGAGCAGCGAGACGACGTTTTCCTGGCGTGGCTCCAGTTCGGCCGTGTCCTGCATGAGGATGAAACGCTCGTGGTTCGGGATTGCGGTCAGCATCGTGTTGAGGAATGTCGTCTTGCCGGTGGACGTGCCGCCCGAGATCAGCATGCTGCGGTGATTGATCGCCGCGAGCTGCAGGAACGCGCGCGCCCTTCCGGCCCGCAGCATCCGCGAGAGCTCGATGTCGACATCATCGATATAGTCGTCTCCCGTCACCTTGGTGAAGCGGAATGCCCCCGCCTTCTCATAGTCGTCAAGATCGAAGCGCCGGATGAATTGCTTGCGGATCGAAAAAGCGTGGCCGGTCGCAGAGGTCGGACCCAGCACAAACTGGACGCGCTCGCCGTTGGTGAGCGTCGCCGACAGCAGCGGATTTTCGGCATTGACCGTCTGCTTGGTGAACGAGGCGGCACGCGACGCCATGTGGCGAATGGCATCCTGATCGAGCCCATCGATCTCCTCCCTCACCATGCTGAGCTGGCCGATCCGCTCGAGCCAGATTTCGTTGGAGCGCTGGCATGAGATTTCGACCACGCCGGGATCGTGGAGAAACGGCTTGATAGGTTCGAGCGCCTCGGAAAGGAAATGCTGCTCGGCGGAGATCGACGGGCGCGCGTTCATTTGCCGGCCTTCTTTCTGCGCAGGCGGTCGAATTCCTCGCGCACTGGGTCCGGATAGAGGTCCGAGAAATCGAGGTCCCGGGTGACGAACACGGTGATGTCGGAGCCCTGGGCAATATGGATCGTTGGACGGATATTGCTTGTGTCCTGGAAGGCTTCCGTCGCCAGCTGCTGGATCCCCGACGCGATGGTCTGGGCGGCGATCTCGCGTGCCCGATCTTGCGAGGTGGTTCCGTTATCCTGAAGAATAGTGGTCACAGTCCCGTCCGTATTGACGATCGTGATGTTGCGATCCTGTTTCTGACCGAGCTGGGCGATATACTGCGTCACTCCGCCGATCATCGTCATGAGGGCCGGTGGACCAAACCGCTCCCAGTATTTTCGGTCGACGTCGCCTGTCATGCCGGAGCGGCCGAGACGGTCCGTGCCGTAGGAGCCGAGCTGCACCGAAACGCCGTCGCCGCGGATCATCCGCGTCCAGACGATGAACAGGCGCTCCTGCCCGCGCTCGACACCGGACTTGTAGTCGCCGATCAGCGAGGAGCCGGCGGGTATCAGGATGCGCAGACCGTCGAAGGAATAGACATCCTCCCGGACGATCGCCCTCACCATGCCGGCGAGATCGGAATTGACCGCTGTCTCCAGCGTGCCGCGGATCATCGTGCCCTGCGGGATCCAGGCATCGATACGGCGGTTCTCGGCGGCAACCGAGACCTCCACGCCCTGCCCACCCATCGCCTTCAGAAAGGCGCGATCGCCATCGACGGCACTACCTGCATCCGGGCTTGCGCCGGCGGCTGTCCCTGGCGAGTCATTCGCGCCGAAAAGCCCGGCTCCCGAGGTATCGGACGAAGCCCGTGCGGCCCCGTTCGTCTCGTCGGACTGATCGAAGACGACGGCGGTCGAGCGCACGCGCTCGAGAAGCTTGGCCTGCCGGGCGAGCTCGATGCATCTTGGATTGTCCGGATTGTTTCCCCTGGAGCAATCGACATCGACCGGCGGCGCGACCTGGGCGGGGACCGGACCCACAGGAGCGGGAGGCGGGGGTGGTGGCGGAGGCGGCGCCTCGGGCACCTGAACTGTCGGCAAGGGCGGCGGCGCCGGCGGGTTGAAGCCTTCGTTTCTCGGCGCCTGGACAGGACGGAACTCTTCCCGAAGGGTATTGTCGACCGTCGGTTCCCGCTCGCCGCGGGAAAACAGGAAATAGAGAACGACACCGATACCGGCGATCGCCAATGCCACCGCAACCGGCCGCATCAGCCCGATCCCGGAGCGCCTCACCTGCCCGCCAATCGCGGTGTCGTTTTCGATCGAATGATAGTTCGGATCAGACATCGTGCCTCCCTATCGCGATTTTGATGCGGCGCTGACGCCTGCCGAGCCCAGCCGCTTGGGCGCGACAGCACCCTCGATCGGCGCCGGCACATCGGCTGGAGCGGTCCTGAGATTGAACAGGCAGGTCTCGTTCTCGGTGCCATAGCGCAGCGTCCACTGCCGCGAGACCGTGTCGATGACGATGTAGTCCGCCTCACGGCGATAATTGACGAGGCTCTCCCGCCGCTTGTTATCGACGATGAAGATCGCCGGCACATCGCCGGTGAATTTCATGAAGGTCTTCAGTCCATCGTCGAACACCCACAGCGGCTTGGCGGCATCGCTGCCCTTGAAGCCATAGTCGTAGTTGACCTTGTCGCGGCGGATGTTCTTGATGTTGGGATTTCGTTCGGCGTCTTGGGCCTGTTTCCACAGTTCGGCCGTTCCTTTCAAGCCGGCATCTTCCGGATACATGAACTGCAGCTTGAAGGTCTGGTTCTGGATCGCCTTGCTGTCATTCACCTCCAGATCGAACGAATAGGTGCGCTTCGTCGTGACGACCGAGAGGTTGGTCGGCGCATCTTTTTCCATCGGCTTCAGGGTGAGCGAGCGCCTGTCAGCCGATGTGAGGATCTGCCAAGAGACCGTGTCACCGGCCACGACCTGGGTGATCTCCTCATCCGCACCGAAGAGGATCGTCGTCACCATCCCGTAAGTGCCGGTCACCACGAAGACCTGCTCGGCCGAATAGGGCAAGGTGCGCACGCGCGGATCGAGCCTGCCCGGCCGGGCAATGAGTTCGGCCTGTGCCGATGATGCTGCCAAGAGCAGTGACATGATAATTCCTGCCGTCCTCCGCCTCATTGAACGAGCCCCGAAGGCATGGTCTCGGGAACCTTCACATATTCGGTGACGACGAAGCCGAGCGGGTTATAGAGCCGAACCCGGTTGCTGGCGGGCAGATTGATCTGCCGGTAGCGAACCGTGGCGGACCAGCGATTGACGACTTCGCCACCGCGCCGCCGCTCTCTCGTCTCGAAGCGCACCGACATCGTCGTCTGATTGAGCGGATTGACCGAGAGGATTTCCGGGCGGATCTCGCCGGTCGTACCCATAGCCTTGACCGGTCCTCTGGGATTGGAAGGGTTCATCCCCTCCGAGTAGTCCTTGAAGGCCGAGGCGTCAGGATCCGACCAGAGGGCGATCATGTCGAAGTTTTCCGAGAGATATCGTGGATCGTAGGTCTCGCGGCGGATGACGTAGTTACCGACGAAGGAGGCGCGTACGGCCTGGATTTCGGACACGTTTGACCGGTCCTTGTCGAGTGTCGTTACGGTCTCCATGTAGCCGGTGTTCCTGTCGACGATCAGCGGCACGACCTCTGTGCGCACGAGCGGGAAAAGCTGTGCGACGGAAAAGGACAGCACGCCGGCAACGATCCAGCCCGCCACCGCGAAGACCAGCAGGATGAGACCGATCAATGTCCGCAGCGAGCGGTTCTTCTCACCCCATGAGAGATGTTGATCATAGATGTCTTGCGGGCCCGGGATACGATCGGCCGGCGCCGACTTCAATTGCCTTTTGAACAATGCCAAATTTCAAACCTCGACGTCGCAATAGGTAAAATGTGAACGTTATCCTCGCAGCCAGCGCGTCATTCGCTGTTGCGGCGGCGATTGGTGAGCATGCGGCCGAGAGCGCCGGCGCCTGCGACACTGCCGCGGCCTGCAAGCGCAGCAGCGGTGACGGCGCCTCGTGGGCCGGCCAGCGTGCTAAGCGCTATGGCCGCAGCCTGGCCGGCGCGGGAATTGCTGGAGGAAAGGCGCCTGCGGGCGGTATTGTAGGCGGTGTCGACGCCACCTCCGCCCGGAACGCTGGAGAAGGCCGCGCCGTAGGCGAAGGTCCGCGCAAAATCCGGCACCTGAAAGATGAAATAGGAGATCAGTGCGAGGTAGAGCACCATGGCGAGCACGATCGCCAGTGCGTTCTCTTTCGTGGCCATGTCGCCATTGATCGTATCCATCATGCCGATCAGGAACCCGAACGACAGCCCGGCCATGATATAGGTAAAGAGCAGCATGAACATGCCGTAGGCAACGCCCCTCACCCAGGCGTCGAAGACGAAGCGAGTGATCCCAAAGAAATAGCAGAGGATGGCAATCGGTCCGATTGCCAGCATCACGGCGTTGACCATCTTGGCAAAGAGCGTGACGCCGGTGAGGATCAGCAGCATCGGCAGCAGTCCGAAGACAAGCACGATGAAGACGACGACGGCGCCTGTCACATTAGGCAGCCATCCGGACTCGTAGGAATTGAAGAGCTGCATGGCAAAGTCGTAGACCTTGCGCGCCATGCTGGCGACCTGCTGGGCGATATCCGCTCCCGCCGATTGGCCACCCATTGCCGAGGAAATGGCGGAGCCGAGATCCTGCGGCGCCGACAGCACGAACTGGCCGATATTGTCGTAGAACAGCGCCCAGGACATAATCAGGGCATAGGCGAGTGTGATCTTGAATGCGGTAATCGCCATATCCTGAAGGGATACACTCGAAAGTCCGAGCGCCCCCCAGAGAAAATAGAGGATCAAGAAGATCGCCAGGATGCCGGAAACCAGATTGCTGTTTTCGGCAAACAGCCCCCAAGCCCTTTCCAGAGAGGCCTCGTTGATCTTGTCGAAATATCGAAGCGCGTCGCCATAGAAATTTATCGCGTAGCTGACGGGATCCATATCTCATCCTGAAATTGATTGACTGGTCGCATCGGTCCGCAATCGTTCTTGACCGCGTCTGCCAGCGCATTTTCGGCCGGCGTGCTGTTAGGCTGGGTCTCGTATCCGAGGGCCGGCACGGGGTTTTCGTCGGCCGAGCATTTCGCCAGCTGTTCGTACTTTCCAGCACAACCGGTCAGCGCGGCGCAGCTTACCATCAGAGCGAAAATGGCCCTCACTGGGTCTGCTCCTCGAAGGCCTTCAACTGGTCGCGGACCGAGGCGCCCTGTGGCTCCGTGCCGCTGCCACGCATCACGCTGTCTGGAAGCGGAGCGAAGGTCTTGAGGTTCTGCGACGACGTCGCAAGCGCTGCCTTGTACTGCTGGTTCAGCAGCATGACCTGGTTGTTGAGCGAGCCGACGGCCTCGTTTGCCGTCTGGTTGCCCTGAAGCACCATCTGGGTGTTCTGCTCCAACGCTCCCTTCAGATCCTTTGCCGTTCCGATCTGCTGTGTGGCCTGCATGAACGAGTTCTGCCGGTCCTTGGTCGCGCTGTTCATTGCGTCGGTGAGGGCCGTCAGCGTCGTCAGGGCATTGATCCCTTGCGAATAGGCCTGGTTTGCGCCGGACAGCTCGCCGCCCTTGACGGTATCGACCACCATTTTCACGAGGTTGAGGCCGTTGATCAGTTTGGCTGCGGTGTTCTGGAATTGGCCGCCGATCCCTCCGAACACCGCCTGATTGCTCGACAGCACCGTGCTGAAATCCGGCGCCTGTCCCATGGTGAAGCCATTGCCTGTCGCAAGCTTGGCAAACTGGCTGGCATCCTGCGTCCGGTCGCCGGTGATCGCTGCCAAGGTTTTCGTCGTGTTGTCTTTGACGACGGAGGTGTCCTGCTGGATCTCGGACGACAGGCGCTTGATGTCCTCGCTGATGGAGATGTTCTCCGAATCTTTGACGGGGACCTGCGCATGTGCGTGCGAGACGAGTAGGATGGCGAATGCCGGTGCGATCACTGCTGTCTTCATATGCCTAACCTCTCTTCATTGTTCAGTTTGCTGTCGGTCGGGAATCGACGACCGTGACGAGGCCGAGCGCGGGATCCTGCATTGCCGCGAAGGTCGCGACCGTGCCGTTGGCGCGCGCCTCATCTTGCAGGTCGGAAAGCCAACGCTGGATCTGCTCGGTGGTGGCGCTTGAAGGAACGGCAAAGCAGCGCGTGCCGCCGGTGTCGATGATGTTGGTCGGGCACCGGATCTCGGCCATCACCAGCGAGCCGTCGTGATCTCCGGAATTTCCGCCGCCACTGCCGCGCAGGCTTGCCGATGACGATTGCAGCCCCGCTTGCAGGCGCTGAAGATATTGCTGGTTCGCCGCTATGGATTTACCGAGCAGCTCGTTCCAGACCGAACCTCGCTCGACCTGCGCCTGCGTGTTGCGGTCGACGGCCTTCTTCAACTGCTCGCCGCAGCCATTCCCGTAGCTTGCGGTTTCGGGCTCGGTTGTGCCCTCCGCCGGTGCTCGATCACCATTCTGAGCCTTGTTGCGGCGGTAATAGCTGGAGACTTTCTGGACGTAGTCCTGGGTCTCCGGAATATTGGGAATCTGACCATTCTGCAGCGACTGCCGATACGGTCCGGCATTGTAGCCAGCGGCGATCAGGTCGTAGCGGTCGCCGAACATCCCCTGGAGCTGCTTGATGTATTTGACGCCGCCGCGAATATTGTCGCGCGTATCATAGGGATTGACGCCAAGTTGCGCGGCTGTACCCGGCATCAATTGCATGACGCCCGTGGCGCCGACCGCCGACCGGGCGGACTGACGAAAGCGGGATTCCTGCTCCGCGATTGCGAGCGCGAAATTCGGATCGACACCCTGCCGGATCGCCTCCTCCTCGACCATGCGTGCGACTTCCTGCTGACTCGGCGTGCGACTGGATGGTGCCGCCAGCGCGGTGTCACCGGCCATGCCGTCCGCTGAGCAATCGGCGGGAGCGCCCGAGCCCTGGCCGGGCGCGACACTATCGGTCGTGCCGCCCGAGGCGCCTTTGACTTTGCGGGTATCGGCCTGATAGGACTGGTACCAGTTCAGGGTCGCCTGCTGGATCTTCTGGCGGGCCTTGTCGATCACCGGCACCTGGGCGTTGCTCGAGCCCCCGGCAAGGGTCAAGAACACCACCAGAGCGCTGGCCGCGGCTCTCTCAAGACGCTTTGCGTTCTTCATCGACCGCCACCCCATCCCAGTCGCAGAATTTCGAAAGCCAGTTCTTCGGATCGCCGCCATATTCGTCGAGCAGCATCTCGACCTCGCGCACCGTCTCCTCGCGACCGGACAGCACCTTGATGAATTCGGGCATGTGGGACATGTCCACGCGGGCAATCACGCTGTTCTTCGCCTGCTTGATCAGCATGAAACGCGAGCTCGGATCGCCGTTCTTGACCCATTCGAACTCCGCCCGGGATAGGCCGAAATGCTCCATGTAGGAGCTTTCGTCAGCCTTCGGATTGGCAAAGAAGATGTTCGTCGATGTCTGTTCGATGATTGTGCGGCTGACGCTCGAACGCACCACATCGTCGGCCGACTGCGTGCCGAAGATGACGAGACCATTCCTCTTTCGGATGGTCTTGAAGTAGTCCTTCATCGTGCGCTTGAACTCGTCGTCGTCGAGCAGCTTCCAGGCTTCGTCCATCAGGTTGATGATCGGCGCCTTGCCGTCGTAGATCTCGTCCAGCCGGTGGAACATATAGAGAAGGGCTGCGGTGCGCACGGTCGGATCGTCGAGGATCGACGTCATGTCGAAGCCGATCATCGGCCTGGAGATATCGAGACTGTCCTCAGCGTTGTCGAAGAGCCAGGCGTAGGGTCCCTTGTCGACCCATTTGTCGAGCCGGGCGATCAGGCTGCCTTCGGTCCTCTCGCTGCCGGCGAGCAGTGCTCGCAGCGACGAGAGACGGCGATACGACCTGTCCTTTGTCTTGAGGACGGATTTGATCGCATTGCGGATGATTGATTCTTCTTGCGGCGTCAGGCTTTCGCCTTCCTTCGACGGCTTCAGCATGAAGCTCAGGAGCCGGTAAAGAAAAACGCGGTTCTCCTCAGTATCCTCGAGCAGCAGCGGGTTCCAACCCGACGGCTGGCCGGGCTCCAGCGTCATGTAGGTTCCGCCCGCCGCCCGCACCATGATGTCGAGGCCGCGATCCTTGTCGAAGACGATCGTCTTCAATCGTGGGCTGACGCGATAGGCCTGTAGGATCAGGAAGGCCATGATGACGGTCTTGCCCGACCCGGTCGGGCCGAAGACGGTCGTGTGCCCGACGTCCCCCTGGTGGAAGTTGAAAAAGAATGGCGTACCGGAGGTCGTCTCAAAGATGGTGATCGCCGGTCCCCAATGATTGCCGTCCGGCTTGCCGTAGGGATAGGCATGGAAGCTGCTCAGCCCGGCGCAGTTGAGTGTCGAGATCAAGGCCCGGCGCGCGATATAGGCCTGATTGCCGGGAAGTTGCGCCCAATAGGCCGGTTCGGCATTTAGATCCTCGCGGACGTAGGAGGCGCCGAGAGCGCCGAGTTCGTTTCCGATTAGGGCCACCGCATCGTCGAGCTGGGCGATGGATTTTGCGACCGGCATGACAGTCAGATGATGCTCGGTGAAGGCAACGCGTTTGCGGGCGAGCTCGTCGCGGGCGATGTCGAGGTTGGCTTGGACGCTGGACCCACCTTCGTCGGCCTTCGACATCTGGCGGTCCAGCCGTTCGATCCGGCCGCGTGCCGCCATGTCGTCGACAAAGGACATCGACTGGGTCAGCACCAATTCGAATGGCAGCTTGAGGATATAGTCGAGCATGCCGGCGCCGGTTTCGGGCGGATACTCCTTCAGTGAGACTATCGCCGCATAGCGGTCGTCATCGGCGGTGTCACCCTGCAGGTGGATGATGCGGTTGCCGATCGACGTCCTGCGCGCCGGCAGCATCTCGTCGATCGGGATGTTCCCAAGCCGGATCGGTCGGACGCGTCCGCCATTGAGGAGCGTGTAGAAGAACTCGCACTGTTCGGAGAACCAGACTTTTCGCGCGGCCTCATCGACCACCATGTCTTCCGAGACGTCACGGAAGATCGTCCTGTTATCGCCGAGGTCCGCCTGCACGCGCTGCACATCGCGCAGGACCTTCGGGCCGTAGACGGCAAGCGATTTCTCCAGCGCCCGCGTCGCCTCGACCAGCTTGTCGCGCATCGCGCGGAATTGTTCCTTGCGCACGATAGTGCCGCCGGCGCCCATGATGCGCGAGAGAGCCGACCCTTTCCTGAACATGGGTCGCACGACCAGCGAGACATAGGTGTCGTTGACGAACATCTCGTTCTTCGAGATGCCCGCCTGATAGACGTCATCGAGACGCCGCATGAAGGGATCGGCGAAGGCCGAGGGCAGCGACGGTGCGACCTTGCGCCTGACGACATGGGTGTAGAGCGCAAAGCTGCCGATCGAGGAGATCGCGCGGAAGGCGGCGTTGCGCTGCCGCTGCAGCATGTTGATCGTCTCGATATCAGCTGTCTCGAAGGAAAACCCGGTCAGCTTCAGGGTCGAGACGAGGCAGTCGTTCTTCAGGCGGATGATGCCGTTCTCGATCGGCACATAGAAAGGGACATGGGTGGCGACACTACGATCCGCGAAGATCTCCCAGCCCTTCGACAGACTTCCTTTCAGCGATCTGGCCATCGTGTGCATCGCTCACACCCCGTAGGTTCTGACGCCGCCGCCGAGCTTCCGGCCGAGAGGATTGACGCCGCACATGCTCAGCCGACCGACGATTTCGAAAAACCAGAGGTCGAGCTTGACGGTGAGCACGTAAAGGATGCCGTGGAGAACGACGAAGGAGACCGGGAACCAGAGAATGGATCCGAGAATCATGAAGGCCATCAGCGAGACGAAGCACTCGGCCAGGAAATACGTATAGGGTATTCCCATGACGGTCGGTGGCCGCGTCAGCGCGAGGATGACGGGACAGGATTCGATGTAGTCGTCTCCGCTGTCAGTGTCGTTTCCGGCCGCCATGGTTAAGCTCCCCCACCGGCGAGGAAGTCGACGAGCTCGGCTGCAGCAAACATGCCGGCAAGGCAACCGGCAACGCGCAGGAGAGCGCCCCAGGACCAGTATCCGAAGGCTGCGGCAAGGAACATGCCGATGAAGGCGATCGCTCCGACAGAACGACCGAATGGGCCGGTGAAGAACTGCACCAGGCGATCTGCCGCCTGCTGGAGACGATCAAGATTCTGCGCCGCCGCCGGTTCGTACTGGCTGACGAGCAGGATCAAGCTCGCTGCAAGTACGATGGCGACATTGCCGACCCATTTCCGCCGGGCCATTGAGGACCAGGCGACGCTGCCATAGAGGACGGCAGTTTGGACTGCCAACGCGATGGGATTCATTCAAGCACCTCTTCCTTGACAATTTTGACCGGCCCACCAGGATCTTTTCGCCCCTCCTCATGCTGAGGACGGGCGTCTGGCGGGATCGGCTTTGCTGCAGAGAAAACAAGCATGGGAGATCTGGCTCGCTCGGCGGGTCCCACGCGGCGGGGAGAACCGGGCGCGGGCGTCGAAGTCGGGCCTGTGGGCGGAAAGGTCGGCCCGGCTGCTGTGCCGGTGTAATATCCGACGACACGCGTGACATAGTCGGCGGTCTCGCGGATCAACGGCAAGGAATGGCGAAGGTCGACGTTGGGTTCGCCGGCATTGTAAGCCGCAGCGACGAGGACCGGATTGCGATATTTGTCGATAAGTATCCGGAGAAACCGTGTGCCGGCGCGGATATTCTGTTCGGGATCGGTCAAATCCTTCGCACCGAAGGCCTCGCCGATCCGTGGCATCACCTGCATCAATCCGACGGCGCCGGCGGAACTGACCAGGCCTGGATCGAAACCGACATTTTCGGCCCGCATGACGGAAAGCACCCAGTTCGGATCAACCTCCTCCGCGGCGGCGATTGTCAGTGCGAGCCTGGCATAGTCCTCGGGGATGCCGGATAAAAGATCGGATCGAGCCTGTGCCGCTAACCCGCTAGCATCGACAAGTGGTTCGGTTACCGGATCAGTGATCGGAGAAGCCGGCATCCAGTCATGAGAGTAGACGCTGATGGGAGAATGCACGCTGCGTTGACGCCGTGCATTTGCGCCGTCAGCCGCTCCTGGTAATCTCGCAGAACTGCTATCAAACTCTCCAAGAATATCCAACGGAAGAGCCCTGGCCGCCCACATCCGATCTTCATCGTGCGGCCCGTCAAAGCGTTGGTTGAAGCTAATCCGATCGATTGTTGGGACAGCCGGCTGCTTTGTCGCAACAGCGGCAGACGACGCTAGGAGTGGCGCCGGCAGAGCCGCGAGCTTCCCCGCCTTCGCACTTGTGCCGCCAGATTTACTTGCCTGTGTAGGTATTCCGGAAGGGATGTGAAGGTTGCTGCCGCCAGGGCCGGATGCGAAGCCGGTGAGCAGGAAGGCCGACGTTCCGGCGATCCACAGCGCGCTTCGCGACCATGTCTTGTGCGGTCTGTTCACAGGCGAAAGCGGGATGCGATCCATGGCCGAACCAGTGCAAATTATACTGCGGTATAAGCTTTTGAACTGCATTCCGTTACGGAAATCAACCTAAAAGTTTCACTGGAGTATAATTATGCCATCATAGCACAACGTCAGGATGAGTGTTTCCTGAGAAAAATCAATCGCGTAGCCGGGACCATTTATCTGGAGTCCAGCGATACTGGAGCTGTTCCCAATCACCCAAAATGCGTGCGAGGCGCACGGCTGTACCGCCCTTGACCAGTACCGAACCGGCATCGGCGCCTGACCGGCCCGCAGAGATTCGGCACACGAAATTGGGTAATTCCTTCTGTATCCTCGCCACCGGATAGCAGGACTCGATCTGGTAGCGTCCGTCGTCGCTGGCAATCGACAGGCCCCTCTCCTGGACGGGGCCAAGACGCTGGCGTCCGAAGTCGGTGCCATATTCAAGCTGGCACTCGACGATATTGTCCCGATAGGCCCTGCAGGCGGCGAGGCTGAGATACGCAAATGGCGCCGGCGGCCGCGGGCGTGGCTGCTCGACCTGATGACCGCATCCGGCCAGCACGATCATTGCCGCCAGGGATCCGAAGAGCTTCGTGGAAATTCGCATAGCGTCGCTTTCTAGCTTGCCTGCCGATAGCCGGCCTGTTCGAGGGCTTCGAGGAAAAGGTCGCGGGCGAGCTCGCAATAGCGTGACGAGGCCTGTGCGAGGTGAAGCTGGGTGAGCACCAATCCGAGATCGGAAATGGTTGCCACGACGTCCTTTAGGTCATCGTTGAGGGCGTCCAGCAATATCTCGCGACCTTCGTGGCCTTTGACCACGATGGCGTAGTCGCCCCGCGCAACGCTGTGCCAGAGCTCGATCGTGCCGGTTTCGCCGATCGCGCTTTCGGTGTCACAAATGAGCAGGAGTGCATAGTCCGGATCCTGCATGGCACTTTCCGCGATCGAGGTTGCGCCACGAAATTCCGTCAGCACTACGTCGGACGCAAAGAACAGCAAGCGCTCGTTGACAAGAAGGCGCCTCTGTCCAAACCGGACAAAGCCGTTCATCACAGCGGAGCGAATTGCAGCGGGCGGAAGGCTTTCCGCGCAATGCTGGCAGATCGACGTCAACCGGCCATTCGTGAAAGCGAAAGCGCTGTAGAAGCGGTGGACCACAAAGCGTTCGACACGATCCGTCTGACCGCTCAGTGACTCGACGAATGCGAAGGCATCCAGTGGTCTCCAAGGCTTTGTGAGGATATCGCTCTCCGACACGGACCCGGCGTCCCCGACCAGGCTCGAAGGGCCAACCACGATCGCGGCGGACCGCGTCTGTGCGCCACAACCCGAGCAGTCCGCTGTAAATGGCACTTTGTACCATTCCTTCGTCAGGAGGGATCGATTGTGTATCAGAGTCAAACCCTATTATTGATGAAACGAAATATCGGTCTGCCCGCAGCTTTGATCGAATGAACAACTTATACTCCGGTATAATTTATCAGCCGCGGATGGCTTGCTCAAGCGGGAAAAAGCGAGGACTTCGCCACGACCGGCTCCATGGCGGTGATGTGAGAAAAGCAAGTCGTCATAACCAGCTAGCGCAACCATCCGTGAGATGCGGCATTTCCAGGCGTCGACATAGCGACGTCGGCAAAGCCTGCTAATGGCTTGGACGCGCTTTCACCGTTTCGCGAAATGGGTGATTCCCTCGCTCACCGATTCACCGGCTCGGTCAAATGCTCATTTCCGGAATGAGTTGCTCACCGAGCCGCCCAATTGCGCGTTCACGCAAACACCCAATCAGCGATCGACGCAATCACCTATTCACCGATTGCCGGGATCGGTCAGACGCACATTCGCCCGATCAGTGGCGCACCGTTTCGCGGATTTGCTTCGTTGCCGATCTGCCGTTTCACTCAATGGCATAAATACCGATCCCCTCATTCACCGACGTACCTATACGCTCAAACGGAGAGGCGCCTATTCGCGCAACGAGGATTTGCCTATTTGTGCATTCGCAGATTCGGCCAATCAGCGATTCACCGATTGGCAGGTTCACCCATTCGCTGTTTAGAGGAACCGGATAACTGCCGAATTGCCAGTGCATCTCCCGGCGGCTGGAAGCTCCCCGCTCCACGAAAGCGGTCGCCCAGCCTCAACCCCTCCTACCGGCCCGACGTCTATCCCTCGCGGCCTTGTTTCGTACCCAGCTCGACAAAATGAAAGATCGCTGAAGCCCTCGCTCGCCTTTGCGACGATCGCCCCCCCCGGGCGAAACGGCTAATGGTATACCATTAGCCTATCCTGCCATCTCTCACCAAACCGGGTCTGGCCAGCGTGCCCGAGGCGCCAATGCTGTTGCGAGTCGTCAGACAAAGCAACAGCGATCACAGGCCATGTGTCTGTGATCGCGCCGAAGCACCAGCACGCTGGCCAGACCGGTTTGGTGAGAGATGCTGAAGCGAGCCGTCGTCGTGAGGTGTCGGGATGTCCGGGACCGGAGGGAGCGGGCATCGATGACATCCGAACGATGAGACGGCTCGCGCACCGCAGGAAAGGACGTGCACCTGGAGCGGACGCCCGAAGCATGAGGGCGCAGCGCAAGGTGCACGTCCTTTCCGTCTTGTTTGGGGAAGTCGCGGCAGCGTCCGCCTAACGGCCCGAAAGGCCGGGCGGGTCTCGACCTGCACCACAGGGAGAGTTGGAGGTTCCAGGAGCGGATTGATCTGGGGGGTCTCCGCGTGATCGGCTTCGGCCAATTCGAGTTCGCCCATCACTGCGTTGATGCGCCATAGGCCGAAGTGTGCCCGGCGCAGGGCGACGAGGATGTCGACGGCCGTCTCGTCTGCCTCGATGGCGCGGATCGCCGCGTCCCTCGCATCCCATGGACCCAGGTTCTCGAAGGGGATCACATCGCCGTCCTCGTCATAGCCGCCGGAGATGTACATGGGCGCTCTCTCGACACGTGCCAGTGCCCTGTCCGCCTCGCGAATGAGGCGGACACCCTCAGTCCGCTGTCGCCAGTATTCCGGGCTGCCACCGTCGATATATTCGTTCTCTGACCGAAGGAGGGCCGCACCGTAAGCGCGAGGGGTCAGGGATCGCATCACGACCGCCAGCGGCGGCAAGCGGAGGAGCCGATTTTCTGGTGGCGTCCAAACGGACGTCGGCTGGAAAATTGGATGGGCCGCGCAGTCCTTAACGCAGGAGTGGCGGGTGCAAAATGGGAGGTCAGATGAAGAGCCCACGACGCCGGAGGCGTCGTGCCCACTCCCGGTTCGGCCGGCGAATGAACCTCTCCTGACTTGCTGAGGTCGCTTTATGCGCACCCATGGTGCCGCGACTGCGAGAGGGCCGTCACCCGACTGGGCGAGCAATAGCGAATAGCACCGTCCGCCGCAGGCGGCTCGTCCAAATCATGCCGCGTGTCCGACAACCCATCATCGTCATGAATCAATCGCGACCGACCGATTCAAATATCTCGTTGGACTCGGAATCCGCTGTGCGCAATCCTGCCGGCATGCTTGCACAACCTTATCAGCTGTATGTCGAACGCACGGACGCCACGAAAAACATGGCCCGCTATTATGCTATGTCGATCGAGCCGACGCTGTTCGGGGAGGCGTGCCTTATTCGTCGCTGGGGGCGCATCGGTGCGGGAGGTCAGAGTCTGGCGCATCATTTCACGCACGAGGAGGAAGCGGTCGCGCTCTTCCTGGACGTTCTCAGACAGAAGCGCTCGCGCGGGTACAGGCCTAAACCGCGCTCGCCAGCAGAGAGCATCGCCTAAACCCGAGACTGAAATCTTTGAGGTGACGTGTTGGGTCGCGGCGGCCAGACTGCAAAGTCGCTAAAGGCCTGACACCGAAAGATGTGGCAGTGATAAATTGTGGCGCGATCGGACGAACCTGATCGTTTCAGAGGATTTTGGCGCTCGGCAGTTTGGCGAAAAGACGCCTAGAAGGGCGGCTCAGCATCGATGCGGCCGTCGAGTTCGGCCCAGCAGATCTCGCGTTCGGCGATCGCCACGTCGAGCTCAGCCTCGATCGTTCGGCGTTCTTCAAGGGTCGATGCGTTGCGGAGTTCGGCGCGCAGTTCCTCGACGTGCTGTTCGATGGTCATCTTTGTCTCCTTGATGATGTGAAAGATGACGATCGCGGCCCTGAGGGGAGAAGTCGGGTCAAGGTTCGCGTAGCGACCGGCGGAGCCGGCGCGCGGAGGAACCGATTTTGTCGGAGCGCAGTGAAACGTAGCGGAGGCAAAATTGGAGGGGCCGCACGACCTTGAGGCGGCTTTTTCCCTCACGGCACAATCGCTGTCCTAAGCAGACAGGTTTGGTCTCTTGGGGCACCATGAAGGGTTTCCGCGCAACGAGAGAAAATCGGGTCAAGCGACAGTTTCAGATCGTCGACCGAGTCCTCTTTTGGACGGGGCGAGCCCAATACGTTCCCTGACCTCACCATACAGAAGCGCAATCGGGGTTATAGACCCCGCACATTCTGTGGAAATCCCCTCGTAGGCGCCTCCGATTCCATACCGCCCCCATGACAGCAACTTAATGAACTGGCAGTGATTCCGGTCTCAATGAAGATGCGGAGCCCAAGATGACCACTACGAACGAAATCGCCGACAAGATCGCCGCGGAACATGGCCTGACCAAGGTTCAAGGCAAAGCTATCGTCGAAGCGGTTGTCGCTTCGATTACCGAGGCGGCAGTTGCCGGCAACGAAACGTCGCTGCCCGGCTTCGGCAAGTTCAAGGTGAAAGCGACGCCCGAGCGCGAAGCGCGCAATCCGGCGACCGGCGCGACCATCAAGGTCGCCGCCGCCAAGAAGCTCACCTTTGCGCCGGCCAAGGCGCTGAAGGATGCACTCAGCAAGTGACATTAAGAAAAGCCCCGCTTGATTTCGCGGGGCTTTCTGGTTCCGTTCATCGGCGCGTGTTGCGCGACCAGATGAGCTGGAGGCCTTCCTGGCCCTGGACTTCGGTCAGCGTCGCGTAGATCGGAGCTGGGAAGCTCGGATCGTCGAGCTTGACCGAGATGTAGTCGCGCTCGGTTTCGCGGGCCTGTTTCTGCCAGCCGGCACCGAACTCGACATTACCGGCCAGGACCCGGAAGTCCGGGGCGTCTTCGGAGGAGCGTTCGACCCTGACGATCTTCGCCTTGACGTTGAGGTTGAGGGTCTTGATGGTGCCGGTAAAGCCGTCGTTCGAGGCGGTGAAAGAGCCGATGGTTGCCATTGTCGTATTCCTTTTCCGTTGCTCGGGCCGCGCCCATCGCGGCCTCATATGAGGAGCCACTCGTCAAGCTTCTGTTTCGAGCCGCGGGTGGCGGGTTTTCGTGACGCCCCTGGTGCGGGGCGTCACATCGTGATCAGTCAGTCGCCAGACCGGCGGTTCGGCCGCGACCAGATCAGGCTGAAGCCCTTGCCATCCTCGTCTTCGACCAGATTGGCGTAGAGCGGAGCGGTGAAGCTCGGATCGTCGAGTTTGAGACCGAGGTAGCTGCGGCCTTCATTGGACTGCTTGGACCAGGCGGCTCCGATCTCGATGCGGCCGACGAAGACGCGGTGGCTGGGAGCGTTTTCGCCGCTGGAGCGCGTATCGGAAACGATGCGGACGTTTTTGGTCTGGAGCGAAAGTGTGACGATCTCGCCGCTGAAGTCGTTGCCGGATTGTTGGAAGGTTCCGATGGTAGCCATTGTCGTTCTCCTTACTGGGTTGCCGAAGCCGTCCCTTGCGGCCTCGATAGCGGTCGTGAGGCGCCGATCGGGCCGACTGCATCCCATCGGGACCGCAGCGCCAGCGCAGGACGGCGAAAGCCGGACTTGTTGCCTCGCGAGGAATGCGGCGAAGCCGCAGGGGAAGAAGTTCGGCGAAGCCGTTGCAGGATCAGGACAGATTGGCGTCAGACCCGCCTGAAGAGAGGTCGTAAGGGACGGCTTCCGGACACCGGTCTCGCGAGAACGGTGTTGGCAACGGTCTTCCAACCATGAGCCGGCACTGGTGGCGCATCGGAGTTCGCCTTTTGAACCTGCGGTCTGAGCCCGTTCCTTGATCCGCGCCCTGCACGTATCAACCTCATATCCGGTCGCCGTTCCAACGGCCGCACCACAATCCCGCCTGCGGCGGCTAGGGCTCAGGAGGACGAGACCATTCTCGATGACGGCGTTTGAAGCCAGGCCGCAATTCGGTCGTCCACCTGGTTCCGGCGAGGCTGATCAGGCCGGTGCCGAACTGGTATGCGCTTAGATGGTCACGGTCTGACCACCGCGCCCTGGATCACGACGCCCGCGCTGGCATACTTCCACAACGCCACAACCAGCTTGCGCGCCAGTGCCGTGATCATCACCTTCTTGAAGCGGCCGCCATTTTGCGCGACCCGTTCATTGAACCAACGACTGAGCGTTGATGCTGGCTGATGCCTTAACCAAAGCCAGGCCATTTCCAACAGGGTCGAACGAAGCCGAGGATTCCCGGACTTGCCGATCCCTTGTTCCCGATCAATCGATCCGCTCTGCCAAGGCGTCGGTGCTAGCCCTGCGTACGCGGCGACCTGTCGCCGATTGTCGAAGCGTCGGAACAAGCCCTCACCCCAGAGAACCGCAGCAAACTCAGGCCCGATACCAACGACCTTCGACAGCAACACCACTTCGCGAGCAGATTTCCGTTCCTCCGCAAGCATGTCGTCGCGCTCTGCCTCGACATCTTTGATCTGGTCGATGAGCAGCTCCATTCGGGCCAGCTCGCGCAGAACCTGCTGCTTCATGTGTAGCGGCAGAGCCCGTCCATCCCCCGTACGAAGGGTCTCCAGCTGCTCATGGCGATCACGTCGCAGGGGATCGTAGCCCGTGATGCCCTGGGAGAAGAGCAGACCCTTGATACGGTTGCTATGTCGGATACGCTCTTCCATCAGAACTTTCCGCTCTCGGACGATGCGACGGCGATCTTCTTCATCGGGGGCCGGCACCCGCAACATCGAGCAGACTCGCGGCTCTCCCCGTTTGAAAGCGAGCAGCGTTCGGATCAAAGTCTCGCCGTCTAGCCTATCGGTCTTCACCCGCCGCTTGCGCCGTGATGTGGCAATAGAGGCCGCGTCAACAACATGGCTCTCATAGCCTTCTGCGGTCAGCGCCCGGTGGACCCAAAACCCATCGAGACCAGCTTCTTGGATGATGACGAATGGATATTCGCGGCCGGTTCGGTCGGATGCCTTTCGACGCAGTACAATGAGTTGGGCAAATAGAGCGGCGACGTCGCCTCCGGTAATAATGTGGCGAGACATCTTCTCACCGGCGCCCGGTGACATCGACGTCAGTAGCCAGGTTTTCTTGCTCAATTCGATCGAAACGAAAATCGCCCCGAGTTCCCTTTGAGGAGTACCTGCTGCATGAGCACCATCTTGCGACATCGTCCTGCTCCTTTCCGCAACGGCATTGACGTCAACCAGATCAGAACAGATCGCCGCCATTACTCATAGGATCTCGATGGCTGTCGATCAAACCGGGGACGATCGGCCCGCACCCGTAGGGCCGCAACGAAGTGGAGGACGGCCATGGGCCGAGGCTTTCTTGCTTCGCGAGGAATGAGGGCGATCCGGGGCCCCCGCGTGACCTGTCACGTGGGGTGGTCGCCGTCAGGGGAAGAAAACGAGCCGGCCGTTGCGGGAGGACGATCGAGCCGAGCAGCGCGAGGCGTTCTCCGGTCAGACATGCCCCATCGAGACCGCGGTGGGCGTGCCTTGCGCAAAGATTGAAGGGACCGACAATAGCAGACCCAGGCGCGTCAGCATCGAGGCTGCAAGTCGCGCGCGCCATCCCCTCAGCCCATGAGGCATGGCGTCAAGCATCAGGAGCGCGTGATACCAGCGAGCCTTCGGGCTGCGGCGGCATTTTTGACAGTCAGTGCGATTTTCTTGAGGAAGGCAGGACTAAAACTGCCAAGCGGCGCGGTCGATTCGAAGTCAAATGCCTTGTCGAGTTCAATCCGATTGTACTCGTCGAGAATGAGCCAGCACGGAAAATCCAGCCCTGCGCGACGGCATTCTATTTGGCTGATCGCAAGAGAAAGCCGCTCCGTGTCGGGCTGTTGTGATATGATGGGAGACAGAAACACAGTCCCGGGCAGCACCGCCGTGGCGCGAACGACGACGCACACGGGTCTCGCCTTGCGGCCGGACTCTTCGCCCGTCGTCGCTTGGCGCTTCGAGAGGTAGAAGAAGCGGACAATCTGCCCTGGCTCAAGCATTGTCGGCCTCGATAATATGATGTCTTCTGGAGCATCCATCAAGCCGTATGCAACGGTGGGAACGACCGATGAGCTTGTGGTATTCCTCTGCGGTCAGAATGACGAGCTTGTCTCGCTGCTGGCGACGGCTCATTTCGGCCGATGCGCATCCTGCACGTCGTCGTTCGGATCGAGGAAACGGGCTTCGCCCACGGCGATAATTGGCGCCAGTGACCCGAGCTCCACATTGGTCAAAGAGACCAGTTCCGGATAATCGACAGAGACACCGCTATCATCGACCGCCAAGACGTTGATCCAGCCTCCGTCATTGATGCGATATTCATGCGTCTCGTGGTCGATCTCGACGTCGTCCAACAAATCGATTGCGAAGCGCCCGAATATCTCAGTCTCGCCCTCCAGCTGGAAGGCGGCGAACTCGTCGTTGGCCAGAAGTCGCCGTTCCAATTCCATAATGATCCGAAGCCTATCGATAGCTGCCTGGAGTCCGTCGATCCGCCGATCATGGAGTTCCCGGTCGAAATCGCTGTCGCAGCAGAGGCGGTTTGCGAGGACGATGAGCCGGAAGCCGGCAAGTTTGGCGTAGAGCATGAGGCTATCGTTGGATGTCATAATGTGATCTCCTTCATCGTTGACGGAGATCAGCCACCCCCTGGCAAAGAGGGGTCAAGGACCGCGGAACGCGGCTTGCAAGCGGGGGAACCGATTTTGTCGCTTGCGGCAAAATTGGGGGAGACCGCGCCGTCCTTGACGCCGGATTTTGGAGTAGAATAGGACGTCAGAGAGAAGAGACCCGCGGCCCCAAAGGGGACGCGACCGTTTCCGACGCAGTCGGCATGCGCTCCTGAAACGATGCCTAGACCGTGCAAGTAGGCAACGGCGCGCTGCGCCTGAGCGGCCGCCTGAAATATGAAGCGCTTGTCGTTCTTCAGCACCGAAAGCCATGATGCGAGATAGCTCGCATGGTCCGGGCGCGGCTCCATTTCCGGAACGATGCCGAGGTCAGCCGCGAGAAACACCGCACCCAGTTCGGCGATATATCCTGACAGTCAAGCCAGACGATGGCCATCGCCGTAGCTGAGCATCAGGTCTCAGCGATTTTATGTTCCTCGCGGGCTGCTTCCCAGACTTCTCGCGCCGCATCGGCGTTCATGGCGGCAATGGCGAGCCCGACGATCAGGTCAGGCCATGCGGACAGGGTGTATGCCGTTAGGAGACCGGCCGCGATGATCGCGATATTCGCCAGCGCGTCATTGCGTGCAGAGAGGAATGCAGCCTTCGTGAGGCTACCGCTGTGCCGGCGGAAACGCGTCAGCATGATCGCGCAAGTAAGATTGACCGCAAGCGCGCCAAGGCCGGTCAATGATAACGCGAGCGCCTCGGGCGGGCTGGGCGTCATGAACTTTTCCCACGCTGTCCAGAGTGTTGCCAAGCCCGGAATGAGCAGAATGCCGGCAAGCAGCATTCCGACCTTGGCGCGGCGACGGGCAGACCACCCGAGTGCCACAAGGATGAGGAAGTTGACGGAGGCGTCCTCGAGGAAGTCCACGCTATCGGCGAACAGCGAGACAGAGCCGATGGCGCGCGCGACGGCGAACTCGATGCCGAAGTAGGCGAGATTGAGAAGGACGACTAGACGGACCACCCGCCGCAAATCTCGATCCTGTGTAGACGTATCCATCCCTTCCGGCTCCAATTAGCGATTCTCATCGTGTGCGTCGAAGACCTGCTGGGCATAGGCGTCGAGCAATGCCTCACAGCTTGGCGATCTCCGCCTCGAAGTCCCCGCACTTGTCGATGAACTCCCGATAGGCCTCGTCCCGGTCAGATTTGAATCGGGCAATAACCTTCTCTTCCTGGAATCGATCGAGCGCCACCATTTCCAGAATCACGGATTCCCCTGCCATCTCGTGGACGCCGTTCTCAATCATCTTCAGTCCGCGGACGTGATCGTCGGTCTTGGGGAGCAGGCAGACCCCGTTCTGTAGATACACCGCACCCATTCCCTTTAATCGGCGCCATAATGCGACCCGCTTCGCGGCAGGTTCGGGCGGGACTTTGTAGGTCAAAAGCAGCCAGGATGAAGTAGCCATGGCTGCACCATAAAGTTACGGCTGTTACAAATCAATCGTTCGAGCGCTGAAGTGCCGCTAGGCCCGGAGGCGATATAGCGCTCAACTCGGCGGCTGTTGCGCGTGCATCCAGTCGGCGGCAGCCTGCGCTTTGCTCGCGGCGGTGAAGATCGCCCGCGCGTCGTCCTTCAGCACTTTGAGCCAGGAGGCCACATAAGCTGCGTGGTCAGGTCGCGGATGATGCGCCAGACCCAGATCGGCCAGGATATAGGCTGCAGCAAGTTCGGCGGTCAGTTCTTCGACTGCCAAGGTCTGGCGAGTGAAGCGTTTGGTGAAGTCACGATCGAGCCGATGCTTGGCGCCCGTGGCATGCGCAGCCTCATGGACATAAGTCCCGACATGAGCGACAGCGTCGCGGAAGACGTTGAAGTCCGGCATAAAGATGTGGTCGAGATCGATGCGGTAGTATGCAGCGTCGGCGCCAAAGGTAACGGGGATGCCGAGCGCACTGATGAAGGCCTCCGCATGCGGGATTTGTTCAGAGTCAGGCAGCATCGGAGCGGCGGGAGGCGCGAAGCCCTCGACCTGAGAGCTGTTGAAGACCGAGAAGGCCCGCGCGAAGAGGCGTCGCTGGGGGTGCTCGTCGTCGCCGGCGACATCATCGTCACTGCGTGCGGCAAACTCCTTCCAGAGCACGACGGTCGTTGCGCGTTGGCCCTTGCGGACCTGGGCGTCGAGCGCCTGCCATTGCCTGTATGTGCCCCAGATGCCGCTTCCGAAGCCGTGAGCCTGGGCGGCGATCCAGAGGGCGAGCGTATTGACGCCGCGGTAGGCCTTTCCGGAAGAGATGTTGGTTGGGCGGGCAATCGAGCTTCCATCGTGGTGCCAGGGCATCCGCCATTCGCCGGCGCCGGCCTCGATGGCGGCAATGATCTCGGAGGTGATGGGGGTATAAACGTCGGTGCGGTCTTGCGTGTCCATGGTCGGAACTCCTGTCCCGCCGGGGCCAATCCCCGGCGGCGGAGCAGCCACCTGCGATGGCCCAAGGGCCGACCGCGCACTCGAAGAGCCGCAGCGTGAGCGAAGGACGGCGATCAGCCGTTGCGCGGGCGGACCTGACATCGCGCGCTCCGCCGAACGCCGGGGTTGGTCCGACGGGACACCCGATCAGTGGGCCGCAGACAAAGCCGCTACGCCGCCTCAGTCCGACGATCTAAGCCACCAAGAACCGCCTCGATCCGCTGGAGATCCTGCTTCACGATGGTCCGTTGCAGAGGCGACAGACGCTTCTCCCTCAGCAAAGTCTTGGCGTCCTCCGCAGAGCGCGACCATGCTGGCCGATGGCGTGCGGTGATGCAGGCATTGGGGCAGCGGGTTGGCTGGCAAAGGGCGGTCAGTGGCATCTTGCCGTCGTTCTTCGTCGCCTGTTTGAGGCAAATCGCGGTGCCCGGATCGAAGAAGCAATCGGCAAGCACGCCGACATGCAGCGTTCGTGCGAGGCTGGCGAGCATGGTTCGCAGTCGAGCCCGGTCAGCAATCATGGCCGGAAGCGGGGCGAGTTCGGCTGCCGCGGTATCGAGCGCATTAGATATCCGTGGTGCCGCTGGTCCAGAGAGGGTCGATCCGGTCTGGCGCTCATCGAAGTAAGTCAGCAAATCGTCGAGCTGCCCCAAGGCGCGTTGGTTCTCGACTTCAGCGCGGAATCCCGATGCGCTGGAACCTGCATAACCCTCGAAGGTGGCGACGGATGCATGCTTGTACTGGATCATCCCGGCAATGGTGCCAAACGGGCGGTTGGCGATATGCCAGGCGATCGTGCGGCGGAACTGCCTTGTGGTGATCCGCCATGGCGCGCCTTCGGGGCCATCGGGAACGACAGGATTCTCGGCTGCTCCGAACAGGTCATTGAGATGGTCGCGGTAGCCGTTGAGCTGGCGAACGATCTCAGCCGACAGGTGATCCTTGCAGTAGGACTTTCCTGCCAGAACAGGCCACAGCGTGGTGAGCCCGCGCGCGGCTGCCATCCGGGATGACAAGCGTTCCAGCACATCTATGGCTTGGGCGACAGGTTCGATCGTCACCCATTCGGCAGGCTCGCCCTGACTGGACTTGCCCTTGTAAGCGACCGACCTGACACGATGGCGCATGATGACGCCGTCCTCGCTGCGAACGATGGACAAACATCCACGCTGCATCGCCTGCACCTCGCAGTCGCGCATACCGGTCAGGTAGGCGCAAAGGATGTACGCCGCCGATTGCAACATCCGCTCTTCTTGCGCGAGCGTCTTGCTATCGAAGCGTGGCCGCCAGGGTCGGCCGGTCTCGGGCAGAATGGAGATGGGCGTGTCCATGCCGCCGGTTTCGACACCCAGTTCCCGCACCGCCGCATCGATTAGGTCCGGCGCGCCGCTCGAAAGCTGAACGTGCATCCGCTTCTCGGACTGAGCGTCAATTCCAATGTGGAGATGAAGTAGATGCGAGTTGATTGGTGGCGACACTTCTCCGGTCACAGGATGGCGCAGCACGATCCCGTTGTGCGCCTTCGTCCAGACGGGCACTCCTCGACCGGCACTTCGCAGACCGTCGAAGTAGCTCAGCAGGCGATCGCGTTGCCGGTCGCGGCGCTGTTGGCGATCGAGCGCCGCATCATTCCGGATAAGCGTAACCCGGTGCGCTTCGAGCCGCTGGAGTTCTTCGCGCGCGGTAAGGATATCGGGCGCAAAATCCGTGACATACCGAAGTGACCAAGCCAGAAGTGGGGCGATAATAGCCTCGGGAATGCGTGGGGTCAGATTCTCTCGCATGAAGCGGTACCCTGCGACACGTGCCGGTGGGCGACCGCCCCATGGCGGGAAGCGTATTCCACCGGAAGGTAGATAGTCACGGTAGACATGAAGATCGGTGACGACTTCAAGCAACTGGCTGTTTACAACGGGACGCCGCTCGCGATCGGCCTTGAGATGTCGGGCATAACGATCGAGCAGAGGCTGATCGACGCGCCGAAGATCGACCCCGCCGAGTTCTGCGTGAACGAACTCGAAGAAGCGGCGGGCTCGGTTGAAGACCTGCCGGACACTGGCAGGTGGCAGCTTCTTGCGATGGCCGGGAACGTCGGCGTTCAGACGCGCATAGAGAAACTCGCGAATGGCTTCCCTTGTGCCTGGGTCTTCGACGGATCCAAAATGCACCGTTACATGGCAGCGCCTGGCGTTCTCTCTGAACACGGCAGGACCGAGATCCCAACTTGCGTCGCCATATCTTGAGAGGCTGTTGCGGTCGAACCCCGGCTTGAGAGGCGCGGAAGCTAGCGTGGGGCGATCGCCCGACGCATGATCATGTGAGGCTGCGGCGATAATGATCATGGCCGCGCCTCCGGCGGGAGATAGAGCGCTTGGGCATCGGCCTCGATCCGTGCCTGGGCAATCAGCGTATCGGAGAAGGCCGGCAGCACCTGCTGCGTAATACGAGCGTGGGCGCGACCAAACTTGATGTTCCAGTCCGGCCCCGCAAGGCCGCTCCGCTCTTGCTCGATGAAGTCGAGGAAAGCCAGGATCGCCGGCAGCTTCCGGGCAGTGATGACCGCGTTACGGCACTCAAGGCATCCCCAGAAAGGCTGTGGACACGGTGAGCCGGGCTCGCCGAAAGGGCTGTCATGGAAACCTGAGCAGGCCGCGAGCCAGACATCTTGCTCTCCATCAAGAAGAGCGGGCACGACATCAGGCTGAACAGGGGCCGCGGTGACGTCATTGCGCCACCGGGCTTCCTCGTCTGGTCCGAGAATGATCGGTTCGGCCGCCGCCACGACCTCCGATAGAGCATCGGCGACCGTCGCCTCATGGAGCGGTCGCAATGAGGGGATATCGGCATAATGACGAGCGGCGACCTCAGGCGTGTGCCCCACCGCAAAGCGTGCCATATGGCCTTCGGTTTTGAGATACCACAGCGCCTTGTGCGTCTTGCGCAGCCGCGAAAGGGTCAGATAGAGCGGCCGACCGTCGTCATCGACTATGTTGTGGCTTCTCACCCATCGATCGACCATCTCTTGCGGATGACCGACGCCGGCACGGAGCTGGGCCCGCCCCGTATAATAATAGACCCAAAGGCTGTCGCTCCGAACGAACCGCCTGGTGAAGGCAGTAAGCTCGATCAGTTTGCGAATAAGGCCTCCCGGGGTCCCGATGCCTCCGTCGCGAACACGGAGATGCTTGTGCTCGGCGCCTCGCGCCCGACGCTTGACGTAAGCGATCTCGACCGTTCCAGCGCTCGGATTTTGGAGACAATCAACCGCCAATGTCTTGCAGCACTCGATCTCTAGCAGGCTGTTGAAGAAGTCTCCGGTTTGGCCTTCAGCACGGCCTCGTCTCCGTTCTCGTATGAGAAAGTGATCTCGATCGCGCCATCATCGAGTAACTCGGCATGACCGTCACCCGAGACTTCGTCCATTTCGTCGCTTCCGCCCCATCTGAAGAAGACCATGGACGGGCTGTAGCCGAGATCGAGGCTCGCTTGCATCGCACCGAAGGCGATTTCGCCATGTCCATTGGCCCCGATGGTGATTGTGGCGGGCTCGACCAGGTCGAGATAATCCCGATCCCAGAGATCGGCCTCTACAATCCGCCAACGGCCGATCAGGCGGCAGTTTGAAGCCGCGCTCATGACGACACCGCCAACAGTTTCGGTAACCGTACCAGATCATAGGCGGCGGCGGCGAAGGTGAAGGCCCATCCGACGCGGTCGCGGCCACGGAACTTCGTCTTGTCCTGCCCCGCGACGGTTTTGATCCAGCCGAACGCCTCCTCGATGCGCTTGCGGATGCGCAAGCTGATCCCATAGCCGGAATGGCGCGTCGTGCGCCCATCAATGGCCGAGCGGCGACCATTGATGTTCTGCGCCACATGGGGCGTCACCTTCATCGACCGCAAATCTTAGACGAAGTTTTTTGTGTCATAGGCCTTGTCGGCACCCAGCGTGATCGCTTGTGGCCGCTCAGTGAAGGGTTCGATCATGTGCAGCGCCGCGACCCGTTCGGCATATCCGCTAGCCTCCGTCAGGCAGGCATGGACCAGCAGGCCATGGCGGTTTTCCATCAGCCCGTGCCCCATGAAGCACAGCTTGGCCTCCTTGCCTTTACCCTTCTTATAAAGTCTTGCATCTGGGTCGGTCGTTGAAGCATGCGTCTCGTTGGAACGCCTTTCGCCATGAAAGTCTGCTTCCGCATTCCTACTACCGCCATCCGATGGTGGTTCGCCCGAGCCGTCCTTCGGCTTGAAGCTCTTCATCGACGCCCAGGCTTCGATCAGCGTGCCATCGACAGAGAAGTGGTCCGTTGACAGCAGCCGCTTTACCTTGGGCTGCGCCAGGATCGCACCCAGGAACTTCGCGGCGATGTCGCCTTCCAGCAAACGGTCGCGGTTCTTCGAAAACACCGAATGGTTCCAAGCTGGATCGTCAATGCCAATGTCGACGAACCAGCGGAACAGAAGGTCGTATTCCAGCCGCTCCATCAAAAGCCGTTCAGAACGGATCGAATAGAAGGCTTGCAAAAGCATGGCGCGCAGAAGCTTCTCAGGCGCGATCGATGGCCGCCCGATCGGTGAATAGAGCGCTGCAAACTCCCGTTCCAGCAGAACGAGCGCGTCTTTCACGATCTGCCGGATTGCCCGCAGCGGATGATCACGACGAACACGATCCTCCAGATCGACATAACTGAAGAGTTGACCCGTCCTCACATCGCCGCCGCGCATCCATCAACTCCGAATCTCGACAAAGCCAATGAATCACGACCAAAGTCTCCACGCCAGGGCCTTTTTCAACAGCCTGCTAGGGACCAGGACACGGCGCCCGCGATCACCCTTGGTGAGCGCCGCCGGCAGGTCGAGCCAGGCTTGTCGATCCGGAGCGTCCGGGCGATGGAGTGCGGCGAGGTCGGAAGCAAAGAGGAAGGAGGCTTCTTCGAGCCTAAGTCCCGTGGTGACCAGGAGATCGGCGAAAAGCGCGTTGCGAAGGCCGTTGCGATCGCGGGCACCTGGACGTTCGCTTCCGTCTCCCAACCGCGTGCGGAGCCCGACGTCACGGAACACCCGGTAGTCCTGAAGCGTGACGAAGCTGATGTCTGATCGACGCGCGGCCTGCTCATAGGCGTCGTTCCGGCCCACCATCTGCGAACGCCTCCCGCCATAGCCCTTCGCCAAACAGCTCGATGTGTGAACGGCGCCTGACGGGTCAGCCCTTCCTGAATGCCCCACCGATAAAGTCGGTCGAGACAGGCAACCGCCCGATTCCAGGAACTGGCTGCTATGCGCTGGGCGGCATCATGACGACGGCGGGCGCGGTGATACGCAATAACATCCTGACGGTCGGCCTCCCATACGGTCTTGCCGCAGGCTTCAGAAAGAAAGCGGAGCCAGACGAGCACGTCGTAGCCATAGGCGCGCAGAGAATGGCGGGAGCGGACCCCGTTAAAAGGGAGGTCGAGAAAGAAACGGTCGAGATCAGCATCGTAAGGCGCTCCGTCCCGGAGTATCATCGGGACGAAAGCATCAGGACCTTCATCTGATCTGCGCTCCTGAATGATGATGTTAGAAACCGAAGCGACGTTGTCCAATAGTCGTCCAACCTTCCCCCAGACCCCCATCCGGGAGCCCCGCATCAACGAAGGTGTTCAACTTGCCCGGCACTCTCCAGGCCGGCCTCCGCCAGCTATTTGGGAGCGCTGCGTCCGGCCTGGAAAGCGCCTCCGTCAGCGTGTGCATCAACGTCAGCATAACGCTGAGAGTCGGTGCAGACTGTCAAGATAAGGCGATCAGCTCTTCGCGGGCCCGCTCCGACCGGTCTTTCGCGTATCTGGAAAGATCACGATTAAGGCGATGGGGTGCACCGGCCCAGTGAATTTCTTCATGGGCAAGCGTTGCATAATAGCTTTCCACATCCCGGAACGTTTCGATCGGAGGCATCTGGATGTAGTCCGGGCCAGGCGCATAGAAAGCCTTGTCGCCACCATGGCGGATGACGGCGCCGGTTGCCGCGAAGAAGGCATCGGCGTGACCTATCCTGTCAACGGACCGCACGGTATTGTCCTCAGTCGGAACGGCGTAAGTTTCGGGGAGACCGTCGATCTGCTCGACATTGAAGACGGTATAGGCCTTGAGGAAGGGAATGTCGCGTTCGACCTCCTGCCCCTCACCGTCGGTTTCCGTCTTGCTGATGCGGTTGGCATAGACCACCGTCGAGCCCGTCTCACCCTTGCGGACACAAGCGCCAAGTTCCAATGCCTGGCGAAACGTCATCCATGTCGATGACGAAAAGCCGCGTGCCATGCTCTCCGACCAGAGCAGCAGCACGTTGATGCCCGAATAAGGCTCGCCATTATGGCGCAAGGGCCGCGAAACGCGACCGCTCAGATGCTTCGTACTCCACGGCTGCACCCATGGCCGCACACCCTCGTCGAGCACGGCAACGATCTTGTCAGTGATGCGTGCATAGATGTCTGCACGTTCGCCGGTATTCTTGTCTGACTTCTTCATGGTCTTCCTCTCAACCCTGCGAACCGCGCCCTTCGCGGTTCGTCACGGCGGTCGAGGAAGCGGAGGCGGGAGGCGGTGCACCCGCTGGCATCCCGGTTGATAGTTCGATCATCGCAGGCGGGCCGAAACGACAGTGGAGGACGGCTTGCCGTTGCGACCGTCCATCTCCGGGCGAGGCTAGACCGCAAACCGGGACGAACCGTGATGGGCAAAGGCCCATCGAGCCACACGGCAAAAGGCCGGTTCGCGCCGCGCACCGGCCTTATTTCGGAGATGAAGGGCTTTCGCCCCTTCCGGTCATTCGAAGGCGGACATCTGCAGCGATGCGGCCAGCCGACGAGGCGCTGCATGTGGATCTGCATGGCCTTTTCGGCGAGACCGTCTTTCAGTGCCGCAGCACTTTCGATGAGCTGGGCACGGTGGAGTTCACGGATACCGTCGCTGTCGACGACGGCCAGGCCGAAGCTCTCGGAGATGCGTTGTGCCTGCGCGCTGTCCGGGCAGGCTGACCATCTCGAGGGTGGTGGTGCGCTGGGCGGCTGGGCGGGCTTTCGGGGCGGAACGGTTGAGCGATGCCATGATGAATGTCCTTGTCCGTGTTGGTTGAGCGAAGCCCGGGGCCTGCCGTTTGTCCGGCGCTGTCCCTCGGGTGCGGTCGACACGAACTGGCGAAGCGGCCTGGCCCAAGGTCAGGACGATGCGAGGCGAGAAAGGTGGGGTTGCGGAGAATGCGGGCCGCACCCGCGGTCGGCAGTGGACGCGGCCACGCCTTGCGAAGAAGCAAGCGTCGAGCCTGCCGCCCCGCGGCGCGGAACGCGGCCTTTGACCGGGCTGCCGTCCGGTTCAGACCGCAGCAGAACCGAGGGGCTGCGCCGGATGAACCGCTCGACATGCACACTCGGCCAACGCGGCGGGAATATCATCGTCGCGCTGCGGTCCCTCGCCAAAGCTCCTCTCAGACCGCGCCGAACTCGGAGGTAAACCCGCCCGGCAGCTTCAGTCCCGCACTTCGTGTTGGAAAAGCTCCCCGCGGTGGTTCGACAGGTGCGGTCTGCAACGCCACCATCATGCGCTTGGCATCCGCGTGGCCAAGAGACCGCGGCCTGCGCCATGCAAAACATGCATTGGCAATCGCCTTGCATGCCTTCGGCAGTCCCGGACCGCGGTGTGCCGCTCGCCGGCCAAACTGACATCCGGCCGGCGCGTTTTCAGCTTGGCGACGGATGGCGGCTTCGAGGGTGCCTCATGGCGCGCTCCAGCCGATGAAGCTCGATGGCCCGGCATATCGCTCATCGCGGGCCTCGTCGATGACAAAGCCGAAGTTGCCGATATTGTAGAGCTCTCCGCCACAAGGTAGCGCCGCTGCTCGCCATCGTGGCGACCTCCGAGCCTCGCCACACATTCCACGAAACCCGGGCGGTGAGTGGAGAGCACGGCGGAGACAACAACCCAGCGATCGGCGTTTTCCCGTTCGAACCGTCGGCGGTCCTTTCCGCGGGACTGGCCAGCCTCCAGCATTTTGCCGTGAATCTCCTCCCAAGCATCGGGATAGTAGTGCCGGAGCGTTTCATCGGCGTGGCGTTTTTCGAGGTCAGTAAAAATCTCGGGAAAGGCGATCGCCACGGCCGCCCAGGCGCAATCCTCTTCGTAGTAGCCGTCGCTTGACCGCAGAAGGACGGGTACGCCGGCATTGCGCTCCGCTGTCAGGGCGAAGCCGCCATGGCTTGTGGTGCTGTGGACGACGGTGCCATCGGCATAGGCGACGGCATGTTGCGAAAGCCCCCATGGGGTCGAAGCCCTTGCGGCAATGCTACGGCGGCCGAGGAGCACCAGCTGCACGCTGGTGGTCCGCCCATTCCTCGACCGTTCGCCTGAATTCAGCCTCGTCGACCGGATCCCTTCTGTTATCGTGGAAGTCAGCCGCGGTCCAATCATTCAGAGTGCCGGTCAAGCCCCAGGCTTTGACGAGGTGGAACCCGCCCTCATGCGGACGCGTTGCAAAGACCTGGTCGCCGACCCGCGCAACGAGCATGCCGTCTCGGGTCCGGCCGTATAGTGGTGATGTGGTGGACATGTTCTCTCCAGTCCAATCGTTGGAAACGGAAACGCCGCCGGATGATGCCAGCGGCGCGAATGACACGTGCGATGGAACGCCCTATTCGGCTGCTTCCCGGAACTCGGTCTCCTCCTCGAGCGCATCCGCCTCGGTTTCGGGACCGCGAGACGCCTCGTCCTCCTCCGTCTCGGACGCGGGCTCGGACGTGCTGGAGGTGCATCGGGTAGCCCACCCAGCAACCTCGTCGACAGGCGGCGCGATCAGCGCCGCGGGATGGACGAAGCGGCCTTCCGCGAAATGCTCGATGAGGGCCGTGCGCGTGTCCTTGACCTTGATGCGGCCGGCAATACCCGATGCGTCCGCGGCGGCTTCAAGCGCCGAACGCGACAGGCATGAGAGGAACTCTTCTGTGGCGATGTTGGGAAGGAACTGATCGGCGCCGATCACCTCGCCGGCAATACGGGCGGCGATGCCGCTGTCTGACCGGTTGCGGCGGCACGACATCACGTCGATCAGCACCGAGCGCGCCACCTGCTGCAGTGTGTCGCGATCGAAGGAGAGCTCGCCTTCTTCATCGATCAGCCGGGCGGCATGCCTGCGGCAATCGGCATGACCGTAGGGATTGTCCGATGATCCGCTCGCGATCGTCACGTTGACACCGGCAAATGCGAGAATGAGGAGAGCGAGCAGCATATCGTCCTCGATCGGCGCGCGCGCGAACCCTTCGTGGAGAGCCGCCGTCCTGAGGTCACCGATCATGTCGAGGCCCTTCTGTGTGACGTCCGGCCGCGGCTTGGTCCCGACAGTTTCAGCATCAGCCTCCGCAGCCTCTCCAGATGCCAGCGCCGTCTTGTTCTCCGGCAGGCGATAGGCGACCGACTGGACCGAACCATCCCGCGGGCTGATGTACCAGCCGGTGTTGTCGCCCTTCCCAGGCTTCGAGTAGATCTGGCTCGCCTTCGCCGGCAGCTTCGGCTGGCCCCAATCGTTGACCTCGATGATGGCGCCGCGCTTCGGCAGATTGTTCGACAGCCATTCCTGCTGGGCGCCGAGGAACGCCTCGATATCCGTCGTATAGCGGCTGTCCTCGTCAGCCGGCGCGAAGAGATCCTCCTGCCAGACGATGCCGTAGGCTTGGGCCAAGTTGTCGCCGAAGCTCGCGTCCTTTGCAAGCATGCGGGTCTTGGTGAGCGCCCTGGCGATCTCCCACCAGGACGCATGCTCCTGCTTCTTCGGCTTGTACTTCTTCCAGACCTCGGCCTGCTCGTCGTGGCCCGCTGCGGCAATGGTGCGAAGCTGCTGCTCGGACGGCATGTCGCCGCGTGCCATGTGTTCGAGCATGGCCGGAAACACGTTGGCAAGCAGACGCAGGCGACGGATTTGGCGGACCGAGAGAGCCAAGGCGGCAGCGACCGACTCCTCCGTCCAGCCGAGCGCCACGAGGCGCTCGATGGCGCGCCACTGGTCGACGGGGTTGAGCGGCTCGCGGGCGATGTTTTCGACCGCCGAGCGCATCGCACCGCCATCGTCAGTGGCGTCATCGACGAGAACGAAGATTTCCGGCAGGTCCGCGGCGATTGCCTGCGCGACCCGGCGGTGACCGGCATTGATGACGAAGCCGTTGCCACCGTCCCGCTCCGCAGCGATCACGGGCGGCTGCACGATGCCGACCGCCCTGATGGATGCGAGCAGCACGGCGTCGGCCTGCGGCGATGACTTGGACCGGCGCGTCTTGTCGGGATTTTCCTTCAGAGCGCGGGGGTCGACTGAGATCAGATGCATGGGAGTGTCCTTTGGAAGTTTTCGAACGGCGCCGTTCGCCGTCCTTGCCTGTCTTCATCTCGAAGACATCTCCCGGACCGCAGGCCGAGGATCCGGTCGCAATTGCAACGGAGCACAGCCGGTTTGCGGGGCAAGCGAGGCGCACCGCCTTGCGCGGACCGCGGGCCTGATCTCGCGATCGTCGCGATTGAGCGTCAGCGTCAGCCGGTGCCTCGGCCTGCGAAAGACTTCTCTTCTTTCCCTTTTGATCCTTCCCGGGTTACAACCCAGCCGCACCGATCGGGCGTTAATGTACGGCAGTGGCAGAAACCGAGCCCACGGCACATGACACTTTCAGTTTTAGAACCTTGACAGCATATAACTTCGAGATCATATTTAATGGCAATGGATTGGACAGTTCTGCTCCACGACGAGTTCGACCCGGAGTTTTCCGCGCTGCCGGAAGAGGTGCAGGACGAGATCTTCGTGGCATTGCCGCTCTTGAAGGCCTACGGCCCGCAGCTCGGACGCCCCTATGCCGACACGCTGAAGGGCTCGGCCCATGCGAATATGAAGGAGTTGCGTTTCAAGGCGGCGGATGGAGTGTGGCGCCTTGCCTACGCTTTCGATCCGGAGCGCCGCGCCATCCTTCTGGTGGCGGGCGACAAGTCGGGAGTCAGCCAGGCGCGATTCTACAAAGTGATGATTGCGAAAGCCGACAGGCGATTTGCGCAGCATCTCGATGCAATGAAGGAGAAAAAGAATGGCTAGAACATTGGATGACGTTCTTCAGGATCTCCCGGCCGAGCGTCGCGAACGCCTCGAACGCCTGGGCAAGGCACGCCTGGAAGAATACCGCACACTTCAGGACCTCCGCAAAGCCCGGGATTTGACCCAGGTTCGCATGGCCGAAACGCTTGGCGTAAAGCAGGAAAATATCTCGCGGCTGGAAAAGCGAAGCGATCTGCTCTTGTCGACCTTGCGCGGCTATGTCGGTGCCATGGGCGGTACGTTGGAACTCGTCGCCCGGTTTCCTGACCGGGAACCGGTGATCTTGTCGTCCTTGTTCGACGATGACGCCGAGCCGGCGTCGAAGCAAAGAACGTCAAGATCTCGGGTAAAAAAACACCGTTCCGCTGCCTGAGCTCAATCGCCGTCGTCACTGGACTTGAGCGCGAGGGCATCGGACCGGCGTCAGGTCAATCAAAACAAAAAGGGCGCTCGACCCTTTCGGGGAGCGCCCTTTCGACCCGGACAGCATCGAACGCTCCGACCGGAGGTCGAGCAAGAGGCCGTCAGAACGGGAGTGGATTTTAGATGAGATCCGTATCAGCGGATTTCAAGTGGCACGAATCTTCAGCGATTGATATTCGGTAGGCCAGAATTCGAAGCCGGGAGCCGGACAGCATGACATCACGCAGATCCATTGCCGAGCGGGTGATTGCGCGGGCCAGTGCCCGCGGTGCGCCGGTCGACGCAGACGCCGAGTTCATGGCGATCGTCGAGCTATGGGTGGCCGGCGACATCGAAGCCGATGAGATGCGCGATCGGTATAATGCGTTGCTGGCACACCGTTCGCGCAGCAAGCGCAACCTCGGTCTCACCTCCGACTTCAGTCCGGAAATGTCGGAAGCAACGATTGTCCAAGCAAGCGACGAGCCCGCTGATGAGGCCACGGTCTGACTGCGGATTGCACCGAGCCATTGGAGAGAAGCATGACACGAACACCCCGCCGCCCCGCCAACCCGCTTGACGCCGCGGAGGCATTGTTTAAGCCGGCAAAGAAGGTCGCGCCGGCGCCTGCCATCGAACGGCGAGCGCTGCCGAATGTCAAGGAGCAAGTCTCCCTGAAACTCGACAGCGACGTGCTCGCCTATTTTCAGGCGGAGGGTCCGGGCTGGCAGGAGCGTATCAACGATGCGCTGCGTGCCGCCATGAAGGACGATCACTGAACCGACTGCGGTCACGCGGCCGCCCGTTCACCCGCACCCTTGTTCTGCGTGGCGGCGAGATCGCGTACGATGTCGTCGAGTTCCTCTCGCTTCCGAGTAAGCTCGGCGACGAAGGCAAACGCCTCTCCGAGGCGCGGTCGGTAGGATACGGGCCACCGCTCGGCATCGCTCCTTCGGTAGCCGAAACGCTCCGCCTCCATGTTCGAGAGAGCATGCTCGAGGCGCGTCACGGCGCCCCCCGGCGTGACGATGACCGGCCCCGGTCCGCTTCAGCATCGTTGAATACTGATAGCCGTCCCGGCCGAAACGCTCGCCGCGATATTATTCCAGCGCAACCCGCCGATCGTCGCTACCACGACGTCACCTTCCTGCTGGAGCTGGACGAGCGTCAGGATTTCCTTCATCAAGGCGCGTCCCGCAAGCTTCCTCTCGGCATGTTCGGCGGTCCTGACCGTCATCTTGAATTCATCGCCGGCGATCGGCAGATATCGCACAATGTCTTCGCCGATCTCACGATTCTGCGCTTGGAGACGTCGATATGACGCTCGGCATCCCGGACCGGCGGCTGCAAACGATGCCGTTGCGGACCTGGTCTGCGGACGTACACGACGCAAGTGCCGTGCAAAGGAGGTGGCCTCAGACGACCGGCGCGTTTGAGCGCAGCGTCAATCGTTGGACCGGGCTGCGAACACGCCAATTCTCATTTCCCTTTTTCGCTTCATCAGGCGCAGCGGGTCGGCGAAGCAATTAGGCTATCGCACCACCGAAAAGGTTTCCAAACAATGAGCCAGTCAAGACGGGGTCAACCCGAGGATATGTCGTCGAGTTCAGGCAGCGCCGAAGCGGCGCAACATCATTCGAAGCTGCAGATTCTGTTGGCGAAGGCGATCAGCCAAAAGCGTCTTCAATCGGCGATTTTCGGCTTCGAGGGAGGGCAATTCATCAATTGAAGCTTCGCTGGGAGCGTCCAAATGGGAAGTTACTAAGGTACCGACCTTGTCGCCGCCTTTAGGCGTAGTTGGCGACTGACGGCCTATCATCCCCGATGGACGGGGCTTTCTTGTCGCGACGGCGGCTTTTGCAACGACTTCGACGGCGGCCAGCGCTTGAGGCTCTGAGCGCGCTTCCACAGTAGCAACGGCGATCGCAGCGATTACCTCAAAAGTCTCAGCCACCGGCGTGAAGACCGGCTCTGCAACAGGCGCATTTTCCACCGCAGGCGCGACGACAATGTCTTCGACGGCGGGTTCAGTTTTCTGCCCGTTTTCGAAAAGCTGCGGCGCCACGCTGGCTGCCTGACGGGCAAATGCCTTCAGATCTGTGCTGCCCCAGATGGATCCCTGCCGGACTGCCGATCGGCGGCCCTTCGACTTGATCTCGACAACGAAATTTCTCTGCGGGGTCTTCATCTCATTCCGATCATACCAGCCTGACCGGCAGGCTATCGAATATCAAAGCGCTCGAGCATCTTTTTCAATTGAGCGTTCTGCAGTTTCAGCTTCAGCGCCAAGGCAGCCTTCAGCGCCGCGATTTCTTCATCGAGGACAACAACCTCCTCAAGAAATGTCAGAGGCTGCGCCGGAAGAGATGCGGCCTGTCGGTCGTCGCTCGGCTTGGACGGAGACTGCGTCACGACTTGAACCGAACTGGGCTTTATACGCTTCGACCGATTTTTGCTAGGGCTCGACAGGGCTTCCACATCGCCAAGGTTTGCCGGTGCTATTGCCACCGGAGTTGGATCTGGTCGCTCGATCGCGACTTCCGGCTTTACTATGTCAACCGGTCGATTCGACGGCAAATGGGAGGCGACTTCGCTCGGTTCGACTATGGTACTGACCACCGATGATGACATAACCGGCGACGCGGCGGCGGCGCTGTCTGTCGTTCCGAGTAAATGATCAGTCGGCTCCGCTATCGTTGCCGACAGCGCCGGCGCTACGTCCTGATCGCCTGTCTGGTCCTCGGCCGGTTTGTCTGAAGCCGGGGGAACCAACGGCGACGATTGCGTTTTACGGCGCGACGTCACGTCCGCGAGAAATCGCCATGGTGACTTCATAGTGCTTTACCCCCTGACTGAATGCGCAACGGCGCTGCGAGATCCTTGCAGATCCCGCTTGCCAAATTTCTTGGATCGGTATGCTTGCCGCTGTCAAAAGGCAGAACGACAGCACTGTTCGCGTCAGACGCGATCGAGCCGCTTGCGCAGATCGGCGTTTTCGTTGCGCAGCTTTTCGGCTAGCAGCTTGCGAAGGCGCTGGTTCTCTTCTTCCAGCCTGATCAGATCTTCAATCTCATCGAGCGCTGCGACAGGAATCGTTTGCGGCTGAAGACCAGCCTTGGGCGTGCGCTTGGCTATGGTAGCTTTTCCTGCAACCTCGGGCTTTGCAGCGACCGATTTGGCCTTCCTGCCACGGCCGCTGGCAGCCTTTACGGACTCCGCCGGTGCGGCAGCAGCTTGCGACGGAACGACCACCGGCGCGGCAACAGCCTTCTTCTGACGAGGTGCCCGCGTTTTCTTCACAGCGGGTGTCTCCACCGGCGCCGCTACGCCCACGGCAACAGCGGGGGCGGTGTTATTCTCTTCAGCCATCGATCATCTCCTTTACAGCCGATACCTTTTCGGCCGGGCGAGATACTCTGTCAACAGGCGATTGCGCGGGCCTTTCAGTGCTTTGGTTCGCGTGTCCGCGGACTATTGGGTCGTTGTCACCGATCTGCACCGCGCGTCGAAGGAGCTTACCCTAAAGCTATGAAACCTGATGTCTGTCTGTTTGTACATCGAACAACAAAATAGAAAGGCGCTCGACCCCCTTGCGGGGAGCGCCTCTTCTGGACCCGGACAGCACCGAACGCATGCCATGCGGCGATGCAGAATGCCATCGGTAACGGGTGATGACGGGGAGATATGAAATCGAACCGTCACATACAAGGGGTTCTGCGGATTTCTTCAGGCAGCTTTTGTCGCAGCTAGCATATCACTTTCCGCGTCCTCCATCTCCGTCGCGGCCAGATCCTTCTCGACCTCGGCCAGCCGTTCCCGCTTGAGCTCGAGGTCCGCCTCAAAAGCGAATGTCTCTCCAAGTCGCGGGGCGATAGGACGCCAGACGCCGCTCGCCATCGGCAAGTCGGAGCCGATAGCCGTCGCGTTCGGGCCTCGAAGCCGGACAGGGCGTGTTCGATCCGGGCGACGGCCCCTATTGGCGTTGTCGTCACCGGCAGCTCGATCTCGTAGTCGCCGGCAGTCCGCTGCAGCATCGCCGTGTACCGGTAGCCGTCCTTGCCAAAGCGCTCGCCCGAATAGATCAGGTCGAATCCTCCAATCGAGGCCAAAGCTGTTTCGCCCCCGTCGCGCATCTGCACGCGGGTGATGATCTCCTTCATGAGCGCCCGTCCGGCGAGCTTGCGCTCGGTATATTCCGCGGTGCCAACTACCATATTGAACTCATCGCCGACCGGTTGGCAGGTGGCGCTTGAGATCTTCGCCGATCTCGACGATCCTGCGCGTGGAGAGCTCGATTTCACGCTCGGCGTCACGGATCTGCCGGCGGATCGCATGCTGATCGTCGATATGGGCGGCTTCGAGCCGCTCGAGCCTGGCGATCTCGGATTCGAGCCCGGCTTTCTGCATCAGGCGGGGTCACCCGAGGCAATCGCCTTCGCCATGGCAAACTGGTTTGCCTGTCCCTCCCCCATATCCTCCAGCCGGCGTACCGAGGTATCACCGGACAAGGCTGCCGCAATGAACCGGGCCTTTCGCTCGTTGTTCTGCCACATCGTGGCATCGAGGCTGCCAAGCGTGGCATAGGCGAAGATATCGATCTCGTCATGCTGGTTACCCTGGCGGACGATCCGGCCCTCACGTTGCTCGATCTGCGACGGCAGCCAGGGCACGTCGAGGTGATGCAGCGCCTTCAACCGCGCCTGCACATTGACGCCCGTTCCCATGGTCTCAGACGATCCGATCAGCACCCGTACCTCGCCGGCATTGAAATCGTTGAAGAGCCGTTGCTTGGCCTGGGACTTCTTGAAGTCCTGCATGAAGGCGATCTCGGAGGCGGGCACGCCCAGTCGGATCAACTCGTCGCGGATCCAGCGATAGGCCGAAAAGCCGCGCGACGCCTCCAACGGAGATCGTGCCGAGATCAGAGAAGATCAGCTGGCCGGCGCCGGATCGTTCGAACGGCTTGCCGTCCTTACGGCGATATTCGGCCGCGCCTGTGGCCTGCCAGATGCGATAGGTATTGGCGACCAGTGCATTGAGCTTGTTCTCTGCCTCATTGTCGATCTCGGGATCGACGAGGCGTAGATCGATCGCCGCGTGCCGGCCGTCGGTGATGACGGACAGCAAAATGTCATCACCTGGTTTCGCCGGCCCATTGCGCATCTCGATCGCCTTGATGCGGGCATCGAGCGTCTTTTGGTTGGTAGGTCTTGAAGGCCGTGGTCGCCTCCGCCGTCACGATTTGACGGCGCCCCCCGGAAATTGAGGGTACTTTGACATATTGCCTCAGATCGGCCGGCAATACGACGTCGGCGAAGGTGCGGAACATGGCGATCAGTTCCGGCACATTGACGAACTGGGAGAACCGCGTGACGGGCTTGTATTTACCTGACGGCTGCAGCTCGAGCTCCGTCGAGGTGTCGCCGAAGGTCGAAGCCCAGGCGTCGAACTCGTGCAGGCCGCGCCCTGATAGAGCGGTCGCATCCATCAACCGCTGGACCGTGAACATTTCGCCGAGCGTATTGGTGATCGGCGTGCCTGAGGCGAGCACCAGCGCCCGGCCCGGGTTTTTCGTGTCGACGAAGCGGGACTTCACATAGAGGTCCCAGGCACGCTGCGAGCCGTTGGGATCGACGCCGCGCAGCGTCGACATGTTGGTGGCGAAGGAGAGCTTGCGGAACTCCTGCGCCTCGTCGACGATGATCTGGTCGATGCCGATCTCCGAGATGGTCAGCAGGTCGTCCTTGCGAGTGGCAAGCGCTTCGAGCCGCTCCTTGTGCCCTTCCTTCATGCGCTCGATGCGTTTCCGCGACAGCCGGTCCTCGCGATCGACCTTGGTGAGCAGATCCTCGTAGAGTTCCAGCTCGTCCTAGTCACCTGGAACTGAAGTAGGCATCATTTTATTATGCTTCTGCTGCAACAGCAGGAGTTTGATTGATGGTCGGCAGGCAAGCAGACCTCGTCGTTCTGAGCGACGAGGATAGGAATTTTCTTGAATCTCAGGTGCGCCGGCATAAAGCGCCGCGCTCGTTATCGGATCGATGCCGGATGGTTTTGCTGTGCGCGCAGGGCCTGCAGAGCAAAGATGTTGCCGAACGCCTCGGCGTCCACGAGCACACGGTTGGCAAGTGGCGCCGCCGGTTCGTGCAGGATGGCATTGACGGGCTGACTGACGAATATCGTGCCGGTCGGCCACGAACCGTCTCTGACGCGCAGGTAGCTGAGGTCATCGAACGTACGTTGAACACCACTCCGAAGGATGCCACGCACTGGTCTATCCGCTCGATGGCAGCCGACAGCGGGCTGTCGCACACCACCATCCGTCGGATATGGACCGCATTTGGTTTGCAGCCGCACCGTTCGGAGACATTCAAACTATCTTCCGATCCGCTGTTCGTCGATAAGGTGCAGGACATAGTCGGCCTTTACATGGCGCCGCCGGACCGGGCAGTCGTGCTATGCGTGGATGAGAAATCGCAAATCCAGGCACTGGATCGCGAGCAGCCCGTTCTGCCCATGGCGCCGGGTATCGCCGAACGGCACACCCATACCTATGTCCGCAATGGCACGACATCCCTGTTCGCCGCGCTCGACGTTGCGACCGGCGCGGTGATCGGCCAGTGCTACAAACGTCACCGGGCGACCGAATTCCTCGACTTCTTGAAGCGGATTGACGCGGAGATGCCCAAGGGGCCGGACGTGCATCTGGTGATGGACAACTATGCGACCCACAAGACGCCGAGGATCAAGGCCTGGCTCGCACGCCGCCCGCACTGGCATGTTCACTTCACACCAACTTCGGCCTCTTGGATCAATCAGGTCGAGCGTTGGTTTGCAGAGCTGACGCGCAAGCAATTGCAACGCGGCGTCCATCGATCAACGGCAGAACTCGAAGCCGATATCGTCGCCTTTATCAAGGCACACAACGAAAACCCCAAGCCCTATAGATGGGTCAAATCTGCCGACGAAATCCTCGCCGCCGTCAAACGCCTTAGCCAGAAAACAATGAACCGAACTTCAGATTCAGGTGACTAGCTAGATCATCTGTGCCTCGAACGCCGATGGCACGGAGATGAAGCGGAAGGCGGAATGAGTAATGATAACGGCGTCCCAATTGGCGGTCGCCGCCCGCGACAGGAAACGGTGGCGCTTCTCCTTGACGAAGTTGGTCTCGTCGGCGACCAGGATGCGGGCGTTCGGATAGAGCGCGAAAAACTCACGCGCCGCCTGCGCCAGGCAATGGCCGGGCACGACCAGCATCGCCTTGTTGATCAGCCCGAGGCGCCGCTGCTCCATGATCGCGGCGACCATGGTCAGCGTCTTGCCGGCGCCGACGGCGTGGGCGAGATGCGTCGCGCCTGCCGAGATGATCCGCCAGATGCCGCGTTTCTGGTGCCCATACAGAGAAAAGGCGTTAGAGGCGCCGGGAAGTTGAAGATGGGTGCCGTCGAAGGCGCGTGGCGCGATATTGTTGAAGGTGTCGTTGTAGATGCGCGCCAACAGGTCCGTGCGATCGGGATCGGACCAGATCCAGGATTGGAACGCTGTCTTGATTTTGGCGACCTTTTCCTTTGCGGCTTCCGTCTCGACGGTGTTGAGCACCCGGCGCTCCGTCTCGCCGTCGCGGAAGGTGTCGAAGATCTGCGGCACGGAGGAGTTCAACGCGTCCGACAAGAGCTGACCGGCATGGCGGCGATGCGTGCCCCATTCCGTGGTGCCCGCGGCCGACCATTCCAGCTGGCGGGCATTGACCGTCCAGGTGGCAAGCTCGGGCATATGGTGGATGGTGATCTCGGCCTCCATCGTCTCCTTCACGAAGGCGACCACATCGCCCGCCGGGATCCATGGAGCGCCGAGGCGGGCGGTGATATCGGAGGGACGCAGGTCTGCCGGCTGCACGGCAAAAGCATGGTCGAGCTCTGCGGCTGCCTTCGCGACGGCAAGCTTCGAGCGCACCGCGCCGGAGAGATAGGCATCTGCCGTCAGCCAGGCGCCGCTTGCCGGGTCCTGATAGATCGCCTCGCCGAGCTCGGCAATGACGTCAGCCACGTCACGATGCAGCAGCTCGGCGATATGGTCGGGATCGACATGGCCTCGTGCATTGAGGACCACGGCAAGCGCGTCCGCGGCCGAAGCGATTACCGGCGCCGGAGGCGGCGCGATCACCCGCTCGGTAAAGATCGGCCCTGGCTTGGCGGTATTGGTCTCGAGATCGTAGTCCTCGATCGAGGCGACGAGCCAGCAATCCGGATCGTCGAGGAAGGGCTGCAGGTTCGGGCGCCGATGCGTCTCGCGGACCTCGCCGGTCTCCGGATCTTCGACGCTCGAGACTGTGGTGAAGTTGATCGGCCCGAAATCGCGCACGAAGCTCGACCAGGCGATGCGAAGGCTGACCTGCGCGCGGGCATAGGGCTGATCTCGCTCCTGCAGCTTGAGGATCTCACGGACGGCGTCGCGGATCGGGATGAGTTTGCGGATGATGCGGGCCTGCTTGGCAAAGACGCCGTCGGCTCCCCTCGCCTTTTTCACCTCGACGGCAACCGGCTGACCATCGACGATCTGCATTAGTGCCGTCGCCTTGCCGATGAAATACCTGCCTTCGCGCACGCCCAGACCATCAGGACGCTCGGCGACGATGTCCCCGGCGTGATCCCCGTTCAGGACATCGACGGCCTCCGGCTCGCCATCATAGAACCCGGTTGGAAGCATCTCGATCGCGGATCCCAGAGCAGCTTCCAGATCGCTCTCGCACGGCAGGCACGTATACGTCTCTCCGTATGGGCCCGACACGATCGCATGCCGACCCAGCACCATGTCCGGGTGGTCGGCGAACCAGCGGTTGACGAAGATCGGTCCCTCCCCTTCCTGGTTTTCCTGCACTTCGGAAAGCTCAAGCCAGCTGTCGCCGGTCGCCGGCTCATCGGCGCGCCGCTTGCGCAGGAAGAGGATGTCGACGACCACGTCGGTTCCGGCGTCCTGCCGGAAGGCGCCTTCCGGCAATCGGATCGCACCGACCAGATCGGCCATGCCGGCGATGCGCGCGCGGGCACGCGCATCCGCCTTGTCCATCGTGCCGGCCGAGGTCACGAAAGCGGCGAGCCCACCCGGCTTCAGCGTCGTAATCGACTTGCAGATAAAATAGTCGTGGAGCCGGAGCCCCTCGCTTCGATAGAGCGGATCGGATCGGAGCGGATCGGAGCGGACGATGCGATCGGAAAACGGTGGATTGCCGATCGCCAGATCGAACCGCGCCGACAGCGATACGCGGGTGAAATCCTCATTGAGAATACGGGCGCCCGGCTGAAGCAACCCGACGATCCGGGCGGTGACGGGATCGAGCTCGATACCGGTGACACGGCTTCGGTCAGTGATCGCCCGCGGCATCAGTGCCGGATACAGGCCGGTCCCGATGCCGGGTTCGAGGATGCGCCCGCCCTTAAAGCCCAGGCGCAGCAGACCGGCCCAGATGGCGCGGACGATGAACTCCGGCGTGAAATGGGCGTATTGCGTGCAGCGCGCAAGGGAGGCGTAGTCCGCCCCAGAGACGGCGGCCTCGAGGTCACGGCCGAGCTTGTCCCAACCCTTGGCGAAACTCTCCTCGCCCGGCCGGCGAAAGACACCGTTGGCGAGGTCGGAGGCGCCGAAGCGATGAAGCGGATGAGCTGAGCCTGTTCCTCAGGCGTCGCAGGGCGCTTCTCATCGATGATCTCTGTTGCCAGCCGGATCGCCGAGATGTTTCCGGTTGCCCTATCCTTCCAGCTTTTCGCCAGGCCACGATCGCCCGAGAGTCTGAAGTTCTTAGGCCCCGTTTCCTCGGTCGCCTCACCGGCGACCATCTTCTGCACCGCCAGTCGCGGCGGTGCCGGTCTATCATCGACCGGACGATCGACATCGGCGCTCGGCGCCGGGGTGTCGAAACCGGAGGTGAGGTCGAAACCAGCCAGCCGGCCGGTATTGGAGAACAGGTCGAACGTAAAGGGGTCGTTATGCGCCATGGGGATTTCCTCTTGGGTGATGGGCGGTCGGCGGACGTTGTCCGCCTTTCGCGCGTGCGATGAGGTTTGGGAGGGCTTAAACGGCAGGCGCCGTCAGGCGGCGACGGGTTCGCCAAGGTGGCGGAACTGCACGGGCAGCTTGACTGCGATCTCTTCGTCGGTGAGATCGGCGACGAGCTTCCGGATCGCCGCCTGCGCCGCGCTGAAGACCATGACGATGCGCCGGCCGGCAAAGCCCGCCGCAAAGCGCTGATCGGCATAGGCACGGAAATCCGGACCCGTGATGCTCCAGATGTGCTCGAGCTTCTCGGCCCGGCTCATGGCGCGCACCGGACGCGACTCCCGCTCGATGATCGCTCCCCGCATGCGGTTGACCGAGCCGGCGTCGGCCAGATCGCAATAGGCATGGAACCAGCGGAACCGGCCGTCGATCCTCAGGGTAAAGAAAACGCTGGTGATGCTTTGCGCCTGAAACTCGCGCATCGCGAAGTGATCGCCGCGCATGAAGAGCGGCGGCAGGATCTCGAACATGCGGTCATGATCGGCTTCGGATATCTCGAACCACTCGCCGGCATATCGGCGTCCACTTGAGCGTTCCTCGTCGAACGGCGATTGGTTGTGGCGGTTCAGCATCGCGTAGAATTCGTGACGGCTTGCAACGCCTTCGAAGATTTTGCGGGCTTCGGGATGGCAGCTCATGGTTTTCTCCTTGAGGTTCTGGCCGAAGCGCCTCGTCTCCGGACCTTTGATCACCCCTCCCGCCACGGCCGCCTGGGCGTTTGCCGGGTCAAGGGCCGCGCATGCGGGCGAAGTCTCGCCCTTGACGCGGCAAACCCCTATGCGGCAGATCCTCCTTCATCCTCCTCCCCTTTCCTTCAGATCCTCGTTCCAGTCGTCGCGATGCGGCCGTCGCCGCTGGAACCCGCAGTCCTGGTTGAGCGCGATCTGGCGCAGCATGTCCGCGTAGGCCTCGCCCTGGCTGTTGCGGTCGGTCGCCGCGACAAGAAGATCGACGCGGCCCGCAAGCAGCTTGACCGCCCCCTCAGTTGCCGGCGACCAGCCGCCGGCGGTGCTGGCATAGAGTGTATCGACACGGGGGCCATCGATCGCGGCGAGACTGAGGGCGTCGATCGCCGCTTCGGTCACGCAGAGCCGGGCCGGCGATCGCCCGCCGAAGCGAAAGAGGATCTTGGTGCCGCCTGACGAGAAGCCCCGCCATTCCGGTCCACGCTCCTCCCAGCCGCAAATCTGCCCGGCGTCGTCCTCATGCGCGAACCAGGCGCTGCCGAAGGGGCCTTGCCGGATCAGCTGCGCGCGGGTGGCCTGCCCAAGAACAGCCCGGGGAATGGCGCGCGCCTCGGCGAGATAGCGATACGCCGGCGCGTCTGTTCGCAGAAGCGATTTGGCCGACCAGCGCTCGGGGATCCCGCCCTGGTTCCTGCGCGAGCTCAGCCCCGTCCATATCGGTTGGGATGGCTGCACACCGGCGAGCGCTCCGACAGCTTTCACTGTTGCCGGAAAGTCGGCAAGCTGTAGCCAGCCGGTCAGGGCAAAGACATCGCCTTTCCTGTCCGAAAGAGGATCGAACCAGCCCTTCCCCCCGTGCGTGACAATAATGATCTCGCCGCCACGCCGATATTTGATGGCTCGGCGCGTGCTTTCCTTAAGATCGATCTGAAATCCCACCTGCTCCAGGACAACCACGCAGGATACCTTCTCGCGCAGCATCTCGATGTCGTGTCTTTCCATGTTCATAGGTCCTTTCCGCCCTTTAACCCTTGGGCAATCCCCGACAGGCGCGAAGACCGGCGGCTGCAAGGGCGCGCGATTGCGGATCGGCGAAGACGGGATTGAGCGCGGCGAAGCCTCCCTTGTGGCCGGCCGGGCGCAAGCGGCACGGGCCGCAGAACGATGTCGCAGCGTCAGGGATGGACGCCCGTAGGGGGAAGACCGCCTTAGGGCTTCCGCTTCGCCGACAGCCCGGCCCTATGGGGCGACGCCAAACCTCTGACGGTCGACGGCGCGACGATCGGACCAGCGCCTCTCAACCGAGCAATATTTAAAGACAAGACTTGTCTGTCGCAGAATTTTCATTCAATAATGCAACTATAACGGCAGCCCGCAAGACAAATGCAGGGGACATCTTCCCTTTCGGCCAGTCTTATTCTTGAAATCGAAATTGACGCTTTGGGGAGCAGATCGCCTGCCGGGGACTGGGGTGCAATTGGCGCCTGGGCAGGCCGAGCCGACCCTCCAAGCCTTGGAATGACGAGCCGTCATGATGGCGGCCATCGGGGAGATCGCGCCGTGGCGCGACATGTCAGTCGAGGGGAAAGCATGGACGTCGTGGTCTTTGTTCCGGGAACGATGGGGACGGTTTTGAAGACGCCGGGTGGCGAGGAGGTCTGGCCACCGACCGCGCTGGAGACGCAGTTCGGCTACAAGCGCAAGGCCGAGTTGATGCGCGAGGACCTGGTGGTTGGCGGTGTTGTGCGCAAGGTCTTGTGCTTCGGCGTCTACCAGCCGCTGCTCGACCAGCTTGCAGAGATCGGCTTTACAGAAAGCGGCGCGGCGAAGCGGCTGGTGCCTTTCCCTTACGACTGGCGTTTGGATCTGGAGGGAAGTGCTGATCGTCTTGCCGCCAAGCTTTCGGATCTTGTCGCGCACGGTGCAACATCGATCACCATCGTCGCCCACAGCATGGGCGGTCTTATCTCTCGCCTGGTTATGGAGTCGAGCAAATTCCAGGATGAGCCATGGCATGGCAAGATCAACGGCTTCCTGGCGCTTGCAACACCGCATCTTGGCGCCCCGCTGGCGCTGGCCCGGATCCTCGGCATGGACAGCGCCCTCGGCATCAGCGCGGAAGACTTCAAGGAGCTTGCAAACGACCGGCGCTATCCGTCCGGCTATCAGCTCCTTCCTGCACCTGCAGAGGCCTCATGCTGGGATATCAGCCGGCTGGAGATCGATCCTCTGGACATCTACGACGACCATGTCGCGGCGCAGCTTGGCCTGGACAAGACACTGCTCGCGAGAGCCCGGCTCGTGCATGATACGCTTGCAGCGGGACGCCAGCCCGACCACGTGCGTTATTTCTACTTCGCAGGCACCGGCCACAAGACGGCAACCCGGGTCAACATCGATGGGTCTGAGCGGCTGCTGACCGTCTCGGAGGATGCGGGCGACGGCACGGTCCCGATGTGGAGTGCCCTTCCGAAGTCGGGCCAGAAGCAGTTTGTGGTCGGCGAACACGCCAGCTTTTTCACGAGCAGGATCTTCAAGCCGGTCTTCTACAATCTGCTCGGCAAGGACTATCCGGAACCGCCGGTGCATGCTGCGTCGACACTGGACCTGTCGGTCCACGCAATCCTTGTCAAACAAACCGATGCGATCGAACTTTTGCTGATACCGTCTTTTCCGACGCGCGAAATCGAGGGAGCGCTAAAGATCGAGCGTACGGACGACGAGGCCAAGCCATTCGTCCCCTTCAAAGACCCAATTGCCGTTACCTACAAGGGTCCGCTTGTCCCGCAACTGAAACTCCTGCTCGATCCGACCGGCGAACCTGGGCTCTACCGCATCAAATTCAACGGGCGTCCCGGCGGCTCGTCCGTCGTTCAGTTCGCCGTCTCCGACAAGTAGGTGAACCATGGCCGATAGCGGGGACGTGACGACCGGCAAGGTAAGGCTGCAATATATGGTGCGCGACCTGGCGGCCGCGGGCACTGGCTCCGATCTTCTGGAAGGTTGGGAATATATGGCCAGCGAGGCCATACTGGATGGCCCTGTTTGCCGCAAGGTCGCAATCGTCGATATCGATCCCGATACGAGCCTGGTCAAGCCGGGCACCCGCTTCGTTTCCCCGAAGAAGGGTGCCAAGCTTGGGCGCTATCTGATCCGGGACCCACAGAATCCGGGCGCTGCCGATTTTCAGCAGGCAAGCGTCTTCGGCGCGATCATGAAGACGATCGACCTTTTTGAGGAGCCCGACGTTCTTGGCCGTTCCATACGCTGGGCGTTTGACGGCGGCCAGCTTCTGGTCGTGCCACGGGCGGGCAGGATGGCAAACGCCTTTTATCACCGCGATTCCCGCAGTCTGCAGTTCTTCTTCTTCGATGCGTCGGTCAACGGCAAGGACACGACAATCTATACCTGCCTGTCGCCGGATATTGTCGCTCATGAGACGACCCACGCTATCCTCGACGGGATTGCGCCTGACCTTTACGATGCAACCTCGCCGCAGGCGCTTGCCCTGCACGAGGCGATTGCCGACCTCAGCGCTGCAATCTTCGCCATCCGCACCAAGCGCCTTGCCCTCGAGGTCCTGAGACTGACCGGCGGCGATATCGGCCAGGCAACCGCCTTCAACGAGATCGCCCTGCAGTTCGGGACGGCGCTTGCCGGTTCAGAGCGGCCGCTTCGCGACCTCAATAACACCTATTCGTTCAGCAATTGGGGCAAGCCCCCGGTCTCGAACGACCCGCATGACCTGTGCAACGTTCTGACAGGTGCCCTTTATGGATTGTTGGTCGAAGAGCACAAGAAAGCCAAGCTCGAGATCGTCAAGAAAAAGAAACACGTGCAGGGCGACACCGCGGCATCCGCCATCCCCGACACAGAGGCGGCGGCGCTCTTTTCGGCCTCCGGAAAGGCGCTCGCCACCGCCGGTAACATATTCAAGCGCATCGTCTTCAGAGGACTCGACTACCTGCCGCCGGGTGAAATCTCCTTTGCCGACTACGGACGTGCGCTGATAGCCGCCGATACCTCCTCGAATCCGGACGATCATCAAGCCCGGGACTACATCATTCAGGAATTCGTCCGTCGGGGCATCGTCTCGGCGGCGAATGAAATGATCACCCCCACAGCCGACTTCGTTTTGCCCCCGGATCTGGATCTCGACCTCCTCGTTCGCAGCGACTGGTCGGCCTACCAGTTTGCCGAGACCTATCGCGGCAAGCTGATGATCCCGCCAAACGTGCCCTTCGAGGTCCGCCCGCGACTGGATGTCGTCAAAACGACCTACCGGTCGGGGTCAGGCAAGGCACAAATTCGCGAATGCCTGTTCAAGATCGCCTGGCGCGAAAACCAACGCATCGAATATCCAGGTGGACGATTTAGCAAGATCAGCGTCATTTACGGCACCACTCTGGTCATCGACCGTGATTCCATGTCGATCCGCGCGCTCCTGTCCACAAGCCCGCGCCACGCCTCGCAGCAGGCTCCGGCGACCGCCGCCAACAATGCAATGCGCATGGCTTTCCTGTCCGAGTGCTTCGAAAAGGGACTGCTGGAAATCGGTTCGCCGAACGTGCAGATCCAGGACGACACGTTGCGACTTCGGGCCATGGGCCAGATGCTGCATATGGCGGGGCACTGAGATGAGATCTCTCCGTGTCCGGATCTACAATGTCCTTTTCGGCGACGCCATTCTGGTGAGCATTCCGGAGCGCAACGAGCACGGAGAGGAGACGGTCGTGCATCTGCTGATCGATGTCGGCAATGCGCTTGCCGGCAAGGCCGGTCATGACGCCGTCTTCAAGGATGTGCTGGCCGACATCCAGACGGAGCTCGGTGGCCGACCCGCCGACCTTTACCTGATGACCCATGAGCACATGGATCATATTCAGGGATTGCTCTTCGGAAGCGAGAAGCTTGGCATCACTCTTGAGGCCAAACAGGTTTGGATGACTGCTTCATCGGCAGAAGATTACTACGACCGCTTCACAGAAGCGCGCAAGAAGCGCTCGCTTGCGCTGGCGTTTCGGGAGGCAGCTTCAGACTTTTTGGAAAAGAGCGCAGCACCCGTGCCGGCCGGCATCGCCGCCTTGCTCGCCATTAACAATCCGCGCGCCAGCAAGGACTGCGTCGACCATATCCGCAAGCTCTCCGAGAGCCCTTTCTATGTGCATCGGACCGCAGACATCGAAAATCGGCATCCCTTCCGGCGCGCCAAGATCCGCCTTCTCGCGCCCGAGGAGGACACCTCGATCTATTACGGTCGGCTTGCTCCGAGCACCTTCGGGCTGGGCGGCGGCGACGTGATGCCGACATCGCTTCCGGCAGGTGCGGTGACGCCGCCCGCTGGTGTGGCGGCCGGCGCCTTCTTCGACCTGATCAGGTTCCGCTCGAGCGGCATGACCGACAATTTGAGGACGATCGACAAGGCTGCGAACAATTCGAGCGTCGCATTCGAACTCGAATGGGAAGGATGGCGGCTGCTATTTCCCGGAGACGCAGAGGAGAAAAGCTGGGAGATCATGGATCGCCTGGACCTGCTGCGGCCCGTTCACTTCCTGAAGGTCAGCCATCATGGCAGCAAGAACGGCACGCCTTCGGTGGTGACCGAAAAAGTGCTGCCCGAGGATGCGCCGGATGACCGCAAAAGATATGCCGTGGTCTCAACCCATGTCGGCGCCTATGACGGCGTCCCGGACCAGGCGACGCTCGATCTGATCGGTTTGCGCGCAGAGCTTCTCGACACGCGGGACCTTGCGCCCGGAGCCTGGTTCGACATCGAATTTCCGGCCGAAACGCAGCAGCATGAATAAGGTTTGCAGCATCTGCCCGCCGGCAGATTAAAGGGGATGATGATGAGATTGATGAGCGTTCTGTGTGTGACGATGTCGCTGTCCGCGCTCGCCGGCAACCAGGCATTGGCATGGGGCGACAGCGGTCATTCGATCGTCGCCGAACTGGCTGAACGCCGCCTTTCGGACAAGGTCCGGACGGTTGTCTCCGCGCTCGTCGGTTCGGGTACGTCGCTTGCGTCGCTGTCGAGCTGGGCTGACGACTTCAAGTTTACCGCAGCCGGCACGAAAACGAAGCGATGGCATTTCATCGACATCGATATCGACAAGCCCGACCCGGTCGGTGCCTGTGCCCTCGACCAGAACGAAGGCGATTGCATCGTCGCCGCCCTCAAGCGGGAAATCGTCGTGCTGGCGGACGCCGATGCCGGAAAAACTGCAAGGGCGGATGCGCTCAAGATGGTGGTTCACCTGGTTGGCGACGCCCACCAGCCGCTGCATTGCTCGGAACGGGCGGGCGACGGCGGCGGCAACGGCCTCCAAGTGACCTTCCAGGGCAAGGGCCCGGATGGCAAGACAAGAAACGCCGATGTCAGTTTCCATCAGCTCTGGGATGAGACACTGATTGCCGCACATGCCTTCAGTTGGGGTGCCTATGCCGGCGAGCTTGAAACATCGGTCATGCCAGGCATGACGGCCGGCAACCTCGAAGGCGACTATGTGGCAGGCTGGGCCAACGAATGCTTCCAGGAGGGCGTGCAGGTCTATCAGGCGCTGCCGGTGCCGCCAGCGGCCGGCGGACGAATCATCGTCGACGAAAGCTACCAGAAGCACGTTCAGTCGATCCTGGATCGACAACTCGCCCTTGCCGGGCTCAGGCTCGCCGCCGTTCTCAACGACACTCTCGGCAAACAGACGGCCGAAGCGAACGGAAAGTGAGACGGCATGGCCCGGATCGTATCACCGCTTGGAACGGAAAGCCCCAAGAACCTGGCAACGGCGGCAAAGGCGGCGATCGCCGAGCAGAAGCCCGCCCAGGAAGCCGACAAGAAACTGACGGCAGACGCGGGCGCCGAACCGCTCGCCATCAGGACGGAGGATCCGTCGCGGATGATAGTGCGCATGTCGCTGCTCAATCGCAAGGATCCCAATGCGCGCGAACGCATGCTCGGCAGCCGCGACATCGTCAGCATCAATTTCTTCGATCGCGGGCTACAGGTCGCAAAGGCGATCTGCCGGATCAAGATCCTCGGGCAGCCGGCGACACCGCCCGACTACGGGACCGGCTTCCTGATCACCCCCAGCTTGGTGATGACCAACAACCACGTGCTGCCGGATGCGGAAACGGCGTCCTGCAGCCTGGCCGAGTTTAGCTATGAGCTGGATCGAAATTTCGTCGAGCGGCGGGGACACATTTTCCCTTTTGCGCCGAACGAGGCCTTTTACACCAGCGCCGAGCTCGACTTCACGATCGTTGCCATTCGCCCGGTCGGTCATGACGGCACGCCGGTCGCCGATTTCGGGGCGCTTACCCTGATTCCGATGAGCGGCAAGGGTGTGACGGGCGAACATGTCTCGCTCATCCAGCACCCCGGCGGCGGCACGAAGCAGGTCGTCGTTCGCGAAAACCGCATCATCAAGCTCGATCCGGAGCGGTTTCCGAATGTCGGCGCCGCTGCGATCCACTACCAGGCCGATACGGAGGCTGGTTCCTCGGGTGCAGCCGTCTTCAATGACCAATGGGATCTTGTGGCGATCCATCATCTGGCCATTGCCGACCGCGACGATGAGGGCCGGGTTCTGAACAGGCGCGGCGAGATCTGGAACGAGGCGGAAGGTGACGACGCCAAGCGCTGGGTCGCCAACGAAGGCATTCGGATCAGCGAGATCTGGAAGCATCTTCGCGAGGCCGCCACCTTCGATCCCGACGCTGCGAAAATCATGGCGATGCTGGCGGCCGACCCGCGCACCACCCATCAACCGCCTCCCCTCGCCGAGGAGGACCACGATCCGAAGCCGTGGCAGACCGTGCCGGACGCCGGCGAAGCGCCAGCCTTCGAGAGCACCCGCTTTACCGATCCCAAGTTTGACGATTCGATGGGCTTCAAGACCAATTTTCTCGGCGCCGATCTCCCCGTCCCGCTTCCGAAGACGAGCAAAACCTTCAAGGGCCGACTGGCGGTCAATAAGGAGACCAAGGGCACGGTGTTCGACTACACGCATTTTCGCTCGCCGTTCATGCCGATCGACGGCTAGCGCTGTGGACCGCCGTCAATATCGACGGGAGCAAAGTCCTGTCGACCAAATCGCGCAGCTGGCGCCGAGACGATCGCCTGCCGGCGAGCGAGCAGACACTTGCCGACATCTACGGCAAGGTGCCCGGCAAGGGCGTGCAGATCGACCGCGGACATCTGGTGCGACGGCTTGACCCCGTGTGGGGCGATCAGGATGTTGCCGACCGGGCGGGAGACGACACCTTCCACTACACGAATGCGGCGCCGCAGGAGCATGTCTATAACAGCGAGATCTGGGGCAATCTTGAGGATTTCGTGCTGGCCCGGGCAGACAAAAAAGCCCAGAGGGTCTCGGTCATGGCGGGTCCGATCCTGCGGCCCGACGACGACTTTTTCGGCAAGACATTGCCTGGCGGTCCCTGGCAGGTTCCCTGGTCCTTCTGGAAGGTCGCCGTGTTCAAGCGCGAGGACAAGACGGTCTCGGTGACCGGTTTTGTCGTCGAGCAGACCGCCAACATCGCTCTAATCTTCGAAAGTACGCGCTACAATCCCTATACCGTCGAGCAGGCCAGGGTCTACCAGCGGCCCGTCCATCAACCTGGCGCGCTGCGCCGACGAGGGAATCGGCAATACGGGAAACAGCCTTCAGCGGATCATCTCGCTTGTCATCGGCGTCGTGCTGGTTGCGGGGCTTTCCTATATCACCGCGATCGCGGTTGTTGCCGGATCACCCGGAACGCAGATGGACGACCGGATCGCCAGGATCGAGAACATCACCCTGCTTGGCGCCATGACCTTCCTTCTGACCATCGTGGCGGTACATCTGCTGTTTGAGCCGGGTGCCGCGATGATCACCGCGGCCTATGCGCCGACACCGCCGGCCGACATCGCCGCGCTTCGGAACTACGCAAGCCTACGGAGCGCGATGACGCTCTATTGGGCCACGATCTTTTCGCTGGCGCTGGGCACGGCCTATTTTTGTGCCGTCACCTTCGTGCAGGGGCAGGTCGAAAAGAAGGTCGATTTCGGTGGCGTGTGGAATGTCGTCAAAGCGCTATTGACGGTACTTTCGCCGGTGATCGCTGACTGGGTTCTAAAGCTCGGAGATACGTTTGCCACCGCCGCCGGTGCCAAGTGATGCGAAAACGTATGAGAACCGACAGCTTCAAATCTTCCAAGGGCTCTTCAAGACGCGACGCTATTTGCGACCTATGAATGGCTAAGCGACGTCGAGAATGGAGACGGCTCTACCTTTTCACCGCGACTTCAATTGTCGCTTGCCATTTAATTAGGGTCTTCCTCACTTTGTGTGGTTAACAAACCGTTAGCAATGACGCCGGTATGGGCTGGCATGCGAACGAAATCGAAATGGTCGCCCGGTCCGGGTATTAAAGTGCAGAGCGTTGTATTTAGCGACGAAGGTAATTGGGTTGTGTCTGCTTGCTGGCCCAACGTCTGGCATATGCCCTGATTGCCGATACCGGAGCAGAAATCGGCACGGCTGGTCGTACCGCAGCCCTCAAGACCTGCCGGCCCAAGGTAATGTCGTGACGGTAAAGCTCCAGTTGAGCCGCTGGCGTTGCACAAATCGGCAATGCAAACGGCAAACGTTTACTGACCGGATCCCAGCGATCGCTTCTCCCTACGCCCGCCGGACAACGAGGGTGGACGAAATAGTCCACCTGCTTGGCCACAATACGGGCGGGCGGCCCGGCGAACGCTTGATGCAGCGGCTCGGGTTGCCGATAAGCGACGACACCATCCTTAGACAAGTCAAGCGGAATGCTGCACGAGCCGACGGCGAAGCCCCGACTCGGATCGTCGGTATCGATGACTGGAGTTGGAGGAAATCGTGGCGCTATGGCACGATCATTGTCGATCTTGAACGCCGAAAGGTCGTGGACATTCTCGAGGACCGGAGCGTGGTAAGCGTGGCACGATGGTTGAAGCGGCACCCCTCTATTGAGGTTGTGAGCCGAGATAGATGCGGACTTTACGGAGGGTCTGTCGTGCTCGGAAATTGCACGTCGCACAGGATATGGCCGACGCAGCATCGCGAAATGGCTGACTTTTGGGGCGCCACCCGATCGACGCAGCGCCGCGCTGCAGCCGACATCTCCTCTGTACTTCGAAGCGTTTCTCACCCAGTGTTGGAAAGATAGCAATCGCTGCGGACGGCATCTGTTTCACGATATCAAGCACCGCGGATACACCGGCAGCTTCTCCAATCTTGAACGCCTCCTGGCAACCTGGCGCCGCGCCGCGAAGCTGGGAAAAGATCAGGATAATGCGGTACCGGCTTCGATCGTCCTCGCTGACCAAGCAGATGACAATGCGCCTGTGCGTGATCCGCAAACCGGTCATTTGATCTCACCGGTTGTTGCCGCTACTCTTTGCATAAAGCCGCGCGGAACGCTGACAATAAATCAGGCGCGCAAAGTCGATGCCCTCAAACAGGGATCACCAACGTTTGCTGTTTTGCGCAGCTTTTCCATGCGATTTCGCGGTATATTTCGTAGCCGAGCTTCGACGAAACTCGAAGAATGGATCGATGAGGCCATTCATTCCGGGCTCGCCTCCTTGGCCCGTTTTGCCCGCGTTCTTCGCCGAGATATCGACGCCGTCTGCAACGCCATCGACCTCCCCTGGAAGCAATGGTCAGGCGATAGGTCAGATCAACCGCCTGAAAACGATTAAACGTGCAATGTATGGCAGGGCAGGCCCTGAACTTCTTAGAGCACGGATGATGCCGATCAAAACGGCCGATCTCCACACAAAGTGAGGAAGACCCCAATTAAATGGCAAGCGACACCACGATCGGCCTTCGGGTTCGAACATTGAGATCATTGAGGGTTCGTACTATTTCGAGCCCTGCGAGAACGCCTAAAACTCCGTCATATTTCCCGCCGGTAGGCTGAGTGTCCAGATGACTGCCGACATACAATGGCAAGGCGTCATCGTCTTCACCGTCTCGCTGTGCGAACATGTTTCCCATGTCATCAACAGCCACCGACATACCAGCCTCAACGCACCACTTCGCGAATAATGTCCGGCCTTGCGCATCCTCATCTGTGAGTGCCTGTCGATTATTGCCGCCAGCTATCCCAGGCCCAACTTTAGCCATCTCCATTAGACTATTCCAAAGACGATCTGGATTAACTAACGCGTTGCTGAGGTTACTCGTGCGCATTCGACCTCCTGAGATAGGTAACAGCCCCCATCAGAACCATAACTATGGCGGCATACGTCAGCGCCACCACCGAAAACATTTCGACGGGTGCAAAATTTGATGAAGATATTCTTCGTGCGACCCCGAGCAAGTCTGCAACCGCTATTGCACTCAGTAGGGCGCTCCCTTTCAGCAAGAAGATGATCTCGTTGAGATATGCTGGGAGTATCAAGCGCACTGCCTGGGGAAAAATAACCCGGGTAATTGCCGTTCGCTTCTGAAGACCAAGCGATCGTGCTGCCTCCCACTGTCCCCGATTCACATTTGCAAACGCGCCGGTCCACAGCGGCGTGAGGTAGCCCGCGTGGTTAATGGCGAATACTACAGTTGCACACGAGATGGGGTCTCTGAGGATCCACCAGAAAGGCGAGCTTCGAATCCATGAGAATTGAGCAAAACCGTAGTAGACGAAGAACAATTGGACCAGAATTGGTGTGCCCCGTATGATCCCCGTGCCCACTTGTACAATCGCTCGCACCTCCCACTTGGGAGATAGCATTAAAAGGGAAGCCACCAATGCTAAGCTGCCTCCTATCAAGGCAGCGCTAACGACAATCTGCACAGTATTCTCGAGTCCTTTTGTCAGCGCAGGCAGGCTGGACAAAATTAGATCGACATCCATCTGTGTGGCTCCCTCCCTCGAGAGGAAAGGCGGCGACCCAAAAACAGATTTGAGCAATAAGTCATCGCCAAGTAGATGCATCCGGCCAAAGCGTAGAATTCGAAAGAGGCTCCGGTCACGCGCGCGGCTACAGTTGAATTCCGCATTAGTTCAGCCACGCCAATGAGCGAAACGATAGACGTGTCCTTAACTAGCGAAACCCAAAGATTTAATGCGCCCGGTCCTGCAACCTTCACGGCGAGCGGCGCTCTTATTAGGAAGAATGATTGCCCGCGATGAAGGCCAAGAGCGTCAGCAGCTTCAACGAGACCGCGGTTCACGTCCCGTAAAGCACCGCGCATAAGCTCCCCGAAATACGTGGCGTAGGCGACGCCAAGCGCGAAGCCACCGCCCCAAAAGGGTGATAATTGGAAGTCACTGCCGAATATCTTCTGCAATAGGAGGGTTCCGGCGAAGTAAAGCAGGAGGAGCGTGATGAATTCGGGTACGGCCATCACTGCTAAGCAGAAGCTCCGGAGTACGACTGCGCCGGGACCTCCTTCATAAGTCAGGGTTGCGTAAATCAAGCCGACCGTGGCGGCTATTACCGCGCTGACTAGCGAAAGCGTGGCGGTAAGGGCCACGCCCTCGACTATTAGATATCCGTAACCGCCGAGAAAGCTCATGCTGCGACGGGCTCTCGCTTCAGTGGCATCGTTAGGCAATGAATCCCGCTACCACCTTTGGCAAATTCTGGGAAATAGGGATCCACTACCGTGAGGCCCTCTGCCCGCAATTTGTCGATCACAGAGCGATTGTGCCTCGACGTTATAACCCGGTCATTTCCCAGAGAAACAACGTTGCATCCAAGATCCATCGCCTCCTTGTAGGTCACCGGGATGAGTCGGATTTTTTCCTCCCGGAGAAAATCGATGAAGGCATCAGGAACGACTTCAGTGCAAACCAAAGCCAAGTTTTCCGCCGCCATGCTGAAAATAACATCCAAATGAAGGAAATGCTCTGGGAACGGCTGCAGATGCACCCTCCAGCCATTTGCCTTGAATAGGGAAGTGAACTCCTCAGCGCCATCCCGCGTTGTTCGTTCACCGCTGTACCCCACAATCACCAACCCAGGCTTCGTGACTGAAATATCGCCACCTTCAATCGTGCCTTTGGACGACATCAAGGGAATAGGAATGCCCTTTGAGCGATAGAAATCGATCACCGATGCGTACTCGCCCCGCCGCTCAATGTGCCTGAGTTGGAGGATTGCGGCACCCCAAGGGGTCATCTGACTACTGTCACGCGTGTCGCTCTGAAAAACCAGGTGTGGCTGAGGCTGAAGAAAGTGCACGTTGACACCGCTCTCCCCGAAGGCAGACACAATTTCGTCGTGCTGTGTCACCGCAGCCGCTACGTCCGGAACGTTTTCGGTCATCTTTTCCTTGACGACCGAGTTGATCGGAACCCATCCGTAATGCTTCGGCGAGCATAGCAATACATCTTTCAACACGCCGTACTCAGAATTCACCCCCCATTTGTACGTTTCAAGAGACGTTTCCGCGGTGACGTTTCGTGAATCATGTAGCGACATTTCTTACCTCAGGTCGTATGGGAAGTATGTTTTGTTGATGGTCTTGTATTTTCCGCTCGAGATCACTCTATCTAGAGCTTTGTTCAGCTCGTCACGAAGTTCTGTATTTTCCTTTGCGACGGCAATACCTACTCCTTCACCTAGGATGGGGTCGACCACCGGCTCGCCTATAAGGCGCAGGGCGCCAGCTTCACCATCACGTTTGATTGCGAAGTAGCTGGAGTTTGCATCATTAAGGACGTAGTCGATGCGCTGCGATTTCAGATCGGCGAAAGCTTCTGTGACCGTCGGATACTCACGAATCTCAACGCGATCGCCGAATTTAGATTCAAGATACTTGCCGTACGCTGTCGAGGTTTCGACACCGACGGTCTTTCCATCGAGTTCAGCGGCTGTGATCTGTTCAACAGAATTTGTGCCAGGACCGACGAACAACGCCTTTGCGGCGTAGTAGGGCTTTGTGAAAAGAACTTTTTGCTTGCGCTCAGGCGTGATGAGCATGCTCGCGAGAATTGCATCAAACTTGTTCACTTCCAAACCCGGGATAAGTGCATCCCACTCCTGACGCACCCAAACGCATTTGCGCTTCATTTCCGCGCAGAGCGCCTCTCCCAGATCGATGTCGAAGCCAATCAGTTGGCCCTCGGTGTTCGGGGATGCAAACGGAGGGTAACCGCCATCCAGTCCAAAGCGGAGTTCGCCGTCCGCGGCCCCGCCGGTCGAGTACGACATAATTGATGCTGCGCTCACTACGAGAGCAAACAGGTACTTTCGCATAGCATTGTTCCCTTTCTTCTATTGTGAATTTTGCAGTTCCAAACGCATTGCAGCTTCCAGGATGAGCGCATCCCGGTACTTTCCCGCAACGATCTGAACCGCGATCGGCAGTCCAAATTCCGAGCGCCTCATCGGGAAAGACATCGCGGGAGATTGCGAGAGGTTGAAAAGATAAAGGTTCGCTGCCCAATCCAGCCAACTCGACATTCCCATTTTAGCCGGGAAGTCCTGGCCTACGTCGAAGGCAGCGAACGGCGTTGCAGGCATCAACAAGACGTCGAAGGTGTTGAGGAAGACATTCACCGAACTGGCCAGGACGGCACGCTGATAATCGGCATTCGCCATTTCGACGGCCGAAAGGCGCAGCCCCGATTGGGCCATCTCGGCCAAACCCGGATCCAGGAGGTGGCGCCTGTCAGCCGGCGTGCGGTCCCAATCCATGGCGCTGTCGCGGGCCCAGAAAATCTCGAACAGCCGGCGGACTTCGTCGAACGATACCGGGAGGCTCACGGGGGTGATCGACCCGGTCGATCCGGCCATGATTCTTGCCGCCTCCTCGACCGCCAGGAGAACTTCCTCGCTTGGCTCAGGGCCAAGGCCTGAGGCACATACACCAATTCTCAGAGGGGTTTTCTCGCCGCCAGTGGGCGACTGGAATACGTTCGAACTTGTGGCGAGCCAATCCCGGGGATCATGCTTGCCGGCATGCCGGAGCGAAATGGCAGCCTCGTGAACGGTCGCAGTAATCGGGCCGTGGCTGGACATTGTCGAGACAAGCGGAAATTGCGGCACGGCTCCGAACGATGGCTTCAGCCCAACGACTCCGCAGAAAGCCGAAGGGATGCGTATGGATCCGCCGCCGTCCGATCCCGTATGTATCCGCCCGATTCCGAGCGCTGCCGCGACCGCGGCTCCCCCGCTGCTTCCGCCCGAAACCTTGGACTTGTCCCATGGATTTCTCGTCACCCCGGTTAGCGGACTATCTGTAACCCCCTTCCAACCAAATTCCGGCACCGTCGTTTTTCCAAGGAATACACACCCGGCTTCTCGAAGGCGAGCCACCAAAGGAGAGTCCTGGCGCGCAGGATTCTTCTCATCGGAGCTACAAGTCGAGGAGCCCGCAAATGTTCTCCAGCCAGAGACGTGATGTAGATCTTTAATAGTAGCTGGAATCCCATCAATGTCGCTTAGCGGCTTTTCAGAAACCCAACGCTGTTCGGACTCTTTCGCCTGAGCAAATGCCGTTTCCGGATCAAGGTAAACGAAGGCGTTATATTCCGCAGCCTTTCCGGCTCTAGAAAAGGCATCCGCAGCAACTTCGACGGGCGATAACTGGCCAGTTTCATACGCGCGCGTCAGTTGCGGGATAGTCCAATCTTTGAACGACATTCACTTGAGCTCCACTAAATCGGACCGGGCCCTAAGGCCCCTTGCATTCTGTTATAATTGTTATAATGATTATATTCGTAAGCACATTTTTAAACGCAGTCAACCCATGCTTGGAGCCTACTACGGTGAATGATGTCGATGAGCTCAACGAAGCGGTGGAGCGCGAAAGAGCGGAGGTTGCTGCCGCCAACCCGAAGAGCGCTGCTCTCTACGACGAAGCCGCAGCATTTCCTGGCGGAAGTACGAGGAGCGTGCTGTATTATCCGCCCTTCCCGCTATCGATCGTCAAGGGTGAAAAGTCGAAGATTTGGGATGCAGACGGCCACGAGTACACGGATTTTCTGAATGAATATTCGGCCGGGCTATTTGGTCATTCGAATGCCGCGATCAAGCGCGCTATCCTTGCAGCACTGGAAGACGGTATCAGCTTGGGCGGCCCCAATCGGTTCGAGGCACAACTCGCCAACTCTTTGACGAAGCGCTTCGCAGCGATGGAGCGGATTAGATTTTGTAACACGGGCACTGAAGCGAATATTGCCGCCATTCAACTGGCGCTACACGTTACTAGCAGAGATAAAGTATTGTTTTTCAAAGGAGGTTATCACGGAGGATTTATATGGTTCCCTGAAGGGCGAATGCCGCTCAACATCAGCTTCAATGAAGTAATAGCGCCATTCAATGATGAAGCTGAGCTAGAGACCGTATTTGAACTCCATGGCGATCGGCTAGGCGCCTGCATCGTGGAACCTGTAATGTCCGCGGGAGGGGCCATACCTGCCGACCGATCTTTTCTTTTGAAACTAAAGGAGAGATGCGACCATTATGGGGTGATATTGATCTTCGATGAAGTGGTATCTTCCCGCCTCGATGTCGGTGGCATGCAAGCGGTCCACGGTATTTATCCTGATATCACCACTCTGGGAAAATACATTGGTGGCGGCCTAAGCTTCGGCGCTTTCGGGGGGAAAGCAGAGCTTATCGATAGGCTGGACATGCGCCGACCAAATGCAGTGCCCCACGCTGGAACATTCAATAACAATATTCTCTCGATGGCGGCAGGCCTTGCAGCAGCATCAGTTTTAACACCCGAGGCTATTGCGCGCATTAATGCACTTGGAAACTTTTTCAGAAGGGAGTTTGCGGGTATCTCGCCTGATCAATCGAAGATGAGCGTGAGCGGGTTCGGGTCCCTGTCATGCGTACACTTCGCGTCTAAGCAGGTGCACGACCTGTTCCATCTGCATCTTCTTAGGAGCGGTTACTATACGGCTCGGAGAGGCTCTGTGTATCTCTCGCTTGAAACGACAAAGGAAGAAGTATCCGGACTAATTCGGGTTTCAAAAGTCTTTGTTGAACGTTTTGGCTCATACCTTCGATGAACCACAAACCCGCTAGGAGGCCCTACTTATCGTGTCGATAAAGCCATACGATCACCCTGAGGTTACATTAGGTCAACCACAAAAGGGGCTAAGCCGCCGTCAGGCGTGGCACATCGCAGACCATATCCGTAAGGAAATTATAAAACAGGGCCTTAGTCCCGGCGATCGCCTACCCGGCGAGAAGCATCTCATTGAACAGTTTGGCATGGCCCGGGCCACAGTTAGAGAGGGTCTCGCGATCCTTGAAGCGCAAGGGCTTGTCTCGATTTCACCGGGCAGAAGCGGAGGGGTATCGGTCTCGGCAATTCCAACTGATGCCATAACCGATGGCATGGCTGCCTACTTCTACTTTGAAAGCGCAACGTGGTCCGATCTCTATCAAGCGAGGCTCGTGATAGAGCCGGCCGTAGCAGGTTTATCCTTCGACGCGATGGACGATGATGGTATCAAGCAGATGCAGGAAACCATCGATGAATGTAATCGCGGCGTCAGAGGCGAAATCAGCCCAAGAATGCATAAAATGGCTGAGATCAATTTTCATTCCATCATAGCCCAGTTCTGCCCCAACCCCATTTTGCGATTGAGCGCCCTCCATCTCGTTCGAGCTATGGAGGACATGGTCGATTCCTTACTTACGGTAGAAACGGACGATGCTGCGAAGCGCATCATCAGGGATCATAAAGAAATCCTAGGCGCATTCATCTCCGGCTCTAAGGCCGATGTAGAAAATCTGATCAGAAAGCACATCGTCGACACGGAGACAGAGCTCCTAAGGCTCGTGAAAGATCAAAGCTCTCGAGCGTTTACACAAGCGCCGGGTGGTGAATAAACCGAGCGATACGCCCGCTCAAATGCAAATTGTGGGAACTTCCATGGCCGACATCAATTCCAAGGTAATCATCACCTGCGCGATCACTGGGTCAATACACACCCCCTCCATGTCGCCTCACCTACCGCTTTCGCCGGAGCAGATCGCGGTTCAGGCTATCGACGCCGCAAACGCCGGCGCTGCTATGTTGCACCTGCACGCCCGTGACCCAGAAACTGGGCAACCCACACCCGATCCGAGCGTCTTTCGGCAATTCGTTCCTCGCATCAGAGACGCGACGGATGCGATTATTGCCATCACCACCGGTGGAAGTGCGTCTATGAGTCTTGGTGAGCGCTTGCAAGCCCCGCGCGAATTGAGGCCCGAGATGTGCTCACTTAATATGGGCACGATGAATTTTGGCATATTTCCATTGGCACAGAAGGAACGCACGTGGATCCACCAGTGGGAGAGACCCTTCTTGGAGTCGTCGCGAAGTGGCATGTTCCGAAACACTTTCGAGGATATCGAGAAGATTATCTCTGAAATGAGTGAATTGGGAACACGATTTGAGTTTGAGTGCTACGATTTAGGTCACCTCTATACGTTGGCATACTTTCTTGAGCGATCCTTGGTAAAACTTCCTCTATTCATCCAATCTGTCGTGGGAATTCTTGGTGGTATAGGCAGCGACCACGAATCCCTCCAGCAAATGCGAGCAACTGCAGATCGACTTTTCGGAAGCAATTACCAGTGGTCCGTACTCGCGGCGGGCCGAAGTCAGATGCGATTGGGAACAATGGCAGCACTGATGGGCGGGCATGTCCGGGTGGGCCTAGAGGATAATCTCTGGCTCGAGAAGGGACGTCTCGCGCCCGATAATGCCTCCCAAGTGACCAAAATGCGAAGGATCCTTTCGGAACTCGGGGTGGAGGTTGCAACACCCTCTGAAGCGCGTGAACTGTTGGGGATCACCACGCGGAGCTAGAAACATGCCGTCAGCTATCGAGAGACTAAACGCGATTCGGAATGGCGTTGGCGCTGCTCCGCCGATTTACAAACTACTGGATATTTCGGTCGTTGAAGCCAAAGAAGGCGAAGTTTCGTTGCAACTTAGGCCCCATGATGGCCTTAGGAATCCGATTGGATTGGTTGCGGGAGGAGCAATAGCAACCCTCCTCGACACCGCCCTCGCCTGGGCTTGCGACACTTGCGTTCCCAGCGATAAGGTGTCCACCACAATTGAGCTAAAAGTGAATTTCTTGCGGCCGGTGTCGGTCAGTGGCGGGACAGTAGTCGCAACCGCTCGCGTAATTCATCCAGGTAATCGCATATTGGTTGCCACGGCAGACCTGAGACAAATGGACATAGATGGTGCTCAAGCTCGCAATTGCGCCGTAGCGACGGCCACGTGTATGATCATACCTGCTACGGGATAGGAAGGCAGGGAGCATACGTGGATGATGGATAATCAGCCACGTCGATCGTGCGCACGCAGTGATGTGCGCGGGAAAGTGAAGCAATGATTTTCCCGCGCTCTTTGCCTGACTTGTGTCTGCGCGTCTTCTCAAGGTATGTTTTTTCGGCTTTTCCAAGGAGGACAGAAGTCTTGCGAGCTCTTGTACAGAGAGTGTATTCTGCCGCTGTGAGCGTTGGTAGCCATGTAGTCGGTGAGATCGGCATTGGCTTACTAGAGCAGATCCTGCGATCGATGAATCGATTGTGAGGTGACGATGCGGGCCGAAGCTGATTCAACATCCACTTTAGCGAGGTGGATGATGGCACGAGCACTGAGTGATGATCTTCGATTGCGGGTGTTGAAAGCGTCGGCAAAAGGCGTTTCCGGGCGTCAGGCTGCCGCCCGGTTTGGGATTGGAGTTTCGACAGCAATCCGCTGGATTGCGAGAGCCAGAAATGGCGAGCAGACGGCACGGCCACAAGGTTGGCGCAGATCCTCGAGCTTGGATGCACACGAGGCGTTCGTCATCGAAATGATCGATGATCGCAAGGACGTGACGCTCGATGAAATGTGAGCGCGACGAACATCCCACGGTCACAGATGTTGACAACCGGGCTTTGTAACGCGGTCGTTTAAAACTTCTGCTTTGCGCGCCGCGGCATGAAGTAGCTCCGGATCTTGACGAGTGCTTCAGCGACCGCGGCGGCATCCGACTGGGTGGCCGGCCCGGTGGCCTCGCTGAGTTGGCGGATCGGCGCAATGATATCGCCGGTCACGGCATGAGGTCGTGTCCCCCCAGGTGGTGTAGCTCGGCGGTAGCGAAGCCGCTCGCGAGCGCGCCCTCAACAGCGCCGTAGTGAGCGGGCGGCGGAGCGGTGGTCATCGATGTTCTCCGGTAAGGGTCGGGTTGCTGACACCAACCTGATTCGAAGGAACCACCGATGACCGACGACATGATGAACCTGCGTGCGCTCGTGGAGAAGTCCCCCGACGCCGATCTTTTGCGCGAGATGATCGGCTTTGCCGCCGAGCGGCTGATGGAGCTGGAGGTGGGCGCTGCCACCGGTGCCGGCTATGGCGAGAAGAACCCGCTGCGGACGGCCCAGCGCAACGGCTACCGCGAGCGGGACTGGGAGACGCGGGCCGGCACGGTCGAGCTGCGCATTCCGAAGCTCAGGAAGGGCTCCTACTTTCCGGGCTTCCTGGAGCCGCGGCGCATGGCCGAGAAGGCGCTGACCGCGGTCATTCAGGAGGCCTACGTGCAGGGCATCTCGACCCGCTCGGTCGACGACCTGATTAAAGCGATGGGCATGAGCGGTATTTCGAAGAGCCAGGTCAGCCGGCTGTGCGAGGAGATCGACGGCAAGGTCAAGGCCTTCCTCGAGCGGCCGATCGAGGGCGACTGGCCGTATCTGTGGATCGATGCCACCTACCTGAAGGTCCGCCGCGGCGGCCGCATCGTCTCCGTCGCCGTCATCATCGCCGTCGGCGTCAACAGCGACGGTCGCCGCGAGGTGCTGGGCATGGAGGTCGGCACCTCCGAGGCCGAGCCGATCTGGACCGAGTTCCTACGCAAGCTGACCCGCCGTGGCCTCAGAGGCGTCAAGCTGGTCGTCTCCGACGCCCACGAAGGCCTGAAGGCCGCCGTCACCAAGGTGCTCAACGCGACCTGGCAGCGCTGCCGGGTCCACTTCATGCGCAACGTTCTCGCCCACGCCGGCAAGAGCGGCCGGCGTGTCGTCTCCGCCTTCATCGCCACCGCCTTCGCCCAGGAGACGCCGGAAGCCGCGAGCGCCCAATGGCGCGCCGTCGCCGACCAGATCCGGCCGAAGGTCCCCAAGCTCGCCGCCATCATGGATGATGCCGAAGAAGACGTTCTCGCCTACATGACCTTTCCGAAGGAGCATCGCGCCAAGCTGCACAGCACCAATCCGATCGAGCGCCTCAACGGCGAAATCAAGCGCAGGACCGAGGTCGTCGGCATCTTCCCAAACGACGACGCCATCATTCGCCTCGTCGGCGCGCTCCTGCTCGAGCAGAACGATGAATGGGCGGTGCAGCGCGCCCGATATATGACACTGGAAACCATCAGCCAGATGAGCGATGATCCGCTCATCAGCCTGCCGGCCGTGGCACGCTGATCATCCCGGCCCATGCCGGAGAACGCGGTGACCAAAGCCGCCACCTACACCACTTCACGGGACACGATCCGGCATGACCGCGAATGACGGGGGCGCCACTGCTTCGCCGCGAAGTCGGTGCCTATCAGGAAACTGATGCTCCAATCCATACTGTCATAGGTTTGAGCATCGACTTTGCTGAACCTGGGCCGGTGGCCCTCCGGTGTTTCGGCGAGGCTCGCCGATATCCGGTTATACTCCGCAACGATGGTCTGCACGGCCTGGTGTTCGGTGGTTTCCATCGGCGCGTTCAAGGCATCTGGGCCGGTGAGCAGCGGGATCCACTGGCGCGGGTCAATGAACTTCGGCCCGATGATGAGGGCGGTCAGATAGCCATCCAGCCCGCTCATGGTCCATACCGGAGGCACCGGACGGCGTTTCCTCAGAAAGGCTTCGAACGCCTCATCATCCAGCTTCGGTCGGGCTGTGTATCTTGGCTGTGATCCGTCATGCTGCAATCTGCCTGTTCTTCTCCACTCCCGCGCGCTCAGCCTTCCAGACCCAGGGAAAGAGTGTGTCCATCCGGTTCGCGGCCACCTTACCCGAGACGATGCGCTCGAGCACATCGGCAAGCCAGGCCTCGGGATCCACGCCATTCAGTTTGGCCGTGTTGACGAGCGACGAAAGGACCGCGAAGGTCTCGCCACCGCGGGCACTGCCCACGAACAACGAATTCTTCCGATTATGCATAGATTTGCATAAGAGGAATTATGTGAAGAGCCGGATTATGCGAAGTTGGTTGAGGCGGATGCCCGGTCACGGCCGTTTCCGCCTCAGAGAGCTTGACATAATCAGAGGGCTTCGAGGAAGCGGATCAATTGGTCGGGCGGTCTGTAGCGCCCAATCTTAGCCTCCTGAGGCTGCAACTTCGCAAGTGCCAGCTCCTTCATGGAAAGATCGGCCTCCACGTACATGTGCGTGGTCGCGGTATCTTCATGCCCCAACCAAAGCGCGATGACGGTGATATCGACACCGGACTGAAGCAGATGCATTGCTGTCGAGTGCCTGATCACATGAGGTGATATGGAGCGGCCCGCGAGGGAGGGGAGATGTCGAGTTGCTGCATCGACAGCGAGATCGAGCCGTTGCGTGACGTTCGCGCGGGTCATCTTGCCGCCTGCGCGATTGGGTAGCAAGAAGCCATCCAGCGCATTCGCCCCGGCTAGTCGCTGCCATCGCCGAACAAGAGCCGCCGTCGGGCGCCATAACGGAACGCATCGTTCCTTACGCCCCTTGCCATGCAGATGCACGGCGGCTTGGCCATCAAGAACGACATCGCAGCAACGCACGCCGATGATCTCGGAGACGCGTGCGCCGGTGTTGTACATGAGACTGAACAGCACTCGGTCGCGCTGCCCGGCCCATGTCGTATCATCAGGGGCGTTTAGAATGGCCTGGATCTCCGACCGTGTCAGGAACCCGATGAGAGGACGATCTGTCCTCTTCATCGGAATGGCGAGTGCCTGCTCTATGGTCCCGAGAGCCTCAAGATCATGATGCCCTGCGTATTTGAGGAATGTTCGCAGCGCGGCAAGCCGCGCATTCCGGCTCCGAGCGCTGTTGCCACGAGCTTTCTCCAGATGATCGAGGAAATCGAGCAACAGTTGTGCGTTTAGGTCGGTGAGTGTGACTGCACTTGGCGTCTTCCCGATTGAAGTCTCTGCGAATGCCAGGAGCAACCGGAACGTATCGCGATAGGCAGCGATAGTCTGCGGACTGACGGCCCGATGCTGCCCCAGATGCACGACAAAGAAGCGCTGAACCAGCGCGGCAAATGATGGTGCTGATCGGTCACCCATGACAGCAGTCCTCCACTGCGAGTGCTTCGAAGCGACTGCAGGCTACGGCCATCAGGTCGGGAATGCCGGTAAGGTACCAATAGGTATCGGAGACCTTGGCATGACCGACATAGGTCGCTAGCGCGGCGATGGCGTTGTCGATATCGGCGCCTTCGACCTGCCATCGCTGCACACGCCGACAGATGAACGTGTGCCGGAGATCATGAATGCGAACCTCGTCGTAGGCGCCGCGAGCAACGATGCCGACGTCGCGGCGCAACTGCTGGAACGTCCAATGGACTTGCCGCTTGGATGGAGTTCGCCCCGAGGCGCCGACAAAGAAGGGAGCATCGGGCGCAGACGGAGCATAGCGGACGCGGACAGCAAGGTAGCGATCGAGTGCGGCGGCGACGCTGGCATGGAACGGCACGTGCCGCGACTTGGTGAACTTCGTCATGCGTACGGTCAGACATCGACCGGTAATGTTGACGTCGCCACATCGGAGCTTGAGTGCCTCGGAAACTCGCAATCCCGTGGCCGCGATCAGCCCCAGCACTGTCTCATAGGTTATCGGTCGTATGGAGCCTGACGGCTGCAACCTCCGCGCCGCATCCAGCAGCGCGGTAATCTCATCACCGGTATAGATATGCGGCGTCAGGCGCTGATCGGCCCTGCCAAATATGGCAGTCTGGGGGAACTTGGTCGCCGGATCGAGGCGCATCTCATGCCTGGCAAAGGGTCGCAGCACGTTCAGCCGGCGCGCCCAGGAAGCCGGCGTCGCGTTCCGTGCTTCCCCTTTAACCCAGGCGAGCACGATCTCTGTTGTGAGCGGGCCGACATGGCCCGAGAGATGGGCGAAGCGGGCAAATGAGCGGAGCTGTGCGCCAGGAGCACTGAGTTCAAACCCAAGGCAGCGTCGCTCGGCGAGATAGGTGTCGACCCGCTCCTGCATCGTGAGCGACCTGGTCATGCTACGCTCCCCGGCCACGGCATGGCGACTGCCGCGAGCCTCTGAAGATCGACCTTCGTGTAAATCATGGAGGTATCGAGGCTGCGATGGCGCAGGATATCGGCGATCTGCTTCATAGGTACGCCAGCCGCTAGTCACCTGGAACTGAAGTAGGCATCATTTTATTATGCTTCTGCTGCAACAGCAGGAGTTTGATTGATGGTCGGCAGGCAAGCAGACCTCGTCGTTCTGAGCGACGAGGATAGGAATTTTCTTGAATCTCAGGTGCGCCGGCATAAAGCGCCGCGCTCGTTATCGGATCGATGCCGGATGGTTTTGCTGTGCGCGCAGGGCCTGCAGAGCAAAGATGTTGCCGAACGCCTCGGCGTCCACGAGCACACGGTTGGCAAGTGGCGCCGCCGGTTCGTGCAGGATGGCATTGACGGGCTGACTGACGAATATCGTGCCGGTCGGCCACGAACCGTCTCTGACGCGCAGGTAGCTGAGGTCATCGAACGTACGTTGAACACCACTCCGAAGGATGCCACGCACTGGTCTATCCGCTCGATGGCAGCCGACAGCGGGCTGTCGCACACCACCATCCGTCGGATATGGACCGCATTTGGTTTGCAGCCGCACCGTTCGGAGACATTCAAGCTATCTTCCGATCCGCTGTTCGTCGATAAGGTGCAGGACATAGTCGGCCTTTACATGGCGCCGCCGGACCGGGCAGTCGTGCTATGCGTGGATGAGAAATCGCAAATCCAGGCACTGGATCGCGAGCAGCCCGTTCTGCCCATGGCGCCGGGTATCGCCGAACGGCACACCCATACCTATGTCCGCAATGGCACGACATCCCTGTTCGCCGCGCTCGACGTTGCGACCGGCGCGGTGATCGGCCAGTGCTACAAACGTCACCGGGCGACCGAATTCCTCGACTTCTTGAAGCGGATTGACGCGGAGATGCCCAAGGGGCCGGACGTGCATCTGGTGATGGACAACTATGCGACCCACAAGACGCCGAGGATCAAGGCCTGGCTCGCACGCCGCCCGCACTGGCATGTTCACTTCACACCAACTTCGGCCTCTTGGATCAATCAGGTCGAGCGTTGGTTTGCAGAGCTGACGCGCAAGCAGTTGCAACGCGGCGTCCATCGTTCCACCGCAGAACTGGAAGCCGACATCGACGCGTTCATTACAACGCACAACGAGAATCCCAAGCCATACAGATGGGTGAAATCCGCCGACCAAATCCTCGCCTCGGTCAAGCGATTCTGCCAAAAAACAATGAGCCGAACTTCAGATTCGGGTGACTAGCATTCGGCTAGCGATGCTGTGGCGGAGCATGTGAACGTTGGTGTGGGACCAGCCGCAGCGCCGATAGGCATCGACTACAGCGCGCACTACGACGCCCTTTTGGATGGGAAGATCGAAAGGTGCAACGTGACGGACGAACACTGCGCGGTTTGCGGTCACGGGACGCTCGTGCTGCAAATAGGCGGCGATCGCGCGGCCTGTGTCGGCTGGCAGTGGAAGAACATCGAACTGGCGGCCCTTTGTTCGATCAATGCAAATGGTACCCTGCCGCCAATCGATGTTGTCGAGGTGTAGTTGGACCACTTCGCTGCAACGCAATCCGAGGTCGGTCAGACATCGCACCATAGCGTAGGCGCGCCTGCATGAAGGAAAGTCCTGATCGAACGATGCCAGCAGCATGTCGATCTGAGCGCTGGACAGCACATCGGGCAATCCAGCTAGTCGCCAGTGGGCGGCGCGGGGAATGGCGGCGAGCAGACGGCTAGTGTCGTCGCCCATCATCTGTCGAAATCGCAATTAGCAGCCAATCGCTCCACCAACGACGCGAATTGTGCCGGCGCTCCAACCTCGGTCGTCGCCAAGAACGAAACGCCTCACCGATATAGGGTCAAGGTCGGCGACAACGATCTTCCGGTTCCCGAAATGCTCGTCTAGAAAGCGACAAACGATGCGCGCGCGTTGCCGCTGCGTGTTAGACGCTAGCCCGCCCGCATCCCGCATATAGGCCTGAAACGCAGCCATCTCCTTGCCATGCACGGCCCCGAAAACGCTGCCGGCCTGGGGGATGGCGCCTTCCGCGCGCAGCATTATAAGCAAATGAGTGATGGCCGCTCTGAGCTCGTGCGGCAAGCGACGGGCCGGATAGGGACAGTCGCAGGCGGGAAGGTGTTCGCGGATAAACCGAGCCCGCGCGGCCTCGTTTATGGAGTCGAACCCAAGTCGTTCGGCCGAAATCCAACTAGCGAAATGAGCGACGCAACACAGATAAACGCGCGCAGTGCTTGGCGCATAGCGGCCGCGGCTCAGGTGCTCCAGGTATCGATCGGAAAACGGCGCTAGCGGACTGCTTTCGAGCCACTGGCGGGGTGCGGGCTGTAAGTTGATATGATTCATAATAATCTCCTGTGTGGTTAGCGCACAGAGGAGATCAGGATTATGTAAAGCTATAGTCGTACGGCTTCATGGATATTGCTTATCGCCCGCTCGCATCCAGGGTTGGCGCAATGGAACTTCGCATAATCCGGCTCTTCACATAATTCCTCGTCAAGGCCACCGATTTCATCGAACGCTCGACAACATTGGAGTCCACTTCGATCCGGCCATCGTCCAGGATGGCTGTCAGCCCGCCCCAGTGGTTAAGCGCGTAGGTGACGGCCTTGCCAAGCGCCGATTTCGACGACACGTCCTCGCTCAGTTCGGCGAGTTGGGCCTTGAGTGCCTTCATGATGGGAGCGGTCTCGCGACGCCGCGCCACCAGCCGGCCGGGTATCGGCACTTTCGCCGCGCAGTTTCGCTTCGATGCGATAGATCTCGGCAATCCTGGCAAGGATCGACATAGCCTCGGAGGACCCAGTCAGCTTGACGACCTCGACGAACTTGCGCCGCGCGTGGGCAAGGCAGAAAGCCAGCCGCAGCGGTGCTGCATTGCTTCGCCCCCGGCGCTTGGCCAAGGTTTTATAGGCACGATACCCGTCGACCTGAAGAACGCCGGCAAACGACGACAATTGCCCCTCGATCTCGCGAGCACTACGGCTTTCGGCAAAGATATAGGCGACCGCCGGCGGCGCCGGACCATTCCAGGGTCGGTCGTCGATCGCTTGCGCCCAGAGTTGGCAGAGCTTGGTTCGTTTGCGCCCCGGATCAAGCCGCGGAAGCGGCGTCTCATCACAGAACACCCTCGGCTGCGAGCGGATGAAGGCAAGCAGCGCGTCGTAGAGAAGCTCAAGCCACCAGGCGACCCGCGTCACCCAGGCGCCGAGCGTGCCCCGATCGATGATGACGCCGCAGGAGGCAAGCATCTGCGCCTGACGATGGATCGGCAAATGCCAAGCAAACTTCGAAACGGCGACATGAGCGGCAAATGCCGTGGTCACCATACCGCCGTCCATCACGCGGGCCGGTGCTGGCGCTTGCACAATGACGCTCTCGCAGGCCCGGCATGCGTAACGCGGCCGGATCGTCCGCTTTACCCGGACAACCGCAGGCGAGTGCCTCGCTGACATCCGTGCCGATGCAATGAAGCTCGAACGAGCAGCAGGGGCAAATCTTGCTCTCCGGCTCGATGAGCTCATCATAACGCGGAAGGTGCCAGGGCAAACGCCCGATATTGCGGGACGGTGATCGTCGTGCCTGCGTTGTCTGGTCGGCCACTGGCGCAACATCGTCATTGGCAGCCACGGGGATGTCGCTGAGATCACCAAGGTCGAGCGTCGCCTGCGTCGGGTCGATCGTCGTCATCTTCTCCGACTTCGGCCCAAAGAGCTGGCCCTCGAGGAAGGCAACACGCGCCTTGAGGTCGGCATTCTCTGCATCGAGCGAGAGAACGATCCGGGTCAATTGCGCGGCATCCTGAGGCAAGGGGTCGGGTCGAAGCGGCATGAGAGACCCTACCACACAAGGGGGAATCTTCAAGCAAATACAATGGGATCAGCCCGCTTTCGTCGGCCTCTTCACTGCGTTTCGCTTGACCCGTGTCCAGTCAATGCCGGCCAGCAAAAGTGAGAACTCTTGGTCACTCATCTACATCGCGCCATCGCGGATCGGTGGCCAAACGAACTTGCCCTGCTCCAGCCATTTCGTCGCCAGGATCATGCCTGACCCGTCCCAGTAAATGCAGCGCAGGCGATCGCAACGCTTGGCGCGGAACACGAACACGTCGCCACAATACGGATCAGCCGCAAGCGCTGACGCCACCAATGCCACTAGGCCATTCATGCCGCGCCGGAAGTCGACCGGCTGCGTCGCCACCATGATCTTCACGCCATTCGGAGAAAGTCCAATCACCGGCGACCTCGCAACGCCGCTACTACCGCTTGCGCCAACTCGGGCGCCACCGAGCCGATCACGGTCAGGCGCGCCCCGGCAATCTCGATCTCAATTTCGGCACGTGGGCGACATCCGACGGCGAGCCCTCTTGAGGCGTTCGATCTCCAACCACCGTCACCGGCACGAACACCGCCTGGTGCGCGCAGGCATTGGCAGAGCGCCGAGAGGTAAGCCCGGCTTCCCGACGCCAGACGTTCAGCAAACCTCGATTGACGCCCCAGCGCCGGGCAACAGCCGAGATGTTCGCGTCGGGTTCTGCACTCTCCGCCAGAATCCGCGCCTTCTCCTCGTCAGTCCAATTCCGCCGCTGGCGCCGACCGGTGATCACCTCGATCCGCCGGTAGACTCCTTCATGCCTGGCTTCATCCATGGCTTCAAGCATGGCATCAGCGCGATCTCCAACCATTCCGTTCTGCTCCTGTCGATGAAGGAGCATATCTCGCGGCCTCTATCAGCAAAGGAAAGGTGGGGCGTTCGTCGCGCTCACGATGAAATGGTCGAGCGTCTGTTCGTTGAGCGGCAGCTGCGCATCAGCCGGAACGCGCTCGGTGCTTGGCTACGACGCCGTGGCTGGACGTTTAAAAAAAGTCCGCACATGCATTGGAGCAAGATCGGCCGGATATCCTGAAGCGGCGACGCGCCGGGTTCGATGGCCAGCTCGATCTCGATCCCGAGAGGCTGATCTTTATAGATGAGACCGGCCTGTCGACCAAAATGGCACGCCTTCGCGGGCGCGCAATTCGAGGCGAGCGTTGCCGAGCCGGCGTGCCGCACGGCCATTGGAAAACAACGACATTCACCGGCGCGCTCCGCCTCACAGGCATGACCGCACCCTTCGTCTACGATGGAGCGATGAACGGCAATGTCTTCCTGGCCTACGTCGAGCAAGTGCTCTCGCCGACGCTTCAGACCGGCCACGTCGTCGTTATGGACAACTTGCCCGCCCACAAGGCAGCGGGGGTGCGCGAAGCCATCGAGCGCGCCGGCGCCAAACTCATGTTCCTGCCACCCTACAGTCCCGACTTTAATCCCATCGAAAACGCATTCTCGAAATTGAAAGCCATGCTGCGGGCAAGAGCGGAGCGAAAGATTGATGCCCTATGGGCCGCAGTCGGCGCCTTGCTACCCCGGTTCACTCCTGGAGAATGCGCCAACTACTTCAGAGCTTCAGGATATGACCCGGATTGAACAGGATTTGCTCTAGTGCTTCTCTGCGCCATAAGAGGCGACACAGAGATAACAGCAGACCACCCCCGCCCGAAAAATTGTGGGCCTCCGCATTTTTGACGACGAGTTTCGTCGAATGAACAGATCCTTCTACACGTTACGGGCAGCATCGCAGCATCCTGATTGTCAGTCAGTTCACGTTTGCTGCAGAGACAAGGGGTAACCGACCGAGCACACTCACCCAGCTACAGAGCCGAAACGGCACTTTTTGGAATCTCCCGTAGCGAACATGCGAGCAAGAACAACTCTTGGACGCGAACCAGCAAAGATACCGAAACGGTCATCGCGCTGCTTCAGGACAAGCGCTTCTCGCCCGGACTTCTGGTAGGCCCTTCAAAAGGCAATCTGGTGCTGTCAGAGGCGCTCTACGCTTTAGTGCAAGAGCAGCCGAAAGTGGCCGAGCGTGTCTCAGAGCGATCTCGCATAGTGACGATTAGCGCGAAGATCGGTATGCCGTCGATCTTCCAGCATGTGATTGACGTCGTGGGCGAATGGGACTGGTTCGGAGCCCTGAACTCGCGCCCTGATATCCGCGCGGATCTGGTCGTTCCCCATGCATGGCACAGCACTAATTCGATCTTCCCGATGGGGATGGGAATAGACGTGCCCCAATTCCTCGCACGCGCCATGACCATGTTCGAATCGGAGGCACCGCCTGCGCGTACCGCGCGCCTTTCGCTCATCCTCGACGCGCCGCAGCAAGCGGCCGCGGCGCTGAGAAAGAGTTCCACGTCTGACCGTACCTGATGCACAGCAGTGGCGGCTACGGAGCGACGTGATAGCCGAAGTTCCGATCCCGTTTGTGGATACCTCGAGGGGCGGCGGTAATCGGCCACGGTGTGAAGCGTGCGGCCGGATCATCAGGGCACCCTACGGCGGCATTCTGCATGCGGATGCCTATGGCGGCTACACCAAGCCCTGTCTTTCGGATCGATAACGGAAGCAGCGTGCTGTCCACGCGGCGATCGGCGAGATGACGAGCGCCTTCTTGCCCTGCGCCTTTCGGCGCGCAGTTGGCGAGGAGCCGGGAATTGCTCACGTGGGCAGTCGTCTTGATTTCAGCGGAGAACGCAATAGCAACTTCATACGAACCCGACCATTGGGGTTCTCGACCGCGCCTTTCTGCCAGCGCGACTGCGGGTCGCAGAATTTAGAATCACCAAGAGCCGCTGGCGGATCCGATGGACGGCCTGCATTGTCAGCTGATCGGCTGACTTCGGCGGGACAAAGCGCATCGACGGTCGACTAATGGCCTCACAGATCGCTTCCGCATCGTTTTGATCATTTTTATTCGATTTCAAGTACGGTTTCACAAATTGCGGATTGATGAGCCGAACCTCGTGCCCCAGCGCCTTCAACGTTCTCGCCCAATAATGGGCGCCGTTCGAAGCTTCCATACCAATCAGGCACTTCGGCAGGTTAGCAAAGAAAGTGGAGACCGCATCTCGTCGCAACCTTTTGCGCAAGATGACCTTGCCATAAATGCCAAGGCCGTGAACTTCAAAGACGTATTTGGCAAGATCGAGACCAATCCGAACGACCGACATGGCAATCCTCCTTCTTGTCCGTTTCGGAGTTGTGAAGGTTGCGCCCGATGGCCGGCGGGGTCCATACCATTGCCCCGGGCGATGCAAGGGCTTTTCGGATAGTTTAAACGTGAGATCGGGTGCGGTCATGTGTCAGGACGGTGCAGAATGTTGAGTTCCGGGCTGAAGCGGCGACGTGACGCCAAGAATCAGCCAAACAGCGCAAAATACCAAAAGCGCTGCGGCAACAAATTCCACCATGTTCCTGTGCCATCGTTGCGAAACCAGAGCCGAGGCCTGCCGAGCAACCGCCGATAGGCTGTAGAACCAGCATGCAGAGGCACCTAGCGCACCTGCAATGAACAGCATTTTGGAGGTGCCCTGATGTGGCGCAGCGGCCGATCCGAGAATGACGACGGTTTCCAACAATGCAAGCGGGTTCAAGAAAGAAAGCAATAATCCTCGCCTGATGAGTCCATTTCCTTCATAGACAGTCGAATTCAGCTCCAAGTCAAAATCACTCGATGTCCGAGTGCGCTGGACGGCACGAAACGCGAGCATCAGCAACATAACAGCGGTGCCAATTGTCAAAATGAGCATGGCACTTCTGTTCAGTACGATCAGGCTTCCCAGTCCCCAGGCACCAAACGTCACAAGAATAGCGTCGCAAAGCACGAATACCGAGGCCAGGAGGAAAGTCGGCCCCCCCAGTGTCCCGATCCTCAATATTTCCGTATTCTGCGGACCTATGGAAACGATGAGCCCTATGCACAAGAGGAACCCGCTATACAAGGCTGACATTGCCTCTCCACAGCATTGTTTCTAGGTTTCCTGGCACATCAAGCTCGGCGGGAAAGTCCGGATAGGCGACCGAATTTCCATCGCGTTTGAATGTTGCCACCCCAGCATTTGGATCGTACTCGGCGATATCTTCACGCCTCACTTTTCCAACCCTCGTATCCATGACGAAGCGCGTCGAGTTAATCCAAGAAGGGCTGAACCAATTAATCCTCTCAATTATGCCGATCAACCGAGCAAGGTTGATCCGGAATGGAGCCGAAAAATTAATTGGGTCGGGAATGAAAATCGATAGGTTCCGGATTCCAAGCTGATCTAGCTGTTCCAGATGCTGAATAAGCACGACATGATGATCATTAATCTGCCGCAATATTGGGAATTGGTTATAGCATCGGATTCCGGCCTGGCGGATCTTCGCGATAGCCTCCCTCACGTCGTCGCAAACCTCATACGGGTGTGTGAGGTGAAAGACGAGGCGAACACCTGCCGATGACAAAAGCTCTAGCTTCCTCTCGTCGATGATGAGCTGAGGATTATAACTAATTGCTTTGGTGTGAATTCGTATCGACCGAATATTGCGATGCGCTTTAATGACTTCGAATATTTTCGCCAAAGATGAGGCCGAGAGCGTCATCGGATCACCTCCGGATAAAATCACTTCCTCCGCATCCGTGTAGGTGTCGAGATACCCAGACAGTCGTTCGACGGAATTTATGAACATATTACGCTGGGAGTGTTGATGCTCTGACAAAACATCCTGGCGGAAGCAGTATTGGCAATGCGAGACACATGTAGATGTCGGCATGAATAGGATGCGATCACGGTATTTTTGGATGATGTTGCCCGTTGTGTCTGGCGGCATGTTTACCCTGTCATCAACAAAGTCAGGAACCTCGCCGGGTGCCCGTATTTCGAGGCGCTCGTTCGTGGGATAAACCATACGATGGAGGGGACCTTCCGTGTGGCCAAGGTGCTTAATTTCGTCGTTTACTTTCCGTTTAAAGAACGGTGAGACTTTTATCGGTAGCAAGCCCTCCCGTTCTCGCAATACCTCAAATTGCTCATTCACCATTCCCTGCTGCTGCGGGTTTGTTCTCAACGGTTGATGTTTCATTTCTCACCCTCATTGTTCCCGTGCGGTGCTATGGCGAGACAGGCTTATGCGCGGCCGACACGCTCTTCAATCAGTGAGAATTCAATGGACCAGAGGACCAGATGCAACGTTTCAAGCTCAACCGACGGAGGCGATTTCCCTCCTGGCGATTGTTCGCCATCTCTCAGTGTTGAGTCTTCTAAGATTACGTCTTCGCGAAACATCAATCCCTCCATCATCTCGTAAGCCCGACCTCGCGCCCCTTTCGGACCGGCAAGAGTCGGTGTGAGCGCAATGGAAAAAGGCTATAGAACTTGCCATCCCGGGGTAGCGAGGTTTGGACACTGGCTTGTTACATATCCGCACACGACTTCTCTTGCTCACGCACAGAGTCGGTCGTCGACGAGGAACTCGGGGCCAAGCGCCCTTTCGGGAGGCGGATCTGACATGTTATTTTCCTCACTTTGTTCAATCCTCGGCGCTACCTGCAATCTAGATGCAGCTCGGCAGCTTCCGCCGCCTCTCACAAAGGCATTCAAGATTCGTGCCAACTAGCTCGCCGAACTGAAGAAAAGAGGTTTGTGGTTACTCGTCAGCAAGTTAGCTTAAATAAGGATAGGAGTTTGGCTAAACAAGTCTGCGTAGCGAGCCCTACAAAGCCCGACTGAAGGTGTCGGATGGCTAACTGCACACTGCACACACCTTTTGGACAATGGGATAGATGCTCTGCACGCCGAGGCTCGCTCGGTTCACCTCGGCTGCTTTCTTTAGGCTTCGGCAATTCCGTCATAAACGCGCGCGGGTCGATCTCGACGGCGACCGTAGCCGCTTTCTTGAGCGTGAAGCGGCGGCGCAGGAGTTCCATCCGCTTGCGCTCGTAGGAGAAGTAACCCTCCGGTGAGGCTTGCAATTACCCACATCTGAGTGTCGCTGCTATTTCGGTTCCGAGGCGGATGTCTGTCAGCCGGCTGAAGCCGCGCCAGACGACCGTATTTCCCGGTGGCGGATCTGATGTTCTTGCGAGGTAACCACCTAAACGAGCGAGTTTGGTGAGATAAAAGTTTAGCGATCCCGGCGTCGCCTGCCGGTTACCTGAGTTGCTGACCATTTGATCGAGGATTTCAATTTCCTGTTCGGTGAGAGCTGCAGTTGGCGGTGTTTCGGGCGCAGTGCGCGCGAGCATTGTCAACCAGAGTACTCTCCAGCTCACAATGCAGAACACCGCGACGAGGTTTGCCAGTCGATCGGCCGTTCGTAATCTTGCGTCTTCAGCCCGACAGCCAGACTTGAGGATCTTATGGAAGACCTCGATCTTCCAGCGGCAACTACACGACTGCGGTGTCTTTGACGCCCCTGTCGGCTGGTTTGCATCGACCGAACCCTTGGTGCTGTTGCGCTTTACGTCGCTCAGGCACGATTGGCCAAAGCACGCGCCTCGCGGCTCCTCGGCATGCCGACGCTGATCGTTGCAATGATGCCGCGCATGATATGATCATGAACTGTCGTTCCATGCTGGCCGGCGTACCGGCTGGAGCGGGGTCCACGCGCCGATGATCGTCATGGTTCCGCCGCAACAGGAGCAGCGGTGCGGCAAAGGTGGTGGTTTTGCGTCCGGTTCTTTGACCGGCTGCTCCGGCGGCGGGACGTCGAGCAGGCTGCGGCACAGGTCCAGCTTCAGTTGCCGATGGCCATTGGCAAGCAGGCCGTAATGACGAATGCGGTGAAAGCCGTCCGGAACGGTGTGAAGCAGGAAACGGCGGATGAACTCGTGGGCATCGAGCGTCATCAGCTTTTGTCTGCCGCCCGTTCGATAGTCCTTCCATCGGAATGTGACGTGATCGCCATCGATGCTGACGAGGCGGGAATTGGAGATGGCAATGCGATGGGTATAGCGCCCGAGATAGGCGAGCACCTGTTCGGGTCCGGCAAATGGCGGCTTGGCATAGACCACCCAGTCGACACGCCGCGCTTCTTTGACAATGCGATTGAATGCGGTGGCCCGAAGGCGGAGGTTGCTTCTTGACGGATTCCGTCTACGAGGGCGAATTTCATGCTGATCTCCAAATAGCCGTGAGCTGCGCCGAAAAGGACGCATACTCGTTCACAGGGGGAAAGTGGCGGGCGGCTTCGTTACCGCTTGGAGATTCTTCGGGCAGTTCGACTGCCTCATGTTCTTAATCGTCTGGACCGCCTGACGACCAATTGCAAGGTATCCGTCTACGATCCGGAAAATCAATCGTCGGTCATGTTGATCGACCACCGGCGGCGGAACACTGCACGACGAGAGATAGGGAAGCTGAAATTAGCGCCCTTGCGTGCAGTCGGACGAGGCCAAGCGCCATCCCCTCCCGCCGCCGGGCGAAAGGCCTATCACAGATGCTGAAACTCGCCGAAAACCCCTTCGCTGATCGATAGCAGGCACGTGACGATTGACAGCAGGCATGCAAGGTAAAGCGCCATAAGCAGGAAGTAGGATGCGATGACCGCCTGCCACGGCCACAATTCAGGCACGACAGCGTCACATCCAAAGAATCTGATCTTTGCAGTATTGTTGTCGAAGCCCCGATACTGAATCTTTTTCAGTCCTTCGGCGTCCGCCCAAAGCCCGATCACCGCGCTGTTGCCCGAGCGTCCGGCATCCGCGTTAATGACGGGCGCAGTCAGGATTTGGCGCGAAGCTAGATAGCTGGGTCCCAGAACGATTGATGCCCCAAGCAGCACCACTGCCAGGACGAACCAGCTTCGTCGACGCGTCTTTGTCCGGCGTTGACGTGTCGCAGCAATAATGATGAGCGTCAGCGCCAAAACAATGAAGGATGCAATACGGCCGTTGATCGTTTCACTGCCAGGACTATCGCAGACCGAGCCAGGCAGAGGCGGAGCAACAGCAAGCAGCACGGAACCGAACAAGCCGAGGATCGATCCGACCAGTTGGCTTGCCCTCAGGACTATGTGCGAATCCATGGTTTTACTCACTGCTGGCATCGATTAGGGGACTTTTGGGCTCGCTTGCCCAAATAGATCAAATCGAGAGGTGGGGCTTGTTCATCGAAATGGTTTGGAGGTTCCCACATTGCGACCTCGCTGACGATAGTTCCAACTGGCTCCTCCGCCCAAACGCAATAGATGCCGTACATGGCAGCAAAGGTGACGGGCGAAGAGAGGCCTGCGCGTCGGAATTGTTGCGGTTTGGTCTGGTAAGGTTTCGAATAGAAAATCGTAATCCCGCGCTGTGGACGTGTCATTGCCAAATCACCCCAGAGCCTCACTTCTATCTTCATCTCCATCCGCGTTCCGCCGGCGGGACTTGCTGTGCTACCGAGCGTCTCGCCAAGGAAACTTGCCTGGTATTGTCCGTCCGCAGCAATGTCGGCGGCAGTAGCTAGATCGGTGGCGACCGCATTCCCATCAAAAACACGCGACACGATTCCATTCAGGGTCTCGAATTGTTGTGAAAGTCCTTCGAGCGATTGAACCGAAAAAGGCCGCTGCCTTGCGTCGAGTGCGTTCATCCAAGCCTGCGAAATAGGCTTCATCGCCGCGAAGTTTTGAGCCAGGGAGGGATCGATGCTTTTTCCGTCCAGTTCCTGAATTCGTTTATCAAACTCATCGAGGGCATTCCTGAAATCATTCTTCAGGTTGCGGTCGAGAAACACGACCAGCTGATCGCCCCTCTCTATGCGCGCCTTCGTATCGGCGTTAGTGATATCGGCCGTTGGAACCAACAAGCTCGGTTTCTGCGCAAGTCCCACGAGATCGGAACTGCCATTGACCCGGAAAAGAAATTCGATGAGATCGCCGTCGAGCCGGAAATGCCTTTCAGCCACTGATTGACCGATCTCGGACAAAAAGGTTGCAGGCTCTTGCTTGGACAGAGCGACGCTTGCCAAACCAACCTTCGCGTCGGCTGCCGTCACCTGCCCGATATCCGAATTATCCTTGTTCACGGCGAGCAGTTCGAAGGGCAGACCGGATGGAAAGTCCGCGCTTTCCACCGTATGGAGAACGCTTGGCTCCTGTGCCTTGGGACCGTCCGAACCAAGTCCGGCTACGCACAACCAAAGCAGTAAGACAAATCCCCAAAGTAACGAATGTCTGATGTTACGGCTTGTCATTTTCCCCCTGCCCCTCCGGTGATTTCTCAAGTGAAGCGGCGCCTTCGGCTGGCTGCATCAGGATGATTTCGCGCGCCCGGTCCTGAATCGACTTGCTGAGCCGATAAAATTGCGCTCGCTCAGCCTCCGAGGGACTCCCACTGCCGAGCCCCGGCAGAATGAACTCGACATAGTCCAGGAGATCTTTCAGGCTCGCATGTGTCGGATAGGTCCACAGACCCTTCGCCGTTAGCGCATCATCGACGATCGCCCGGGTCAGATAGGTCTTGCCGAGCGCTGTCGCCCGCTTGCTCGGCTCGGAGGACACGAGCACGATCATCTGCTTGTCGTAGATCAACTGTCCGAGGCGCGCACCATTGAACGGTCCGAGTTTTCTTCCCCCCGCGACGACAGCCGAGGCAGACGAACATGTATCGAGAACAAGAACAAGATGGCGAGCGTCGAGTGCGGCAAATGACGTGGTCAGCTCCATATCGCTGATGGCGCACTCACAGGGTTTGTTACCGGCAATGTCATAACCCGGATCGGTATCCTGTGGCATGATCTGAAAGACATTCCCCTGCTCGACGCCGTGGGCTGCAACATAGAGAACCACCGCATCGTCTGGGCTTACAGGCTTGAGGCTATCGGTGATCTGGCGGGGCCACCCGTCGGTGTTCACGGTCCGTCCAGCCAGAAGATCGAGAACGCCAAGAATGGTTTTCTTGTCTGCAGGAAGCACCGGCGGCCGGTGCTCGCCGGGCACGAGACGGCCGGGCGACCGTGCCTCAATCGGCACTTTAACGAGTTGATAGTGCAGGCCTTCATGATCGATTGCATCGCTAAAACCGTTCAGAAATGCTTCTGAACTGGCCACCGCATGGCTGAGGACCAGACCGCTATTGTCGTTGGCATTGACGCCGACGGCGATGACATACATGGTCCGCGTTGCGGTCTGTCCGGCCGCATGCGGAATGCTGAGGGCAATTGGTGCCGATGGCGTCGACCGACGCCCTGTGGCGTTGAAAGCGTAAGCGGTAAAGACGGTTTGCGAAATCGCCGGGTCTTTCGGCAGCATGACGCTGTAAGTTACCTCGATCGCCCCGTCCGGGTCGATTTTCGCCTTGCCCGATTTGCTTATGTCTCCCGGTGTGCCCGCGACGAGTTGGCCATCGCGAAACAGCTTCAGGTCGAAGGCCCTCTGTCGCGGCTCGGGTCTTGTCACGACGGTGACGTCTGCGCGCCACGCGTCCACCGGCTGCACCCCACTTATAGACACCGTCGGCGGCTCTTCGATCAAACGACCCTCGTCGACATTGCCGAGCGTTTCTCCCCTAAATACGTCACCGATCAGGCCCGGTGAGAAATAAGGTTCCATCAACGCTTCGAAAGAAAGCGCATGGCGCACGTCTTTCGGATCGAGACGCCAACGAAAATCCCCGAGGATGTCGAAATTGTTGGTATCGAAACGGCCGGTCGGATCGACCGCGATCCAGCTCCCGTCCGACGTCTCGAACAGGCTCAGTTTGGGTTTAAAGCTGACCGCATCGAATATATCGACACCTAAGCTTGAAACGAGCAGTAGCCTTTTGTCCGGGGTGAAGGTCACGCGGCGCACATCCTCGTAGGATCCCCAGATGCGTCGAGGTGTACCGAAACCACTTCCCGCCCGCGGCACGGCGAAGAGCTTTCCGCTCTCCACACCAATCACAATGCTGCCATCAACCGGAGAGATCGCCAGTGTGCGCACATATTGCGGCACGGGGTCCGGCCCCCATTCGTCGACGGGAATCACCAGTTCCGGCTTGCCAGAGCTCTTGAAGTCGAAACGCCAAACACCACCGCGAGCGGCGTATAAAACGGATTTGCCGTCGGTGTCGAAAACCGCGTCTTCGACATATTGGTCGTCACTGAATTCGGCGATCGGTGACGGCTGACCAAATTGGAAAACCCGCACTCCATATTCGTTGCATTGGATAAAAACATCCGAGGTCGGATGCGGCACGAGACAGGTCGTGAGCCATTGGGAGTCCGGAACGTAGACGGTCTCGGTCTCAAATGTGTCGGCGCGCAGCTGATAGAGCGGCCCGTAAATAGTGGCGTAAAGGAGATGATTGCCATCCGGAGAATAAGCGATGTTGGTCGTCGGGTAGAGCCCTTGTGTGACGCTGGAGAGTTTCGTAGGCCCATCGGGTGACCAACGCGTCAATTGCTCGGTCGGGGGATCGGCATCTCCTTGGAGCCGCTGAACTGTTAGTATGGTTCCGTCTTCCGGATTGATTGCAAAAACCCGGCCGGCGATATTCACATCACGCCCTGATGTCGTGTCGAGCAATCGCGTGTTCGGAGGCGGAGGATCGACGTCCATCCTTTTTGGTCCACTCACGGTATTAGCGAGCGCCAGCGTTCTTCCTTCACCGAGAAACGACAGTTTGGCGCGCCGCTCAAATTCCATCTTCGGATTGACCCGTTTCGAAATCGTCACCGATGGCTGCTCGCCAAGCTGTGGCGCCATGATCGCCCAAAGGGCGAAGCTGCCATCTGCGCAAGCAGCCAAAAGATGGCTATCGTCGAGAAAGGAGAGCGCCAGGGTGTCCTGGCCACCGAACCGGTCGTAGGCCGCGTGAAACCTTGTCCTTCTCGAAGGGTCCGGCAGGTAGACGAGATCGATATTACAGCCCATGCCGCCATAGGCAAGCCAAGACCGGGCCTGAGACACGGCCAGGACATTCCCGTTCAGCCCGTCGACCCCCGACAAATCGACGGCGGGCTGGACCGGCGAGAGATTGGCGTCGAAAATCGAAAGGGCAAGCTTTCCCCTGCTTGGACCGGTCAGTTTCATTTGAAGATTGTTTGCGTCGTCGAAAGTCGCGAGACCAAAGGCACCCATCGCGCTCCTGCCGATTTCAGCGAGCTTTCCCGTCTCCCAATTGATGACAGCTGTATCCTCCACATAGCCGAAGAGCTTCTCATCGTTGGCGAAGAATTTGAGGTCCCGAGGCCGCCGGTCATAACGGGGTGAACGCGCGAGAACCTTTTGGCTGCTGGCCTCGACGATCACAACTTGGAAACTGCCATCCCCGTGCGACAAGGAGAGCGCGATCATTGCGCCATTGGAACTGATCGCTGCGTTTTCTATCCAGTCAGGATCGGTCACGAATTTCGACAGGACCGCTCCGGTTGCGCTTTGAAGCAACTCCGCGCGCCTTATTTCCTGTGCCGAGAAAATGAACGAGCCATCGCGGCTCACCGCAACATGGTTGATCGCCGACTCGTGCTCGGGATAGCGTGCAACCGACTGTCCCATCGCCAGATCCCACATCATGATGAAGCCGTCGTCGCCGCCTGTCACAAGCCAATGCCGATCGGCACTGACAACCGCGGTGCGTACCGGACCGGAATGCCCGAAGGGGATCACGAGGCGGACGAGATCGGCGGCGTCCAAGACCTCGGGCACCAACAGCACAAGTATCAGAATGATATATCTTGCCGCTGCAAACATGACCCGCCCCCCTCCAGAACGCCGGCAATTCAGTTGATCTTACCGGTCTGTTTTGTCTGATCGTGCCCGCAAAAGTTCACCTGAAAAAGACCGAGGCCAGGTCGAGTATCGTGTTGCGATTTATACTATCTTTCCCGACAAATATGCAACCATGCAATATTGGGAAGGAACCGTAACAGGTCATCTGCGAAACACCGCTTCCATTGCCTCATGGGCACGGTCGACAATCTATTGTACGCTTGCCTCCCGGCGATCTGGCGCATCATGTTCAAAAGCCTAGACGAGGATGCACGGGGTCCTGGACGCTCCGGCATCCGCGGACCCGTCTCCCTCAATTGCGGGATTTCGTCCCGTGTGTTCATCGTCTATTTGTGCACCTTGCCTCTGCCGGCATACGCAGATTCACATATCGCTTTGCCTTTAAATAGGGTCTTCCTCACTTTGTGTGGTTCATCCGCTGTTAGCGACGTAATTGCTATGGGCGGGCATGCAAAGGAAATCGAAATGGTCCCCCGGCTCAGGGGTTAAAGTTCTGGGCGTCGCGCTCGCTGTTGATGACAGTTGGGTTGTTTCCGCCACCGGACCAGCAATCGGCATTTGTCCCGATTGCGGACGGCGAAGCCGTAGTCGGCATGGCTGGTCCAATCGCAGCCTCCAGGATCTGCCGGTCCAGGGCAAGCCCGTGACAGTGAAGCTCCTGCTGAGCCGCTGGCGATGTGCGCGTCAGAAATGTGAGCGACAAACTTCACCGACCGACTGCCGAAGATTGCTTCCCCATATGCACGCCGGACGACGAGGGTCGTGGAGATTGTCGGTCTGCTCGGCCATGGCACGGGCGGCCGTCCTGGCGAGCGATTGATGCAACGGCTCGGGATGCCGGTCAGCGACGACACCATCCTGCGGCAACTGAAGCGGAATGCCGCGGTTGCTCACTGCGCCTCCGAGATTCGGGTGGTTGGCATCGATGACTGGAGCTGGCGACGAGCAACACGATACGGGACCATCATGGTTGATCTCGAGCGTCGCTCCATTGCTGACATTCTCGATAACCGGAGTGTCGATAGTGCAGCCAGGTGGCTGCGGAATCATCCCTCCGTCGAGTTCGTCAGCCGCTTCGCCGCAAGAAGTCGGAAGCACTGGACGCGTGGATCGACGACGCGATCGTCGTCCGAACTCATTCCGATCATGCGGTTCGCACGTGTTTTGCGCAGAGACATCGATGCCGTCAACAACGCCATCGAGCTACCTTGGAGCAACGGACAGGCCGAAGGGCAGATCAACCGCCTCAAGACCCTCAAGCGCGCAATGTACAGCAGGGCAGGTCCCGAACTGATGATGGCACGAATGCTGCCACCGCACCACAGAAATTGAGGAAGACCCCGTTTAAGTGCCAAACGACAGCGATGGCATTCTTTGCTTTTCTACGTTGACGAGGTCATCGAAGCGGGCTCTTTCGCTCAACGCCCCATCGCATCGAGCAAAGCTCACCACAAGCGCGGGGACACCATGAACTCGGAAAGAGAGTTGGCTGATAACTGCCCTTTGGCAATATGACCCTACCGGCACGGGAACGTGGCTGTGTTTATGCAGCTTCCAAGCCAGCAACATTGACCTTCATTTTTGAATGATACTGAAGAAGCCTTACTATCCGCTCCTTGCCTTGGTGGAGTCGAACCATTCTATCAGCTATTATTCTCTGTCGCGCGATATCCGGCTCTCCCTCATCATTGGTGGGCAGCAGCAACCGACAATGCTCGACCATTTCCGTGGTCACGCGGGTGTAGTCTGGGGAACCGTCGTCGCGGTATCGGCCGACAGCAATGTCAAGAAGTATCGGCGTGAGGAAAACCTCGACGTACGGAAGATAGACGAGGTCGCGGAACTCGTCCCGCAGCCGCAGAATTCCGCAATGGGAGTTTGCATTGAAGCGCCCTTCGCGTTCAAACGCGTGGCCCGCGTATCCATCCGCCGCCCAGGTGATGCACGGCCCTTCAAAAGAAAACGTGTCGATGTATCCGGCCACTTCTTCTCGGACGGAGGATCCGGAAAAAACTGGATAGGGACCAGGATGGGATCGGATATACGCCTGTGTCAGTTGGCCATTACCTCGGGACGGCTTTTCGAAGAGTTCCGAGACAGGAAACTCCGCTGTGGGCGCCTCAATATGCGGGTACGTGATGTTGAGGGACTTGAGATGATCTGCCATGGCCATAAGCTTCTTTTGAGCTCGTGCGACAACCTCAAACCTGTCCGCAATCTCGCGCTGAGCCTCAAGGTCCGGTTTTCCATTATTGTCTACAGGCACCGATACAAAAACATCGGCTGCCATACGTGTAGCGAGCTTGGTATAGTCCGCCTCCCCTTTCTCCTTGAATCTTCCGATCGCAGCCGCTCTGAAGGCCGTCGTCAGGGCTGGCACAAAGTAGGATAGGAAAAGTCGGTCAGCGATATCCGGCCGTGCGATGAGGATACCTACATCGCGGGTCGCAGAGAAGCGACCTGACCGGGAGAATACATGTCCTGCATAGCCATTTGTAGTCCACGTCAGGCATTCTTGGTCAAAGTCGTAGCTATCGATCCATCCTGCAATGGATTCCTCGAACGTTGAGGCAGAGTAGACCGGGTAAACGCCAGGATTTTCCTGATAGTAACGCCGAATGTACTTCGTCTGGCCGCGTTCGATTAGAAACAGATCTTTCACTCTAAAATCACGAAACGTCGGATTGTTCATTCCGGAAACTCCTTGAACATCTCGCCGATTTGGTCCTGAACTGATCGAACGGCGTCAAAGAATTCGTCCTCTGACACACTCATCATTTCTTCGTGCAAGCCGAGGGCGACCTTCTCGTCCGTGGTCCAATAACGGTCGACGGCCCAGGATTGCGAATCGAGGATCTGATGGGCATCAATCAGTTTTACTTTGGGGGAAGTGAGATGGCTGCCCGCTTCCTTATCCTCAGAGAATCTGGTCTTCACGCTCACGAAGCTACGAAACATTCGGGCAAGCTCTGGCATATCACTATCGCTTGTCGGAAAGCGTAGTCCGTCAAGGGACTCACCGAATGACCCTACCATATAAGCGAACACCGGATGCGGTTGGCCCGGTGCAGACACCGCTTTCTTGCTTAGGCATAGCACGTAGGTCTTCTTCTTCACGGCATAAAACGTTTTAACCGGAAGAGAAATGATCGCGTCGACGTGGCATTCACGGGCCACCCAAGCGCGCAATTTGGCGTCAGCAGACCGCACAAAGACGCCGTCTGGAAGGATGACGAACGCTCGACCATTTTCGTTCAGCTCCTTCACGATTTTTTCCAGGAAAAGGCCCTCGAGGCCCGATCCACCTGCTCGGTAATCCAACCCTGCCCTACGGGCGGCCTCCTTGATGCTACCAGCCCCACTGTTCAAATATGGGGGGTTTGACAGGATTAGATCGTATGCATTCTCATTAATCTCAGAAAGGGAGCCGAGGCTTGTTTGGGTATAGGCTTGAAAAACGCTATTAAACTTATCAGCCATAGCTCTGGTCGCGTTGGGATGCTGCACCAGAAGATCTGACTGGTAGATGACGAAGTTTGCCTTGGCCAAGATGATCGTCAGGTTCTCGTCAAGCCTGTCACTTCCCTTGTCGTAACCGTGGTACGATACATCGGAAACTATATGGGGGACCTCGACAACACGTTTTCCCTCTTTCCTCCATTCTATCTCAAGGCGGAATTCTGGCCGCTTCAGGCGTGCCGTTCGCCGAGCGGCGGCCTCCAGCGGAAAGCCACCGACCCCGCAAGCGGGATCTGCTATGACAGTTCCAGCCGACATCGCTTCGACATCGGCCATATCGACTATCCCCTTCATCAATCGACGTGGCGTAAAGAACTGACCAAGGGTACGTTGTCCAACGCTGCCTTTGAGAAAGTCCTCAAAGAGGCGGGATTTGAACTCCTTGTCAATGTGAACAAACTTACCGCCGTCGCTTGATGACTCATACGTCTTAAACTTTTGCAGGATCGTCTTGAATACGAAGTTGTGGTCGCCGTTGTCGGGGTTTAGAGCAAAGCCATTTACCAACGTTGTCTTGTCAATTTCACTTGCAGGAAACTTGTCCCGAATTTGCTGCCGGACGTTCGCGCGATAGTAGCGGAGGCACTGTTCCGATGATTTCGCGAGAACAGCTTCGAATGAAATTTCGGTTCCATTTTCGTCGGTGGTTAAAATTCCAAGGTCCGAGAGATACTTGAACATGAATATTTCAACGAATGTCGATAGCGCCTGCGCAGGTGAGGGGGTGTTGCCGGCGGTGTAGATGTCCTGCCAAACTGATCGAGCCAGGGCGGATGGGTTCAATGTTCGTCGGTCTGGTAGCAGATCACCATCAAGACGCTCGTCGAGATCTTCCACGAGCGTTCGCGCAGCTTCGACTTTAGCCTTATCGCGATGATCCGGAGCGACAAATGGTGTGGCAATAATGGAGCCGTCTTGGCGCTTCAACAGATTGTGGTCGCCTAGCTCGGAGGGTAGGAACCAGTGGGACCGATGGGTATCGGTCGATACACAAAATTTGGCTCTCAGTGCAGCGCCGACCGTTGCTGCCTGAGCAATTCCGTCATCCTTGAAAAGATCCGTTTTGAATTCGACAACCGCAACTACGCGTGGCTTGCCACTTCTGCGGTCGATGATAAGGCCATCCGGCTTACGGCTCTCAAAGCCTGTGTAGTCGCGAGGAGGTATGAGCTTAGCAACCTTCAGCGCGCCTAGAGTCGTTGCTCCAATATTTAGGTATTCAAGATATCCATACTCTTGTCCGCCGTCCTCAAGTCCGCGCTGTTTAAGCTCTTCCGACATTTCCACCCCAAGCGATTCAGCCTGCCGTGGCTCTTGCCACCGCGACTAATTGTGTAGGCCAATCCCTACAACGTTCGAGCATTGACTGAGAGTTCTATTTTCACTATATTGCATAGGGAAAGGAGAAATTGATGGTAGCTATCGATGTTGATTTTGAGGTCTTCAAGGCCCTGACGGCACGACGCACGACCGAGTTAGATACTTACAACGATGTGATCCGGAGGTTGCTGATGTTGAATCCCACATCAACTTCTGGTGACATCCGCGCCGAAAACGGGTGTGTCATGCGAGGAGTGCGGTTTCCTGAGGGGACGCTGTTTAGTGTCACGTATAAGGGCCGAACATTTGAAGGTTCTGTTCGAAATGGCGTGTGGACCGGATCAGATGGGGTAACGTACGCCAGCCCATCGCGCGCCGCGCACGCGGTCACGGGAAACAACGTGAACGGTTGGCGCTTTTGGTTAGCAAAACGGCCGGATGACACGGATTGGAAGCGCCTCGACGAATATCGTTGAGGATCAACAACATCGCCCACTACGACGATTGGCATTAGAGCCATACCCGTTTGAGCGGCAGCGTGTTGATTTTCGGGAGAAGTTGACCCTGTTTGCCGTTCCATATTGACCCCTCATGGTGTCGGAAAGCCGGTCCGTTTCAAGTCACTACAGGTTGCTGAAAGGATTGCGCGAAGCGCGAATATGGGTCAACTAGTGATGGACATCTGCAATCGGACCATGCGGAGGCCGTTTTCTGCCCAAACGCGAGAGCTTTGCAAAGTCCAACCGCCGCCGCCTCTAAGTTTATGCTCTTTCCAGTTGATCGCGGAGTGACACTAACAATTTTATGAATTGGCCGCTGGAGGAGGTTCCTTTGTTGTTTGCTTGGACCGACGGCGTGAAGCGTGCTCCTCTTGCGAAAGGTGAGCGCGCGACCTGCCGTGACTGCGGCGGTCTGCTGACCTCGGTCATGCCGGTCGAGAACGTCCCTCACTGGCGGCACAAAGCGGGAGACTGCGACCCATGGAGCGAACCCGAAGGGCCATGGCATCTCGGCTGGAAGGAACTTTTCGATCTTTCCTGCCGGGAGATCGGTCTGGTCGATGGTACAACGGGAGAGCGTCACAGAGCGGACGTCCTGTGTGGTGCAGGAACCTCGAAGGCGACGGTGTTGGAGTTGCAGCACTCCTCGATCTCCGAGGAAGGGGAGCATGAGGATTTGTGGGGCGGGCCGGAACGGAGTATGTCGTCGCCATTGAACCTCGACGGAACTGGCGAGCGTGAAGAGGGCAAGACGGACAACAAGAACTGGCGGGGAGACGGCGACCTCTGAGGACGAGGTTTTCCTGCAATTCCGTATTTGGCTGAAGGACGTAAGCCCGATGGTGTGGCGCCGGGTTCAGGTTCCCTCGACGACGACGCTGCGCGAATTTCATGGCGTCCTTCAGGTTGCCATGGGGTGGGAAGGCATCCACCTTTATCGATTCATCATTCACAGGGTGCGGTACGGTTCGTGCGAGACGGGTGCCCGCTCCCCGGCTATGACGCTTCGCGACCTGAAGTTACGCAAGGGCAGCCGTTTCTTTCATGCAGGACGCCCATCCGCGCGACTGGATGAACCTGCCCGTTCCCGATGGCCGTATTGTCTATCGGCCTGGATGGCGGGTATATCCGGGACCGTAACGACCGGAAGAAGAATTTTGAGCTGATTGTCGGCCGCTCCCTGCCTGAAGACGGCGTTCCCCGCTACATCGGCTTTGTCCATGGCTATGATCGCAAGCCGCAGCGCCGTATCCTCGACCATCGCAAGAAGCAGGGCGTGCAGGCCAACCAGGATATTACCTTCATCACGGATGGCGGCGAGAGGTTCGCTCCCTTGCCGAAATGATCGCGCCGGCATCACAATGCGCATCACGGTCCTTCGCCAGTTCGCCCAGGCGTCGAAAACCATGATGAGAAGGCCGGGCAGGACCTGCTTGAAACGCTTCGCAGGATCAAATGGCATCTCTGGCACGGCAATGCGTACCGTGCCCGTGAGGAAATCGATAACCTGCAAATCGATGCCGAAGCTCTCAAAACGGACTACCCGAACATGCGCAAGTTCCTGACCGCTATCGGCGAATTCCAGTCTTACATCGCCTCCAACAGCGCAAGCCTGATCAATTACGACGAACGCTATCGATCCGGTGAACGGATATCGTCTGCCTTCGTCGAGGCCACCGTCAATGCTGTCATCTCCAAGCGGTACGCGAAAAAGCAGCAGATGCCGTGGAGCAGGACCGGCGCGCACCTTCTGCTGCAAACCCGCACGCAGACCCTTGACGGCTCCCTGCGTTCAACCTTCCGGCAATGGTATCCGGGCATGGCTAACGACAATCATGAGAAGCCCGAAACGGCCCGCTCCGCCTGACCGCCCCACAAATCCTCATGCTCCCCTCATAGCGGTGGTAAACGCACTGTCAGTCTGCCGAATTCGAGGTGGCCAGCGTGTCAGACCTCGATGGGCTCGGATGCGTTTCATGTACATCAACAGCGCGCATCACCCTTGGCGAAAAACCACCTAAACGTTTGCTCTCGCTAGTTTTGCGCTTGCTAAAAAACAATCTCTGCTGCATGATCCCGACTAGGTGCATTTCTAGACAATTCACTATCTTGCAGATTCCGGGGGGCGACGGGGATCATGCGAAAACTCGATGCACGCGAATACAAATTGCTTCTCAATCCCGCAAAGTTCGGCACTCTGCTCACAAAAGCGCATGCGAACGCATTTTGGGATGGCGAAATCGCGCCCATCCTCGACAGGCATTGGGGCGGAAGCCTTTGCGTTTCAGACACATTCGACAAGCTGCTCGAACGGATATTGCGTTTCTGGGATACGCGGGACTGTGCCCTGACCGCAGCCGAATTCGTACTGCGCTCTCGCGTGGACGCTTCCAATGGGATCGCAGATTCCAGTCGGCAGGAAATAGCGCTCAAGTTGCGCATGGCAGACTTTTTCGTAGTGGCGAATACACACCTGCCAGGTTCCGATGGGGCAACGACTAAGTTTGAAGAAGACATAGCCCCGTTGGAAGTGAAGCCACAGGGTCCCGCATCGCCGGTCGTATTCCCGGGGAGGCACTCAACTCGAAGCCGCTATTCTCTGACGACAAAACTTGACCGTCGCTGGGACCAATCTAACCGCACCGAAGCCCGTTTGGGAAAACTCTTCCCGACACTTGAAGGATTGCTAAGCCGGCCGCTGGTGGGGGACGAGGCCCTAGTCGGCGGGCCGGTGATCCATGAGCTTGCTGCCAAGGGAACTCAAGTGCGGATTGGTAAGGACATCATTGGAGAGTTCACACTGACCTGCTGGTACTTCGAGACAGCGCCAGGGCCACCGTCTGTCGCGGAAGTGTCATTCAAATACGACACGATTGCCGGCGAAATGCCGGGCAAGGCTGCTCGCAGAGCACTCGATCTGTTCAATGCTCTCCAGACCGGTCTGGGCGACTACGTGAATACCGATCATTCCAGCAAAACCGCAATGGCGCTACCGAAGAGTTGCGCATCCCTTGCTTAGAGGCTCGTAGGAGCCGCCACACACCTGAAGGGTAAACAAGCAATGCGCCGGAGCGCTCGGCCTGAAAACAACTGACGCGGAGGATGTCATGCCACTCAACAATTACGCCGTTCTCAAGGGAAGACCGATCAACAATCGCCTGGCATCGGGCGCAAGCCCGCATTATCAGGTGCTTGTCTCGGAAAACGGCACGTTGCATCGTATCGCCATAAATGTCCGCTCTCAGGATGGCAGCGAGGTCGAATTTCTCGTCCGGTCACAATTTGAGCATCCGGTCACGGATCTGCTCGCAGAGCTGCCCGAAGGGCTCCACAAGACCCCGAGCCAACCGGGTGGCGTCGCACTTGACTTCATCCGCGGCAATCTCATGCAGCCCTGGGAGCTTAAACCGCTGCCGATATCGGCATCCGGACCCGATAACGATCTGAACGAGAAGATCGATGCCTACATCCAGCGCGCCATGTCGGACGAGGAGGCGATGATCTACGCCTTTGGCGAAACATGGGGGCCCGAGAACAACAAGGCAGACAAGTATTTCGGCTTCAAGCCGGGCCGAGGCATCCACGACATTCATTTCAATCAGGGCAATCCGCCGGGCCGCTTTGCTGCGCAAAATGGGCCGTGGCAGGATGGCGGGCTGATCATCGAGTTTCCCCGTGAGAAGCAGTGGGTAGCGATCTTCCTGAAGTTCCAGACACAGGCATGGCACTCGGACGATGGCGATGGCTCTCTCATCGTGCCGCAGGATCGCGAGCATCCGAACCGGCCGCATGCGCCGGTCGACCGCGACCGCATTCCCACGTTCGAAGTGCCGGATGGTCTCGTTCGCGTCATCGCGGCATATGTCAACGACGTCAGAACACCTGAACGCGAGACGGTCACACTGCTCAACACCGCCGACGTTCCAGTCGATCTCGCCGGCTGGCAGATCAAGGACAAGCAGAAGAACGCGATGCCCCTTTCTGGCTCGATCGCGGGCGGTGCTACGCAGGTTATCCAAATCAAAGCGCCAGTGGCTCTCTCCAACAAGGGTGGGATTATCACTTTACTGAACGCCCAAGGCATAAAAGTGCACGGTGTTTCCTACACGAAAGAGCAGGCGAGACAGCCGGGGCGGACGATCCCGTTCCAGGCATAGCACACGAGCCTATCGGACACTGAGCGAACGGGCGCAAGGCAAGTCATTGCCCCGGCTCCGGAAGAGGCGCAATAGGCTATGCTCACGCCTCTTTTCAGGTCCGACTGGCGCGGCCGTTGCGAACTGGCCTTCGCAAGCCGGCGGGCGGTAGCAATCAGATCGTTCGACGCGGGTTAGCGTGCGATCTTCTGCTGTTCATTGAAATGGTGTCTGATCTGCGGGAAGCGGCTCTCGCCCAGCGAGATCAGAGCCTTGCGGACTTCGGTCGGAAGTCCAAAGGTGATTTTCGAGCTGATCGGACGGTCGACCAAATTGCAGTTTACGTCGACAAGCAGGATCGCCGCCGACGTCGCGATCCGTGCGAATGTCCACAACCACGAAACCGGCCGGGCCAGGCGATCGCGAAGAACCTCCTCGACGGCGCGCTTTACGCTGTTTGGAATGTCCTGATCCTGGGTCATGCCGCGAGTAGCGGACGAAATCGGATTGGGGCACTCACTGCTCCACCTCAGGCGTCGCTCGTCGCTGGAACGACTCCCTCTCTAAAACTCAATCTATGTTCTGCAAGCGCATAGAGCCGGGGCCTCCAACAGAAGAGGCTTGCCTTGACGATGTTTTGAACGGCTTTCATGTTGGAGGAGAGTTACGATAGGGCCAACGAATTCCCAAGCCTAGACTGAGGCGGATTCTCGCCTTCTCCCTGCGCTCCGCCGTACTCGCAATGGCATGAAATCGGCATGCTTTCCTGGTTACCAGAAAGGAGCCAGGAGAGTGGAAGATGCAGAAACTGTGGACGGAAAGCCGAGGAGTGATCGCCGCTGGGCCCAACGAGATCGGCAAGGCTGAGGCGATCAATGCGCTGCTCGTGCGACCGATCGAATTATTGCCCCGACGTGAGGGAGATGCAATCAAGCCGTTCGCACTCGGCATCTGGACCGAGATCCGTGCGCTACTAATGAAGCCTGATCTGCCGGTGAGCGCGCTGCGCCGCGCGACCTCGGTCTACACCCATTCGAAGCGCTATTACTTCGCTTGTGCGCAGCCCGATGCCAAACGCCACGACGTCGACGGAAACCCGGTCGGCCCAGTCAGTGATGAGGACAGGTTGGCGGCGCAAACCACGGCCCTCAGCTTGAAGGCCAATTCGACCCCGGCGTCATCCCCGGCAGTGGCCGACATCGGTACGCCGAAATCAAACCTCATCCGGGCCGGCACCTTCGGTCGGAACCGGGATGTTCCACCAGTCAGCTGACGTTCCGCCGCAGTCCGGCATTTGCTCGGACAAGCGCCATCAGCATCGGTCCGATCGCAAACTCACCTTTTTCGGTCCTTCGCGTCAGATCGCGTAGGTAACCACCGGCCGAGTTGATATGCCCTCCCCTTTCTAGGATGCAGGCGATCACAGTTGCGGCGTTTTCCGGACCCATGCCCGCGCAGGCTTCCTCGTAGGCCGAGGGACTTACGCCGAGCATGGATCGTACGACCACTGCTGCCGACATCAGGTCCCGCCAATTGCCGATCGTTCCACCGGGGCCATAGTCGAGGATTTGCGGGCAGGCTTGGAGGACAAGGCCGAGCGGGAAGGATTTCAGGCTGTGACCGGCATGCAAATCGGCCGCCCTGGGCGCTCCGCCGTTGCCCTTGCCGGAAGGTATCATCGCTTTTAGCCTCCGCTCACCTGACGGCTCGGTGTTCGGGTTATTGTTGGCCACTGCCCTTTCGCCCTGCTTCGTTTCGAAGCTTGGTTCAAGTTCATAGATGAATTCGGGATTTGAATTCTGTTTGTGGCGCTCAAGTTGAGACTCATTGGCGCTTATTTTTTGTGTTTTTATCCGTTTTTCCAACAGGTTGATGACCCCAGCTCGCAGCGATGCCATCTCGTCGAGAAGCGGGGCCAATTTTTCGACGGTCGCAACGCGAGGAATCCGGGCAAGGAGCGTTTGAAATATCGCTGAAATGCCTTCCCAGTCACCGGAAACCTCTTCTTCGAAGGCAGCGGCAATCAACTTGGAAAGATCGCGCCGGCAGACGGTCAGGCGCTCCCTGGTCACTCGCAGCAGTTCTCGATCGGCCACCGCCTGGGCGGCGAGGCTTTCGATCTCGGCCGCACGCGCGAGAAGCGGCGCGACGCTGAAGCCGAAGGCCTCGTCTACAGCCCCTTCCCTATCGCGTCGCACGTAGCGTTTTCCGTTCGGGCTGTCCTTGCGCACGATCAGACCGGCATCGACCAGGACGGCAAGGTGCCGTCTAAGGGTGGCAGGCGTCATTCCGCGGGAGCGAAGCGAAAGCTGCGCGTTCGATGGGAAGACGATTAGACCTCGTTCCTCGGAGATTTCGTCGTCGGGGTAGAAGGTCAAGAGCGCGTCGAGCACTGTCAGCGCGCGATCGGTCACGCCGAGCGCCGGCCGTGCCTCGCAGATCGCCCTAAACAGCTTCCATTTGCTACGCTTCATCCCCGGCTCGATGGTCTCGGCAAGTTGCTGGCTTGCCAGCATGCCAAGCGACATCGGCCGCCGCCCGAAGGGCGTCGTCACATATCCGCTTTCCATTATCCTTCACCTTCTTCAAGGCAAAAGAAATCTGCTCGTCGAACCGACGCCTAGACTCTTGACAGTGATTCCCGGAAGTGCGATTCTCTAGCTGCTAAACATCGAAAAGGGCTTCCGCGACGGCGACGTTCGGGGGCTTTTTTCTTTTGCGGCACTCTCCTGATTTTATGACTTTAGGCACTTAGTTCTTCGAGCGATGCTCTTCGAACAGAGATTGAAGCTTATCGAGAACGAAGGACGCGAACTCGGGCGCCTCCTTTCGATCGATGACGATTTCCACCTTGGCGTCGCTATGCGTGACTTTTGCAAGACGGACGCCAGCACGCGTTGACCACACGTCAGCCTTCGCCTTCTTCGGGTGCGGTTTCAGATGTGCGAGGAGCGCCTTGAACCGTTCCTCCGAGGGAAGGCTTTGCACCTCGTTTGCTCCGGTAAATGCGATAGCCCGGTCCAGCGACTTCGTATTTGACAAGAGCTCAGCAAGCTCGATCCAGCTGCGCCGGCCCACGGTCGGCGCAGGGCCGATCGATTCAATCAACGCATCTGGTATGCGAGCGACCACCGACAGCATGTTCGACAAATCGCTCTTGTATAGCGACATCGCTGCCATGATCACATCTCGAGAAAAGCGCTGCTGCAGCCTGTCGGCAAAGCGAGCTTTTTCGATATAGGTAAGATCCTGGCGCTCATTGTTTTCCTGGCCCTGCGCGACGACGAGCTGCTCATCGGTCAAATCTCGAACAATGGCACTCACACGAGTACCAAGCTCGGCAATGGCGCGAAGGCGTCGGTGGCCGAAGGCAATCTGATAGCGGCCAGGGCTTTCAGGATGCGGGCGCACAAGGATCGGAACCTGCTGGCCTTGTTCTCGGATGGAGCTAACAAGGCGATCATGCGCCTCGGCCGCTCCAGGCATACGATCCGGAATGAACGACGGATCGATATCTGCAGTGTCCAGCGAAACAACCGCCAGGCCTTCCGTGAGCCGCTTTTCGATGTCGTCAGCGCGGCGGCTGCGTTCACTGACTTCGCTCAATGACTGCCCGATCGCGCCGACGGGAGAGCGTGACGTGTCCTGAATCAAATCGGGCGATCCAAGGATTGGCCGCAGACGGCCCTTTTGGACGCGGATTTCAGCCGAGCTCTCGGCAGCGGCGGCGCCCGGCGGGTTAAGTTTGGCGAAAACGTCCTTCCTGCTCATGTGGCCCTACCCCACGCTTTCCTGATCAATCCTTCAATTTCGGCATTCACGTTGTTCATCGATTCAAGTGCCCGATCGTACGTCGCACGTGTAAATTGGCCGCGCTCGACCTCAAACAGTGTTTGATTTGTTAGGCCCGCGTCGGAGACAGCCGTACTTTTCAACATCGGGTGGATCAGCACATGGTCACCGAATATCGACCGCAGGAACGCTACCATTTGGTTCTGGGGACCATCGCTTGGTTCGAACCGCGTCACCAGATACCGCATCCAGTTATAGTCGGAAGGGGCGCCGGCTGCGGAGATCTCCTCGAGCAGATCTCCGGTCATCGCAAGAAACTGATTCATCGACATCACGTCGAGCATCTGCGGATGCACGGTGACGAGGACGGACGTGGCAGCGGTGAGCGCTGACAACGTGAGGTAACCTAGCTGTGGCGGGCAGTCGATTATCACTACGTCATAGAGATTTTGTGCCTGCGAGATTGCCTGGCCAATACGGGCAAAAAACAGCGTATCGCCGGGCTGACGTTTCATCAGCGCGCGTGGTGTGTCGTGTTCGAACTCCATGAGCTCCAGATTGCCCGGGATAAGGTGCAGGTCGGGGATGTAGGTCGCCCTGACGATCTCTGCGATCGGCCTTTGCTGATCATCATATCGGATAGCACCGTAGAGCGTCTCGTTGGGACCAACATCGACTTCCGGCTGGTGACCGAAAAGGGCTGAAAGACTTGCCTGGGGGTCTAGGTCGATGGCAAGGACGCGATACCCACGAAGGGCGAGATATTGCGCCAGGTGCGCCGACGTCGTCGTCTTGCCCGAACCTCCCTTGAAGTTCATCACGGCGATCACCTGCAGTTCCTCGTCAGCGCGACGGTGCGGCAGATAGCGACGCCCTCCCCTCGTGCCCTGGTCGAGATGCTTCCTCAGTTCGTGAATGTCTTCGACCGAATAGCTCCGCCGGCCGCCACTTTGGCTAACAGACAGGTTCGGCATCTCGGCGGCAACCTGACGCAGGTACCCCTCCCCTATCCCGACAAGCTTCGATGTCTCGGCAGGTGTGAAATTGCGAATGCCCTTTTCGGCATGCGGCGGGAACACGCTTGCGTGGTGGGCCTGAAGTTGCGCTGACAGTGCAGACGAATGCCGCTGAATCAGTCCTTTGAGGTCTGACGTGTTTGACGCTAGAATATTCTCAGCGGTCTGAGTCATGCTATTTTGTCCGGTTTCTCAACTGCGGTTTTAGGCGAAGAATTCGGTTACTACCGCAGTTGCAATATAAGCTCCGATTCTGCCGACAGGGCAAGAGTTTTTTGGTTAACGAAAGCTTAACGTCCCCTGCTCA